>JAESPR010000011.1 GCA_016765685.1 Colwellia sp. | reverse complement strand
GGCCGTATTCATCGTGCGCGTTGATAAATGGCGGTAAAACGAACGCTACGATTTTACTGTTCTTGGCAGCCACTGACGAAAATTATTAGATGGTTTTTTTAATTTATGTGCGGAATGTGGGTACTTGGTTTCTTCCTTGTGATTTTGCATAATATAAACCAATATCGGCTTGTTTTAATAAACAATCTATATTTAAAGAAGCACTAACACTTGAAGCAACACCAATACTTACCGTGATGCCTATTTCTTTTTTTGAACCGTTATTTAATGGTACTCTCATGTATTCAACGCTAGCTCGTAACCTTTCACAAGCATAGATAGCATTTTTTATTGAGGTATTAGGCAGGCACACCGCAAACTCTTCCCCTCCTATACGGGCAATAATATCGTAATTTCGAAAGCTCTCTATTAAAGATGCAGCAAAAGATTTCAAAACTTTATCGCCCATGTCATGACCATAATCATCATTAACTAATTTGAAAAAATCAATATCAAACATTGCCATCACTAAGGGCCGTTCGCTTCTTTGTGCTTGACTAATAGCACAACTTGCTAATTCATCAAAACACGCTCTGTTATTTATGCCGGTTAGAAAATCTGTTTTTGCTAAATCTTCCAATGCTTTAGTTTTTTCTCTTAACCTTAATGCAGTTCGCATACGTGCAAATAAAACTTTACTTATATAAGGTTTTACTACGTAGTCATCTGCTCCAAGCTCTAAGGCGGTAACGACTTCATCTTCACCATCTGAAGACGATAACATAATTACAGGGATCATTTGCCAGTGAACATTACGCTTCAAACGCTCTAACGTGACTAGTCCAGATAAACCAGGCATATGCACATCAAGTATGATTAAATCTACTCCTGTTGATGCTAAAATAGCGAGTGCCATTTCCCCTGAACCTGCAGAAATCACATCACAACCAGCTGCTTTTAAATCAAATGAAAGCAGCATTTGACTATCTTTAGCATCATCTACAACAAGGATTTTATAACATTTATCAAAAATCATCGGGGTTGTTCTCAATCAAACTAAACAACTATTTATTTAGCTAAAAACGCAGCAAGCTCTTTAGAGTTAAAAGGCTTTCTTAGCACTGGATACAGCCAACTTCGATCCTCAATAGCGATGTAACCACTAATTGAGTATACTTTTATGTTTGGAAATTTTTCTGTCACCATGTTTACTGCTTCTTTTCCCGAAAGATCGGGTAAAATCATATCGGTAATAAAAATATCAAAGTTATTATCTTCAATCAGGATATTCATTAACTCTTCTTTATTGTTGGCTATCATCACATCAGCGCCATTAGTTTCAACAAATAAAGCAACAAACTCGGCAATGCTAATTTCATCATCAAGTACCAATACTTTTTTCCCTTTCAGTCTTGAATTATCCTCTGATATTTCTACTGCTTGAAAGCGTTTTTGTAATTCGGTGCATTTAAACACTAAAGTAAAATGAGCCCCTCCTATTTCACTTGTGCCTTCCACTTGAATTTTACCGTTATGTTTGTACATAGTGTTATAAACATTAGCTAAACCTATACCATTCCCTTTATTTACAGATTTCGAGCTATAAAATGGGTCAAATATTTTGTTCAAATTATCCTTGGCTATACCTATACCACTGTCTTTTACATGTATTTCTAAGCGATTAGCTTGGGCTAAGTTTACAGACACTTCTATTTTCCCACTTAAGCCTTTTTCTTGAATAGCATCTTGTGCATTCAACACTAAATTAAGTAAAATATTAATAAACTCGCCTTGAGGAAAGTTGATGGTGCAATGAATGGGTTCAAACTTAAAAGAAATATTAATAGTGCTAAGTAACAACTGTTTGAATAAATATTTGTTGTCTTTAATATCTTGAATTGGATCAAAATTGACAACTTTAATGGTAGGTTTGCGGGTAAAGGCTAATAACCTTTCGGTGACACTTTTGCCTTTATCAATGGCATTTTTTACCCGCTCAATATAGGTTGAAATATTTTGATCTCCACGAGCAAATTTTATTTCCAACATTTCAATTGCGCCTAAAGCAACACCTAGAACATTATTGATGTCATGTGAAACATTGCCAAAAGTATTGCCTAACAAAGCTAAACGGTTAGATATGATTTGCTGTTGTTGTTGACGAAATTTATCAGTAACATTTTCAACAATCCAAATGTATATGCCTTCTTCAGGCTCATACGTTACCGATAAATCAAAAACACTATTGTATCTATCGAAACTAACATTATTATCTTTAACCTGACCTTGTTCCATGGCTTTTTTTTTGTAACTCATGTATTCAGTAATACTAAAGTTAATGTAATTAAATAACACCGAACTTTCATTATCGTGATGTGGAGAAATATCTTGGTAAACAACATTGTCATTATCATCAATGAAAAATATTGGTACTTTTATAGTCAAATTTACCATGGCTAATAATTTAAGTTTTTCAAAAATATTTTCTTGTTGTGAAATATCTTTAATAACGCCAAATACACCTTGAGGTATACCATTAACATCACGCGCAATTTCAGAGATGATTTCTACCTTAACCTTAATAGCATTATCTTTTTTAATAGTACCTTTGAAATAAAAGGGCTGAAGTTCATTAAAAGAATTAGTTAGCTTGTCTTTGAACAAAGGGCGATCTTTGTCGTTAAATAAATTACCAATGCTTTCAAGGGTTGGTTCAAACGATTGCTCAGCAAGTCCTAGTACGCGATAAACTTCTGATGACCAAATAAAAGTTTTGTCATGTATGTCATAACGCCAATGAGCAGATTTACTGGCACGTTCGGTTAACGACAACCAATCATTTTGCTTTTTCAATTGAGAATATATTTTTTTACTGTCGGTAATGTTTTTAACCGTGCCAAAAATCAAACTAGCTCGGTCACCATTATATTCAATAATTTTTGCAATACTATGAACCCAAATGGTTTCATCATTGTTGCTTTTTAAGGGGTAAGAAACATCAACATTCTTAATTTTTCCTTTTAAATGCAAATCAAATTGATGATATATTTCATCTAGGTGCGTTTTTGAAAAGTGTTTAAACCAAAACTCTCTTGAATCTTTAAATGCTTTGGCTTTATAACCTAAAAGCAACATTAATTTAGCTGAATAGAAAACAGTATCTAGTTCAAGATCCCATTCCCAATAGGCTTCATTAAGCCCCTCAAGTACTTTGTGTGTATACTCATGATTGAGTGAACGTGGTTTCAAAATAGTTCATCCTCATCATCAATGCCAGAAGGCTCTGTCGCTTGTGTAGTGTTCAGTGCCTGTAATTGTTCAACACTTAGTAACGCGTTATCAAGTAACTGAATAACTTCTAAAAAATTAATGTCATCTTGGGTATGTTTTTTAAGCGCATCATGCACAAGATTTGTTAGATAGTCTTCTTGCTCCATATTTAAGTCTAAGATATGAAAACTAAAACCTATTTTTTGAACTATTTCATTCATAACCTCTTGTTGATGGTGTTTGGAAATTTTTACCATTTTTTTTGTTGAAACAACAGCTTGAGTGATTTGTTCTTGCACATTAATCAAAGAGTTTTTATAAGCAATGAACTCCATTCTAGCGCCAACACACTCAATAACTGAAGCTAAGGCGTCAATATATATATCAGTATCTACCGTACCTTGTACAAGGTTTAAAATAAAAATAGAAACTAACGAATGGTTAAATATAGTTCTAGATCCAAATTGATAGAGCCTTGGTTTAGCTTTTAAAAGTTCCATTACTTCAATTTCTACCGGTGAACATAATCCCTTTTGAGCGCTGAAAAACAGCGCTGGTTCATTTAAGGGGTAAAAAGCAATACAGCCATGTAAGCCCATGTTATAAAAATAGGTAAAAATTTCATCTCTGATTTGTTCAATAGTTGAACAGTGGTTAAGTTTGGACGATAGCTGCATACAGCTGCCATATTTAGAGGCCTGCGCCATAGAAATATTAATAACATTTTCTTTCGATTTTATTTCAACTTCAAAATCATGAATTTTATCTTGATAGCTAATCAGGTGATGCAACTTACTGTTCAAAGCCAGTAATGATATTGGTTTGGAAAGAAAGTCATCAGCGCCACACTCTAACCCTTTAAGCACCGCCTCTTCTGTTGCTAATCCAGAATATAATACAAACGACTTTGGCGCATTACCGACACCTTGCTTAGACTTTATCCACTGTGATCCTTTATCATCACCTATATATTCATCAACTAGCGCAATATCAAATTTAAGCTCTTTTAATAGGTCATTAGCCACGCTAATGTTATTAGCACATTTAACCTCAAAATCATCTTCTAGGCTTTCAGCCAAAAGTTGTAGGTATTCTAGATCATCGTCAATGATCAAAAGATTATGTTTGTTCATTATTACTTATCCCTGTTAAAGAAGTGTTATTCCTAGTGAATACCTTTAGAAACCCTATATTGTTTAGTATTATGCCAAACATAACTAGCCGAAACTAAGGAGCCATTATCTTGATAGTCGAGGGTGTCACAAAGTTGGTTTACTAACTCTACGCCTCGACCACTCAAATTTATGCCCTCACTTTGGGCACAACTATTACTTTTTAATACGTTAAAAATATCAAAACCTAAACCACTATCTTTAATGCTAATGAACATTTTCCCTCCATATTCAAAGGGGAAATAACAAAGTTCTATTCGTATAAAACCCGACTTTAACTGCTCTAAACGTTTAGTTCGCTCTTTAAAATAGTAGCTAAAACCTTCTGCCGAATCTTTCAGTGATGAGTCCATTCCCAGCACACCGTGATCTAATGCGTTAATAAAGAGCTCTGTTATGATGGTATACAAACTTTGCCAGTGCTCACCTGCCCCTTCTATTTCATTAATTTGATTCATAATGATTGGTACCGGATTAACACTAGCAAGCAGGTTGTCGGTTAATTCTAATCGCCATGACCAACTGGGCGAAGCATCATAGAAAATATCTTCTACTATAAAAGTTTCAGGTATATGCGGTTGATTAGTTTGATCGGCAGAATTATCTTCTTGCCAAGCGGAGCAAGGAACATCGACGAGAGATATATCGTCTTCTTGGGGCATGTTCTGACAAAAAATCTCCAGACTCGCTACAACATTATTTGCTATATCATTGATTAATACTCCTTTTTTAGCTGCATACTCAAACTGCGCCACACCATACTCATGCCCTTGTTCATTTCTCGCCTCAATAATACCGTCTGTTATTAATACAAACCGGTCACTACTGCCTACTGACACTACCGTAAGTTTAGCGTCACTGATGAGTTTAGGTAATATTCCGAGTGGCGGATGAACTGACGGAAAATGATGTTTTATTTCAGCGTCTTCACTAAAAAGATAACCATCTGGCAAGCCGGCATTAAAAATGTAAGCCGACTTGTCGTGTTCTGAAATAGCAATAAAACAAGCAGCAAAAAATAAATCTTTAGGGAGCAAATCACATAACTGCTTGTTTATTTGAGCCACGATGTCGAGTATTGAAAAACCTTTTTTAGTCATCGCTCTAAAGGTTTCTGTTACCGGTATTGCACCAATAGAGGCTCTTAAACCATGACCAGTAAAATCACCTAATAACACATGTAGATCACCATTTGGACATAACGCGGTTAACTGCATATCACCACTAAACATGGTCGCGGCTTGTTTGATAACCCCCACTTTATTCAGTGCGAAATTTCTAGATTCAATGACATCTGACATCATTATTTTAGCTAGTTCAGCGTCTTTTTGCTGCTCTTGTTGTAAGTTTTTAACTTGCTGGTATAAATCACTAATGCGTTGAATCGATTTTATTTTGGCTTTAAAAACCTGCGGAGAAAACGGTCTAACTAAAATACCATCACCGCCAGCTTCCACACTATCTATATAAGCTTGATCGGTATCCATGCTGGTGATAAAAATAAGTGGTGCTAAATTTTCTCTGGAAACTTTTTTTATTCGTCTAGTGGCTTCATAACCATCCATCACCGGCATATTAATATCCATCAATACCAGATCAGGTTGGTGTTCAACATACTTATCTACACCACAAGCACCATCATTGGCAACAACAACCTGATAGCCCTCCTCTTTTAAAAGTGCTGATAACATCATGCATTGTGTCATTGAGTCATCAACAACTAATGCTAACTTAGCTTGTGTTTTTATATGCATATTAGCTTAGTGCTCTATGGTCATTAATCGGTGAAATTGGGCAATTTCTAAAATTTTATTGACCGTATCGCTGGGTTTGCTAATAACCAGCTTACTGGCATGTAAATCAACATGATCTTTTAACAGTAAAATCATTCCCAAAGCGGAGCTGTCCATATAGTCGGTATGACTTAAGTCCAAAACATAATTTATATTTTGATCGACACATTGGCTATAGGCATCTCGAAAATGCTGATGCAGCGAAAAATCAAAACGTGCATTGACACTAATAATTACCTGATTATTCTCTTGTGAAATATTACAATTGACAGACATAAATGTTCTCCTGAAAAATGTCTCTTAAAAAATAGTTACCTTTTAAAAATTATTACTTTGCTAAAGTATTCCCTAGAATAAATCTACTTCTCCTTCATCCATCGACATTTGTTTAACGCTTCTTGCATTTTCAGCTAGTTTGGTTTGATAATAAACATCTTGGCATTTATCTTTTAATGCTATTAATTGTTGGTGTACCGGTGTTTGTTTGTGTTTTTCAAAACTTATCAGCACATCACTTATTTCATGAATACTTTGCACATTTTCTTGCAATGACTCTAAAGATTGCCTTGTTAAATCTTCAAATTGTAGTGAACGCACTCCTAACGCTACTGCATCATTAATTTTTGGTGCTAAGTCTGCTAATGCTTCGACACTTAAAAAGATATGCTGGTTCGCTTTTTCAACATGACTCATCATTACTGACATTTTCTCTTTTGCTTCTAACGTTGAAGTCATATCTGCCGATGCTATTTGCTCAACTGAGTCACATAATTTTGCAATGATTTCGTTGGTATTATTAATTGCATTACGAATATCTTCATTCAATTTCGTTGAACCAACTGATAAAGAACGTAAATTTTTAAAACTATCTGAAATACCTGTAACGGCTCCTTCTACTAATGATTTGGTTCGGTTTAGCTCGTTTTCAATAATATTAATTTCTTGATGAAGAAACTGCTGTAATTCAAACACCACTTCATGAATTAAAGCATTATCTACCTCTGGCATTTCCTTAGATTTGCTGTTATTAAGGCTAATCTGTTTAGACAAAGCTTGTTGTTTTTTAAAAATAAAAACCAACAAACTTAATAAAGCTAAGAAAATCAAATAAAAATACACATTACTACCAAACCAAAGGTGATTGATTAATAATAAAATATATAATCCCCCAGTCGCCCATAGCGGTTTATCACTGATAGCCATGTAAAACCTCTTTCATGCCCTCTCGGTTTAACACCGCATAATCTAAAATTGACTTACTAATATCCGTTAAGGGCAAAGCTAAACAATGAGCATCAATAGCATGGGCTTTACCCGGCATCCCCCAAATGAGGCTGGTGTTTTTATCTTGAACAATAGTTCTAGCTCCTTTTTGTTTTAATCGAAGCATTGCTGCCGCGCCATCTTGTCCCATACCTGTTAATAAAACGGCTTGCACATTTCCAGCAATATTTAATAAAGAATCAAATAAAACATCAACAGCCGGTTTATGCCGATTCACTTCAGGTGTGTCAACTAAAGTGCAAAAGAGCGCCCCATTTTTATGAGCAACTTGTAAATGTAAATCCCCCGGAGCAATATACACATGCCCTTGTTTAATTTTTTGACCATGACTTGCTTCATGCACTTGCATGGGACACAACTCATCTAGTCGTTTAGCAAAGCTTAAACTAAAACTTTTAGGTATATGTTGAGCAATAACTATGGGAGGAGAATTATCAGGCAAGTTTTGTAAAAGTTTTTTGAGTGCTTCAGTGCCTCCGGTTGAAGCACCAATAGCAACAATATGATTACTTCGGCTAGCGCCTTCAAATGATAAAACATTACTACTTTCGGTACTTTTTTTAGTTAAGTTATCACTTAATTTGAAATTCTTTTGATCAACCAACACTGCTTGGCTTATTTTATCGATTAGTACTTCTTTGAAGCTGTCTTTGGTTGCCAATAACTCTTGCACACTAGGTTTAGCAATAAAATCTATTGCTCCTAATTCAAGCGCTTGTAAGGTGATATCGGCACCTTTTGTGGTTAACGTTGATAACATAATGACCGGCATAGGGCGTAAACGCATCAGGTTAGCCAAAAAAGTAATACCGTCCATTTTAGGCATTTCAACATCAAGAGTTAAAATATCGGGATGTAATTTCTTGATTAATTCTCGTGCGACAATAGGGTCTTCCGCTTCACCTACTACCTCAATGTTGGGCGCTTGGCTCAAAGCATCTTTTACTATGTTACGAATAACCGATGAATCATCAATTACTAACACCTT
Source organism: Colwellia sp. (assembly GCA_016765685.1). Lineage (GTDB taxonomy): Bacteria > Pseudomonadota > Gammaproteobacteria > Enterobacterales > Alteromonadaceae > Colwellia. Next base: position 60,044 of record JAESPR010000011.1, on the reverse strand, counting down.
TATAGTACTCATATTTACATCCTTTCACCGTAACTATATCATTAGCAACTATATGCATTGCCCTAGTCTGACATGGGCATGTAATACCAATACCAATACCAATAAATATATGATCACCAACTTACTGGTATAAAGCGAAAACATCCTAGAACAACTCCACATCTCCATCGACGTCTTTCTTCTTGATTTCACTACTATAATCGGTTTCACGTTTGACAATAGTATCGTTATGTAGGTTATCTAAACGTTTAACAAATGCTCGCCCGTTGTGAGGTACAAACAACACCTTTCTTGGGTATATGTCCCCAACATCTGTCCCTTCTATTTTAATGCCCTCTTGCGCTAAATAATTAAAAACGAAATCAATATTACGTTGGCCAATATTCGACATTTTTTTCAATATTTTGCCGCCACCAAACAATTTAGCCTTTAAATTGGCACGTCTACCACCACTTTTTAATATTTCATTAATTAAGTGTTCCATGGCAAAATTGCCGTAACGGGTTGCATCTGCAATTTTATCTCTGCTGCCCCAGTTAATTTCATGAGCTTCTTTGTCTGTTGCCGGCAACATGAAATGGTTCATGCCACCTATATTTATTCGGCTATCCCAAATACATGCTGAAATACAAGATCCAAGTGTTGTCGCTATAGCGACATTGCCCGTAGTCATGTAAAATTCTCCCGGCAAAATTTTTGCTACAACAATATTTCGTTGTTTATCCCAGTAATGATTGATATGGGAGAACTCAGGTAAACACTTTGCCATACAGGCTTGTACCATTGGGTGTTTATCTCGACTCACACTGGCCCCTTTTTTAATAAATTGTAGACCTTAGCCTAAGCTACTCAATCCGTTACAATGGTCTTCTAAAAATTGTACGACCTACATTGTCAAAATGTTGCTGATAGGCACCTAAGTTTTCGCTATGCCCCAACATTAACAAACCACCGGGCGCAAGCATTTCATAATAACGAGCAAATAATTCAAGCTGAGTCGGTTTGTCAAAATATATAATGACATTACGACAAAAAATCACATCAAAAGGTCCTTTCATTGGCCATTCATGTAACAAGTTCATTTGTTTAAAAGTAATTAAATTACGTAGCTCTTTATTCACTCGAACATTATGTTCATTTTCTTTACAACCGCGTTTAAAGTATTTATGTTTAAACTTCTCATCAATATTTTCAATTTTACGATATTCATAAACCCCTTCTTTACCCGTTGCCAATACATTTGAGTCGATATCGGTGGCCAGAACCTTTACATCCCAAGCCGACATTACCGATTTCATGGTTTCTCTTACGGTTATAGCAATACTATAAGGTTCCTCACCGGTAGAGCTTGCACAAGACCAGATGCGCAAACGTTTTTTGCCATTGGCTTGTGCGCTTTTATTTGCCATTAACCTTGGTAACTCTTCATTTGCTAAATAATCAAAATGATGCTTTTCTCTAAAAAAGCTAGTCAAATTGGTGGTAATCGCATTGATAAAATAATCCTTTTCTTGAGCACCTTGATCTCGCAATAACTGACAGTAATCACCAAAGGAATTAAGCTTACGTTCTCTGACAATTCTAGTGAGCCGGCGGTAAACCATTTCACGTTTATTATCATTAAGTACAATGCCCGTGGACTGATAAACAAATTCACATATAAAAGTAAAGTCTTCGTTTGTTAGTCGCATCGAACTATCACGAGCATCTCTAGCCATTGGTATTTAAAACTCTTCCCATTCTTGATCGCTTGCGGTTTGGATCCTTGGCGCAGAGCGAGTTTTAACATTTCTAGGTCGTTGTACTGGTGCTCGGCCTCGACCTCGCTCTCTACTTCTAACTGGAGTAGCTGCTTGTGGGGCTTCATTGTCGCCGTTATTGAAAAAGGCTACTTGCTCTAGCAATGCTTGTGACTGTTCTTCCATTGATTTACTTGACGCTGCGGCTTCTTCAACTAAGGCTGCATTTTGCTGGGTCATTTCATCCATTTGACTTACCGCGGCACTGACCTCGCCAATGCCCGCAGATTGCTCTTTACCGGCACTATCAATATCGCTAATCATACTGCTGACCTCTTCAATAGCAGTCACTAATTCACTAAAAGTTTGTCCGGTTTCATCTACTAATTTAGTGCCTTGTCCAACTGCTTCAACACTATCATTAATTAAACCTTTTATTTCTTTAGCGGCGCCTGCTGAGCGTTGGGCTAAGTTTCTTACCTCGGCGGCAACTACCGCAAACCCCCTGCCTTGCTCTCCTGCCCTAGCCGCTTCTACTGCAGCATTTAACGCAAGTAAATTGGTCTGAAAGGCAATTTCATCAATAACACTGATAATATCCGCGATTTTTTTACTGGATTTATTGATGTCACTCATGGCGGTAATTGCGTTGCGTACTACCGATCCACCATTGGTTGCTTTCACCATAACCGAATTAGACAATTTACTTGCTTCGGTCGAGTTTTCAGCATTTTGCTGCACGGTACTCGTTAACTCTTCCATTGCCGATGCTGTTTCTTCAAGGCTAGATGCTTGTGATTCGGTTCTATGGCTTAGTTCATTGTTGCCTTGTGCAATTTCTCGTGCAGAATCAAAAACATTAGTGGAAGCATTGCGAATTTCTTCAACCATATTGCTTAAATTATTAATAGAGCCATTCATGGCATTAGCTAACGCTAAAAATTCACCACCGTAATCACTGCGCATGTTTTGGGTTAAATCGCCATCAGCTAGTGCTTGTGCGACATTTATTGCGTCACTTATAGGCGCAACTATCGCATTCATTAAGCCATTGATATTTTCGCCTAGGTCTTTCATAAAACCTTGATACTCAGCGGTATCTATACGGCTATCTAAAGTACCGTCGGTCGCATCGGTAATTAAACTGTCTATTTGGCTTTGTGCATCTTTTTCTTCAGTTAAATCAAGCCACTGTACCGCCGTTCCAACATGATTTCCTTCTTCATCTTTTAATGCAATAGCAATTAATTGAAAAGTTAAACCCGCCACTGATATTTCAGTGTTGTAGGGCAAGTTGGCAGGATTGCCTAATAAGTTTTGCTGATGGGCTGGATTTTTGTGAAAGGTATCAAAATTAGTACCGACCATCGTATCAACTCTAAAAGAAGGTAGAACGGTCTGTAATTTCGCTTCTCTGCGGCGTAACATCGCGCAAACAGAAGGATTAGCATAAACAATATTGCCTTCTTTGTCTGCCATCATTAAATTCGTTGTCATGCCTTCAACTGCAGAAGATAAACGCCCTACTTCTATCGACTTTGCTCTTATTTCAGTTACATCTTGCCATTCTAATGCATTACCGATGTATTTTCCGCTGTCATCCATAATGGCACTAACATTGAGTTTAAAGGTTAAGTGCTTAATATGAATATCAGTGCTGTAAGGTAAGTTATTGGGATCATCAAGCATTTTACGCTGATGTGCGGGATTTTTATGGAAGCTATCGATATTGGTACCAAGGATCACCTCAGGGTCGGCTGTAAATCCAGGCCAATTTTGAGCAAACGTCGTCTCATGTTGTTTTAATAAAGCTAACGTTGCTGCATTAGCATAAGTGATAGTAAAGTCTCTGTTGATCATAATAAAAGCGGTAGCCGATTGATCTAATGCACCTTTTAGTTGATTAGCTAAATCATCGGCTTGTTTAGCTTGAGTGGTTTTCATATCCATAGTAAACCTCTTGTCTGTATTGTTATTTGCCGCCTCTTCAGCAGCATCAATCATGGTAGTTGCTAACGTTTGGTATATTACTGTCCAAGCTTTTTTTACTGGTGCAGTAAAATCTTTACCTAAACCTGTTGCTAAGGTTTTAAGTAATGCAGCACCAACGGTATCGTAATGTTCGACCTTAGTGCCGTACTTAACATGTCTGATGCCTAGCTTTTGTACTGCAGGAATTAATTTATCTGGCTCATTGAGTAGCTTGACAGCGGTATCAAGCATGGCCATTAGTTTTTCTCCTTGCTCCGTCATATCATTAGGAAATAAAGGCTTTAATGAAGGGTCCATTTCAAATAAGGTGTCATAAAATATAACCGCTGCTTGTGGGGCTATTGGTAATACTTTCTGCCAACTTGATTGAACTAAACTTACTTGTTTTGGGGTCATAAATTTTCCTGAATTTTGTTAATGGTATTAACGACTAAAGGGAGTAATTGTTGGTCGCTATTAAACCTATACATTTTCAACACTCTTTTCATTCGCTTTATCTGCTTTTGCTTTTAATATCGACTGCTCTTTTATGGTGTTTGGATTAGCCTCTGACTTGTCAATGCAATATAAATCATCTTCATTAAGTAATACTTTGCTATCAAGCAAAATAATCAATTTTTCTTCTACTGATGCTAAACCTTTTAAAAAACAACTATCTATATTACTGCCAAAAGCAGGCGCTTTTCTTATGGCTTGATTATCAAATTTATAAACTTCTGAAACGGCATCAACAACAACACCAACAACCATAGTGCGCTCATTTGACTGATGTCGTAAAATGATGGTGACGGTTTGTTCATTGTACTCAAGAGACTCTTTACCAAAACGAAGCCGTAAATCAATAATCGGTATTATTACACCGCGTAAATTAATAACACCTTTGATGTAACTAGGTTTATTGGGTAGTTCTGTTACTGAGCTCCAAACTCTAATTTCTTGTACACATAAAATGTCAACACCATACTCTTCACCTTGCAACATGAAGGTAAGATATTCTTGTTCAATTTCAGCCATCTTATTTCTCCCTAAAAGTTAGCGTTGAAGGCGTGCTTTTCAACTTCTTGTAAATGTTCAACATTTAATAACGTAACCACGTTTTTGCCAACATTAATCAAACCTTCTATATATTGAGGCTGAACACAACCACCAAAGGCAGGAGAACTTTGAATATCTTGAGTTTCAACATTTAAAACATCTGAAACCGCGTCAACAACAAAACCAATAGTTCTAGAGCTTTCCTCTCGGTGATAAGTCAACACAATCACTACGGTAGTATCATGGTAACTTGCTTTGCCGACATTAAACTTTAGACGTAAATCAACAATGGGGACAATGATCCCACGCATGTTAATCACCCCTTTGATATAACTTGGCGCATTGGGAATTTTTGTTGGTTGCTCCCAGCTTCTAATTTCTTCCACACAAAGAATATCTACCGCATATTGCTCATTGGCCAGTAAAAAAGTTAAGTATTGCTCACCGCTGGTGATGAAATCGATTCCTTCAAGGGAATACTCACCTTCTACGGGAATATTACCGGCTAACTCTTGAATATCCATTAACAAGGCGCTCCTATTTCATAGTGACTTGCTGCACTTCTATGCTGTTGCTTATGTTGGGCATAGGTGAGTGCTATTTGAATCATTCCTGGGATATCTAAAATCATGGCAACAGAGCCATCACCTAAAATAGTAGCCCCTGAAATACCAATAACCTGTTGATAATTATCTTTTAAACTTTTTATAACCACTTGTTGCTGGGCAAGTAAATGATCAACCATCAGACCTACTTTTTGACCATCTGCTTCTACTACTACCAATAACGCGTTGTCTATTTTGGTAAATTCACTCTTTAAACCAAACAACTGGTAAACAGGCAGAATAGGCACATTTTCATCACGGAGCCGATAAAGTGTCATATCACCGGAAACTTTATTGATTAGATCATTATCAACTTGCAGTGATTCAACAATAGAAATTAATGGAATAATGTAAGTTTCTGTGCCTACTTTAACTAACTGACCATCTAAAATGGCTAGGGTTAAGGGTAAGTTAACTTTAAAACAGCTTCCTTTGCCAACCGTTGATTCAACCTGAATTCGACCACCCAATGACTGAATATTACGCTTTACAACATCCATGCCGACACCGCGACCAGAAATGTCAGTCACTTGATCAGCCGTTGAAAAACCGGGCTCAAATAATAAATCAAATACTTGAGCATCGGTAAGGGTTGAATTAGGCTCCACAATGCCTTTTTCGACCGCTTTAGCAAAAACTTTTTCCCGGTTAATACCGCCGCCATCATCAGAGATTTTAATAACAATGTTGCCACCTTGATGATAGGCATCAAGAGAAATTGTGCCTTTTTCAGGTTTACCATTAGCGACTCGAACCTCAGCCTGTTCAATACCATGATCAACTGCATTTCTTACTAAGTGAACAAGCGGGTCGCCTATTTGTTCCATAACTGTTTTATCTAACTCTGTTTGCTCTCCTTTAATGATCAATTCTATTTCTTTGCCAGTTTTATTGGCTAAATCATGTACTAAGCGTGGAAAACGATTAAAAGCAAAACTTATCGGTAACATGCGAATGCGCATAACACTTTCTTGAAGTTCTTTTGTGTTTTGCAGCAGTTGCTCTAGACCATTGGTTAAGCGCTCAATTTTGTCCATTTGAAAATCGCTACCTAACTCAGATAACATAGATTGAGTAATAACCAGTTCGCCTACTAAATTGATTAAATTATCAACCTTGTCCACGCCAACTCGAATTGAGCTAACTTCTGCTTTTGCTTTTGCTTTGCCTTTAGGCTTGTTTGTTGCTGTTTCTTCTGCAACTACAGCGGGGGGCTCTTGAGTAATTGCTGGCTGAACAGCAATAATTTCTTTATTTTCTGCTGTTGTGCTCGCTTGTGTTTGTTCTAAATCTGGCGTTTGTTCTGGCTCTGCTTGACTTTGAATTGTCGTTTGAGTGATCTCTAATAAACATTCATCTTCCACCCATTCAAAAACTTCATGGATGTCTTCGACACTAGCACTCGTTTTTAAACTTATATCCCAACTTAAATACAATTCTTGTGGATCAATATCAGTTAGCGCAGGTAATTCACTAGTATTAGCGACGATTGTTAATTCACCAAGGTCTGCTAAAGCATTGAATAAGAACAGAGGATCATTGCCTGTTTTTGCTAAGTTATGCTCTGGCACAAAATGAATTTTATAGATGGATAAATTATTACTGCCAGACTTATCAATTAAGTTATTCGAGTTTTGAGGGACTTGTTCCGTATTAACGTTATCACTCGTGTCTTTATTAGCTAAGGTCTCACTTAGTTGTGCCGTTGTTTGTGCTATTTTTTCTTTATCATAGTCCGCTTCATCTCGCGCTGCTTCAATAAGTATTCGCATACAGTCAACAGACGTTAATAGTATTTCAATGTCTTTAGGAGAAACCTCTCTACGACCGTCGCGCATTTCATCTAATAAAGTTTCAACTAAATGGGTAAATTCAGTGACAACATCAAAGCCAAAAGTACCAGCCCCGCCTTTTATCGAATGGGCTGCTCTGAAAATAGAGTGAATAGTTTCATTATCGCCTGCTTCTAAATTTAACAAGCTAGATTCCATTAGCTCTAAACCTTCAAAGCTTTCTTCTAAAAAGCTTGGAATAAATTGTGATAAATCAACGGTCATAATTACGTGCCTTTATGGTTGCTTGAGGAGTTTAGCGAACCACTCTTTTGATAGTTGCTAATAACTTATCAGGATTGAAAGGTTTTACTAACCAACCCGTTGCTCCTGCTGCCTTGCCGCGCATTTTCATATCAGTTGAACTTTCTGTTGTTAACATCAATATAGGAGTAAATTTAAAGTTAGATAGTTTGCGTAACTCGCTGCATAAAGTGATGCCGTCCATAATGGGCATATTGACATCAGAAATCACCAGATCAAAACTACCAGATTGTGCTTTACTCAAGCCTTCTTGGCCATCTTTGGCCTCAACGGTTTGATAACCTGCACTTTTTAGCGTAAAACTGACCATGTCTCTAATTGAATTAGAGTCATCAACAACCAGTACGTTTGCCATAACTTTTTCCTCTTTTATTCTACTTATTAAACTATTTATTTAGTTCTTGGTATTGAACAATTCTTTGCACAGCACCGGTAATCCAATATCTACCCCTTAGACAAATATTCATTCAAAATGGCTTCATTAATACCTAGTTGCTGAATACTTTCATGGAGAATGCTTGACGTAGATTGCCATTCAAGCGTTTTTCCTTGAGCCAAAATATAGCTAACAACGGCTAAAATGAACTGCACACCAATGGTATCAATGCGTGATAAGTTGCTGTCATCAATTAATATTGTTTCGTTTTCATCAATAATGGGTTGTATTACTAAGCGATATTCATCTACTTGAGCGATGGTTAATTCGCTGGGAAATTTGATCATTGAGCTATCCTTTTCATTTTTAATTCTGTCTACAAATTAGTTACGTTAGAGACCAACTAACTAATAACTAAATTTTATTATCGATTTTAACTATATGTTAGATTTCTATTAAATCAAGAAATGAGACAAAAAAACAATTTTAACTTGTAACAATATGAATTTATTATAGATAACAATTAAAAAAATCACTTTAAAAAAAGGAGCTATTGTATTTTTTTGCTAGCACAGAACTTTAAAAGCGCAAGGGGAAGTTGCGTTTATTTTTTTAAAAGAGGTTTAGGAAAGTTTAAAATAGGATCAGTTGTAAAACGAGGGCTACATTCATTAGGCGATTTATTGACAATTAACCGTCGAAAAGATTCATCTAACGCAAGCCATTTTTCAATTAATATTGCATCGGCCTGAGTTTCTTCAAATGCTTCAATTAATAACTGCTTTCGAATATTAAACAATTCATCAGGAATAAACATGTGATTATGGGTGGCTGGCGGGGTTTTCCCAACATAAACATTGTTACCACCGAGTACTTTTTGCATAAAATCTATTTGTTGGTCTTCAATATGTTGCTGCGGTATTTTAATAAAATATTCTTTTAGCCAAGCATGTTGGTAAACTTTGTCGTAAAAAACTTTATTAATTTTAATCAGACTGTCCCGACCGCCCATACGTTCAAATTGCGCTAATTTTGTCATGTTTTTTTCATCTTCCACTAAGGCAAAAAAACTTATTGAATAAATAGACTATAGATTAATTTGTCTAAAAGGCACTAACGGAGCATTATATTTATTGTCATTCTGGCTAAGTGAAAATAACGAGTAAAAACCAGTTAATATCCCTAAACTTTAACTGTTAAAGTACGGAGAGTTTCGTTAGAATCAGTTTTTGGTCTCATCATAATTATTTGAACTGTTTTAATATGCATCTATTTTTTGAATACCTTCCGTTAATTATTTTTTTTATTCTTACTAAATTTGCCGATTTTTACTGGGCAACAGGATCATTAATTGTAACCACCGCAATTCAATTAGGTTATTACCGATTTAAAAAAGAAAAAATACCAACCCGGCATTGGATCATATTTGCCTTAGTACTTGTCTTTGGTGGTCTAACTATTTATTTACAAAATGATGCTTTTATTAAATGGAAAGTCACTATCATCAATTTGTTTTTCGCTATTGCTTTAATTGTTAGTAATCATATTTTCAACAAAAATATTATCAAACAATTTTTAGCTGAGTCATTGACGTTACCTGACAATGTTTGGAGTAAATTAAACCTTGCTTGGGCTGTTTTTTTCGCCAGCATTGCTGCACTTAATTTATATGTGGCCTATAATTTTGATTTAGAAACGTGGGTTGATTTTAAAGTATTTGGTTTAACTGGCTTAATGTTTGTTTTCTCTATTATCACTATTTTATTTGTACATAAATACATGCCCGATGAAAGTGAAGACATTACCAATGCTATTGAAGACAGCGTTGAAATAACGTCAAATGTGGTAAGTAAACCTCAACACAATAAAGACAATGACAAAATATAGGGGAGTTCATGTTCTACTTAATTTATAGTGAAGATGTCGCCAATAGTTTAGAGAAAAGATTATCGGTAAGAGAGCACCATTTAGCTCGTTTAAGCACTTTACAAAATGAAGGTCGTTTATTGGTTGCCGGCCCTTGTCCTGCTATAGATAGTGACGATCCCGGTGATGCAGGCTTTACTGGTTCATTAATTATTGCTGAGTTTGAAAGCTTAATACAGGCTCAAACATGGGCAGATGCTGATCCCTACATAACGGCCGGTGTTTATAAAAAAGTTACCGTTAAACCATACAAAAAAGTATTACCTAATTAATACTAGTCGCTTACTTTTTTAACCTCACATCTTCAACTAAGCTGTTAATAGTTAAAAATGTTAGTCGCTCTTAAAATTATTAAAAAATATGACAAAAAAAGCTTTCACCTTAAGTGTTTTCATCTTGATTCAATTTTTACATCCAATCACTGCTTTTGCTCAAAAAACATTGGCTGACTGTGAAAAGGCTGAACACGCCACAGCACAGCAATCACGTTGTCTAGATGCGGTAAAAGATGTGCTTGATCGTGAATTACAAACGTGGGTAAATCATCATGTTTTTAATTTGGAAGAAAAAGCTCTCGTTACCGGCCGTTATTCTGCCTTGAAAATGTTCAAACGTTCACAAAGCAATTTCATTACTTTTCGTGATAACGATTGTCGTTGGCAATACCTTGCTATTTCGCCAGAAAAAGGAGCAGGAATAGCTTACAAAAAATGCTATGTGTCCGTGACTCAAAGCCGTATTAATGAGCTAGAAAGCGTAAAATAATGTCACTTTTTTGTTTATTCACTTGGCTGTGCTTGTTCTAACTCTTTAACAACACTGTCTTCATCACTTAATAAAACAGCTAACCAACGTCCCTCTGGCGAATTTTCAAAACCAATTTTTAAAATCATGGTTAAGGGTACGCTGAGCAACATACCCACAGTACCCAATAACCAACCCCAGAAAATTAATGATAAAAACACGACTAATGTTGATAAACCTAAACCTTTGCCTAAATACCTTGGTTCGATCATATTACCCATCACCATGTTAATGGCAATATAACCCAGCCCGATAAAACCAGCCTCTCCTAACCCTAGCTGCAAAGCGGCTAATGTCACTGCTGGCACTGCTGCAATGATACTACCAATATTAGGAATATAATTAAATAAAAAGGCTAACACGCCCCACAATAAGTAAAAGTCTAAACCAAAAGCCCAAAGCATAAATGACACAATAATGCCCGTAGCAATACTGACCAGTGTTTTAATGGCAATATAGTGATTTACCGAGGCCAAAAAACGCTCAATTTGCTTTAAACGCATTTCGGGATCATCTAAAGCAAAGTGCAATTTTAACGGAAATGATGAGGCTTCAAAGAGCATAAAAACAATGGTCAGTATGATTAAAAAAAGGTTTGCCATTACTGAGCCAAAACCACTCAGCATATTGGCCGCCATACCCATTGCCACAGCAGGGTCGAAGTACTGTAATAAAATCGCTGAAGATATTTGAATGTTATAACCCGATAAAAAATCGGTTAGCCAAATAAATTGCTCTTGTAATTGTATGCGGTAATGTGGAATAAGCTGCGACAATTCATTTATCGACTTGCCCACCAAACCAGCTAACGACAAAGCAATAGTGACAAAAATGCCAATAACAATAATAACTGAAACAGCTTTAGGTACTTTAAACTCACTGGCTTTTGTCACTAATGGGTTACAGATAATCGCGATAAATAAAGAGAGTAAAAAAGGCACTAAAATACTCGCCGCAGCTTTAATGCCAGCAAGAATAATAAAAACAGCCGCAATAGTTACAAATACCTTAACAATGCTCGCTTGTTTTGGAGAAACATCCATAAATGATAAGTCCTTAATGATTAAACACTTATTCTCAAGTATTCACTTTAAAAATACAACAACAATGTTTATAGCCATGCTACCTCAAGATGCAGGATTCAGCTGGAATTATCATGGGTATAGCCATGCTAATACTACATAGTTCTGCGGATCAAGGTAACACTAGACATTGTTAATAATCGCCAACAACTGAGTAAGCCAATTAAACCAACAAAACCTGCACCGGCTAAAATACCCAATAGCCAAAACTCAAAATGGAAGCTAGTTTCCATTTTGAATAAATAATTTTGCAACAAATAAACGGTTAGCTCCATAGCAACACTCGCCATAAGCCCTGCAATAGCACCTAAAGCAACAAATTCTAATAACACACTATTACGCAGTAAAGAACCCTTAGCACCAATAGTACGCAATATAGCTATTTCTCGTTCACGCTCTTCCATGCTTGCTTGCACTTGCGCAATAAGCACTAAACAGCCGGCAAAAACCACTAACACTAAAATAAACTCTACCGCGATAGAAACTTGACCAATTACCTTTCTTAATTGAGCAATCATGGCGTCAACATCAATAACACTGATGGTTGGATATGTACTTAAAAAACGTTGTATTAAGATTTTTTGCGGTGGTGTAACATGCAAGGATGAAATATAACTGGCAGGAAAATCAGCCAAAACTTGCGGGCTGAAAATCATATAAAAGTTAGGCTGCATTGATTGCCAATTAACTTTTCGAATGCTAGTAACAGGCACGGTGATAACTTCACTACCTAACTGAAAGGTTAAGTTGTCGCCTAACTTAACCTTTAAACGTTTCGCTATACCTTGCTCAATAGAAACCTGTGGTTTGGCATCAGTCCACCAAGTGCCTTGCTCTATAATATTTTCATTAGGCAAATGACTTCGCCAAGTTAAGCTTAATTCTCGCCCGACTCCTTGGCGACCATTATCACTACCATCGTTTTCTTCTTTGGAAGCTTCTTTGACAATTTTATCATCATTAATTGCGGTTAATCGCCCTCGAATGACGGCGTAAAGATCGCTGGCAACAATATTCTGTTCATCAATAAACTGTTCAACCTTGTCAACTTGTGTTTGCGCAATATTAACTAAAAACAAATTGGGTGCTTGCTCTGGTAACTGTGCTTGCCATTCACTCAGCAGAGAACTTTTTATCACAATAATCATTAATAACAGTTTTATTGCCAAGGTAAAACTAACCAGTTGTACACTATTCGCTTTTGCGCGACGCTGCAAATTAGCTAACGCTAAATGCCATGCGGCGCCTGATTTAGTACCAACCGAGCGACTTACTTTCATTAATATACGGCCAAAAATGAGTAATAGCGCAGACACTAAAATGCCACCAATCAACAAGGTGAAACTTAACATTAATTCTTGACTAAATAATAATAATAATAAAAACAAAGCAATAAGCTGAGGTAAAAAATAAAAGGCTTTGGTTGATAGACTTGCCCCTGACCCACCAAGATTTGCCGCACGAATAACAGCTAAAGGCGAGGTGGCAACAAGTTCTTTTAATGGCGTAATAGCAAAAGCCAATGAGCAAATCACGCCTGTAAGAATTGCCATAATTAAAGGATAAAACCCAAGCGGTGTTAATAGCGTGGTAAGGAAGGAAGTAGCACTGTCTTTTATAGCAACATTAACCGGCAGATAGTCTTGTATGGCATATAAACCCAATTGCGCCAGTAAATAGCCTAAGAGTAACCCTAAGCTAATACTTAAGGCACTTAACAAAGTCCAATGCAAATAATACAGCTTTTTAATGTACGTTGAAGAAGCGCCCATCGCTTTATAAACCGCGACACTGCTTTGATGTTTTTCTGCATAACGCCTACTTGCAACCGCAACCGCAACCGCCGCTAAAATAATACCCAGTAAACTCGCTAAAGAAAGGTACTTTTCTGCTTTATTGAGCGCACTAGCTAAAGGTGACTGTTTTGACTGAATATCATACCAACGCTGGCTATCATTAACTTGTGGCTTAAACCAATCATCAAGGGATTTAATATCTCTTTCATCTCCAGAAAATAAATATTTATAGGTTAGCCTACTGCCCGGTTGAATTAATTGAGTTGCGCCAATGTCATCAATATTTACTAGCACTTTAACACCCGAGGTAAAAACACTAAACGAGGCATCAGGAATTTGTGTGGCTATTCCTGCAATAATAAAACTCGCTTCACCAATATCTAAGGTATCGCCAAGCTTTACCTTAAGCAAAGATAAGAGTTTTTCTTCAATGAAAACAGTACCTAACTTAGGTGCATGTACACTTTCGTTAGTTGCTAAATTGTTATCAAAACTAACCCGTAGTTCCCCACGTAATGGATAACCACTCGACACCGCTTGAATTTCAACAAGCTGCATATTGTCACCGGCAAATACCATTGATGACATTAATACCTGTTGTGCTTGTTTGATGTCTAACTGCTGACTTTTTTTATCCATGCTATTTCGGGTTAGCAGATTATTTTCACTTGATTTTTGCTCAGCTAACTTTTGTTCTAATGGCTTTTGTTCAAACAATATTGGTCGGCTAGTTTGTAAAACGCGATCAGAGGCGATAAAGCTGGTACTTTCATTGATCAATGCTTGTTTGATTTTTCCTGAAAAACCGGCTAACGAAAATACGCTGGCAACACCAAGCACTATAGCTAATACAACGATAGTCAGCTCACCACGCTTAAGCTCATGTCTTAATAAGCGTAAGGCCTGTTTAACCCAGTTTTTTTTGAGTAAACTCATGCTATTTGCTCAGTTTGAACAGAGGTTTCTTTTACTGAAGATTGCGTATCAATCAATTTACCATCACGCATTTCAACTTGTCGTTGACAGCGTTGGGCTAGCGTTAAATCATGACTAACTAGCACTAAAGTAGTGCCAAACTGTTTATTTAGATCAAATAATAAATCAGCAATATGCTCAGATGTTTGTTTATCTAAATTACCGGTAGGTTCATCAGCAAATAAAATATCTGGCTTGGTGATAAAGGCCCTTGCAATGGCAACACGTTGCTGCTCACCACCAGAAAGTTGTGCGGGAAAATGGTTAACACGTGCACTCAAGCCTACTTGTGCTAATAACGATAATGCTAGTTTTTTAGCATCGTCATTATGGGCAAGCTCCGCTGGCAACATTACATTCTCTAACGCTGTTAAACTATTTATCAATAAAAATTGCTGAAAGATAAAACCAACGTGATCTGCTCTCACTTGACTGCGCTGCTCTTCATTTAACTGGTGCATCGCCTTGTTTTTAAGATAAACTTCACCACTAGAGGGTAAATCTAAGCCCGCTAAAATTGATAACAAGGTGGTTTTTCCTGAGCCAGATGAGCCAACAATAGCAATAGTTTGCCCTGCGGTTACCGTTAAATTAACATCGTGCAACAGGTTCAGTTGTTTGTCTTCTAATGTTACAATCTTAGCAAGCGACTGAGTTTTAAGAATAATTTCGGGATTTGATTTCATGATAAAAAGTACTTTCTTTTATGTTTCGCTATTAATAATTACTAACTTGGGGCTATTGTTCACTAACACAAGCCAAGCCCAAGAAAACCATAGTAATAAAGTTAGCTCTATTTTAATACTAGGCGATAGCCTAAGTGCAAGTTTTGGTATGAAAGAAAACCAAGGCTGGGTGTATCAGCTTAACCAAATTTTGCAGCAGAAAAAAGCCCCTTACACCTTAGTCAATGCTAGCATTAGTGGTGAGACTACAAGTGGCGGATTAACTCGCTTACCGAGGATTTTAGCTAAACAACACATTGATTATTTGTTAATAGAATTAGGCGGCAATGACGGCCTAAGAGGCTTTCCTCCTCAGCTTATTAAAAATAACTTGTTACAAATAATTAATTTAGCCAAACAACAAGGTATCAAAGTGTTATTGATGGATATAAAAATTCCCCCTAACTATGGCGCACGTTATAATAAGCTGTTTAATCAAACCTTTACTCAAGTAGCTAAGCAAAGTGATATTACTTTAGTACCGTTTTTTATGGAGCCTATCGCCATAAAACCCGAACTAATGCAGGCCGATGGCATACACCCTAATATTACCGCACAACCGCTCATCGTTGAATTTATGAAACAACAACTGAATGTATTGATAACACCCTAGTTAATCATTAACTATAGGAAAAAGTATTATTATGGATTTTATTTGGATATTTTTCGCCTTTATTTGCGGCTTCGCAGCTAAAACCGTAAAGCTGCCCCCTTCCATTGGTTTTCTCATTGCCGGTTTTGCTTTAAATTTTCTGGGTTATCAAGCCGACGATAGTCTCACTATTTTAAGTAATTTAGGCATTACCTTAATGTTATTTACCATTGGCTTAAAACTTAATGTTAAAAGCTTATTTAAAAGCGAAGTATGGCTAACAAGCTCTTTACATACCATTATTTGGATGCTGTTAACGGTTGTTGTCATCAAAATATTTGCCTTGCTAGCAATTAACTATTTTACTCAGTTAGATCTCATCACCGCGACACTTATCGCCTTTGCTTTAAGTTTTAGCAGCACAGTGTGTGTCATCAAGCTGTTAGAAGAAAGTGGCGAAATGCGCACCCGACACGGAAAATTAGCAGTCGCAATACTGGTTATTCAAGACATAGTTGCCGTAGGTTTTTTAGTGTTCGCTACTGGAGAAACCCCCTCAATTTGGGCTTTTGCGTTATTACTGTTGTTTTTTATTAGACCCCTAATCAACAAAATTGTTGACCATGTAGGTCATGGTGAATTAATCCCTTTAATGGGTTTTTTTATTGCTTTAGGTAGTTATGAGTTATTTGAACTTGTTAATATTAAAGGTGACTTAGGCGCACTATTAATGGGAATGTTTTTAGCCTCTCACTCCAAAGCCACCGAAATAAACAAATCGTTATTAAGCTTTAAAGACCTGTTTCTTATTGGTTTCTTTTTATCTATTGGTTTTAGCGCAATCCCTACTTTAGAAATGTTAGGGCTAGCTATACTGCTAGTGGTTATTCTTCCTGTTAAGTTTGCCTTGTTTTTTGGACTATTAAGTCTATTAAAAATACGTTGTCGAACCGCCTTTTTAAGTGCTTTAGCCTTAAGTAACTTTAGTGAATTTGGCCTAATAGTAGCCGCTATTAGTGTTACCAATGGTTGGTTAAGCAACGACTGGTTAGTCATTTTAGCGCTAAGCGTTGCTATTTCTTTTGTTATTACTAACATCTTATACCGCTTTGCTCATAGTTTTTTTACTCAACACAAAGAATTTTTTCATCGCTTTGAACGTAAAACATGCTTAACTGAAGATATTTTTTGCCAACCAAAGCAAGCACCTATTGTTGTTATAGGCATGGGGCGTGTTGGTATGGGTGCTTACCGCGCTATTTGTGAGCACAGTAATAAATTAGTTTGGGGTTTAGATGCAGATCCAGAAAAAGTTACTCGGTTAACACAACAAGGGGTGCAGGCTTATTATGGCGATGCTGAAGATGCTTTTTTCTGGGAGCGAATTAACTTGTCTCGCCTTGAGCTGGTTTTGCTAGCCCTACCTCATGTTATTGACAATATGAATATAACCGAACAATTAAGAATTGCGGGTTATCAAGGAAAAATAGCCGCCATTGCGCGTTATGATGATGAACGCACTAAACTAGAAGAATTTGGCATTGATAAAGTATTTAATTTTTATAACGAAGCTGGTGTTGGTTTTGCTGACGAAAGTATGGCACTAATTGAAACTAAAATTAAATAATATGTAAAAATCATGCCTGTGCATATCTTGTGATTAAACACTTTGTAAGCCGTGAAAAATCTGTTAGTAAAAACCTTTGAAATCCACCCTGATTTTCTGTTCAGGTTCAAAGGACACCATTAACACATTTAAAATCAACAAGATAAAATATCATAAAAATAATTCGCATTAATAAAATCTTGCACTACACTTAATTAGTACAAGAAGCGCACAGTGCTGTGATATACCAAGTTAAGCACTGTATTTCTTCTTATAGTAATGTAGAAAATGCTCGCAGCAATTTAGGTAAATGCTCTGCGTTTACCTAACTTCTAATTTACATGTTTTTTGGTTATATGTGTTTTGGTTATATGTGTTTTGTAAAAGTTAATTAGCGCACGGCTCAAACCCCTTTGAGCCATTCCCTTAAGCCCAAACTAACAAGGTTTGGGCTTTTTTTTGTTTAAATCTAAGTAAAATAAAACTTCCTTTGCGTTAGACTCTAGCCTTACAAATTAAAAAGACGATTAAAATTATCCGTTGATAACTTAGCAATGGTCTCCACTGATTGACCGCGAATACTGGCTAAATGTTTTGCTACTTCAACAACATAAGCGGGCTGATTTTCTTTGCCTCGATGTGGAACTGGTGCTAAATATGGCGCGTCTGTTTCAATTAAAAATTTGTCATCAGGAACAAGCTTGGCAACTTCTCTTAATGCACTAGCATTTTTAAAGGTTACAATGCCAGAAAAAGAAATATAAAATCCTAAATCTAGTGCTTGTTTAGCCATATCCCAAGTTTCAGTAAAGCAGTGTAGAATTCCGCCAACGCTATCAGCTTCCTCAATGCGCAACATATCTAAAGTGTCTTGTTGGGCATCGCGGGTATGAATGATTAATGGTTTATTAAGCGCTTTAGCAACGCTTATATGCTTTTTAAATGAGTCTAATTGCAGCGCTTTAGTTTCTGGCGCATAAAAATAATCTAAACCAGTTTCACCAATAGCGATCACTCTAGAGTTTTGAGCAAGATTATACAGCTGTTCTATATCAACTTCATCCTCTTGATTAAGCGGGTGCATGCCACAAGAAAGTAACACATTATCAAAATTTTTGGTTTTTTCTGCCATCGCAGGAAAATCTTTTAAAGTAACACTAACACACAGAAGTTTATTCACGTCTGCATCATTTGCCGCTTGCACAACATTCGCTAAATTATCATCATAAAGTGATAAGTTCAGACGATCTAAATGGCAATGTGAATCAATAAACAAAGGAAAACTCCAACAATAAAAAGGTTAAAATGAAAGATTAAAAAGCCCTAATAGAGGCAAAAAGGCTTGGGTGAGATAAAAAGAGTAAAGATAGATAATCAATAAGTAGTTTACATGGTTAATGTTGGCTCTGATGAGCTTAACTGCCGAGCAATAGCCTGTTCAATTTGATGACGTATTTTATCAGGATCATCAGTAAAACTAACGCCGATTCCTGCTGGCGTACCATTTTGTGCTCCTGTGGGTGTTAACCAACAGACCTCGCCTTTAATCAAAGACGGCTCTAATGAGTCTGGTAATAATATGTTTAATTCAACTTCTGAGCCTAACTCATAAGGCTCTGCGGTACGAATAAATAAACCACCTTCTTTTAAAAAAGGCATATAGGAAACATATAAGTCATGCTCTGAATTAAATTCAATATTAATTGGGATCAAACTAGCACTCCTGCTTGTTAATTTGACTTGCTTCGATAACATCACTTATCGTCATAATAAGCTGCTGACAAACAAATTGTTTATTTGCCTGTGTATAAGATTTTATTACTTTACACCCATTAATGATAACTTTATAGAGCTTATTTAGCAGCTCAGCACTTAATATCGATTGGCTAGAGGCTTTCTCAAGCGTTACAAACTGCTCACGTTGTAAATTTACGGTAATTTGCTCTAACCAGCGCAATGCATGATCATTATTTAACAACTGTTGTAATAGTTGCGACTCAACCGGCTGACCATGAAGGTAGTTAATATAACAAGTTTTAAAATCTTGGAATGCTTTATTAATCGTTTTATCGGTAAGCTCAGGTAACTGGGTAAGGTTAACAAAACCGTTATTCATTACCGTGTGAGCTTCACCACTAAATTTTTGAGCTGATATATCCGTCAATAATGTTTGACCAACATTAGGCCTAATATTAAGCACTCGACACCGACTGACAATAGTAGGCAATAACATTTCTATATCATTAGTTAATAATATAATAACACTATCATCACTTGGCTCTTCTAAGGTTTTTAACAAGGCATTGGCCGCTGCAAGTGTCATAGTTTGCGCATGTGCAATTAATATGGTTTTGAATTTACCTAAATGAGCTGTTTTTTGTAAAAAAGCACTGGCGTGACGAATGCTATCCACCCCTAAACTGTTTTTTTCCGCAACAAGATTAAGATGATCAGGGTAAGTTTTACTTTTTAGCAATAAACATGACTTACAATGACCACAACTTTGTAAGTGTTTTGTTACCGTATTATTAATAGATTGTGGCTGCTGACAGCTCAACAAGTGCACTAACCACTGGGCAAGTTCTAACTTACCTGCGCCGGTAACACCACTGACTAAAATGGCATGGGGCAAAATATTACGGCTAAATTGTTGACTAAGTAACTGTTGATGTTCAATTAGCCATGATTTCATACTAGCACTCATATTAACCGTGCTTATCAAGTAATGAATCAATAACCTTAATAACATCTGTTAGTACTTTTTGTTTCGATTGAGATGCATCAATAACGACAAATTTTTCAGGTGCTTGCTGTGCCTGTGTTAAATAGCCATTTCTTGCTTTTATTAAAAACTCTGACTTTTCATCTTCTAAACGATCTAGACCTTCACCGCGGCTATGCACTCTTTTTAACCCTTCACTGGGCTCTAAATCTAAAATAACATTCATATTAGGACTAAAACCGGCTAAAGCTAAATCATTAATTTTAGTGATGGTATCTAATGCTATGCCTCTAGCGAAATGTTGAAAACTAAACGTTGCGGCATCGAATCTATCTGATATTACGATCTTCCCTTGCGCTAGCGCGGGTTTTATTTTTTCTTGAATATGTTGTGCACGCCCAGCGCCAAATAACATTAATTCAGTCATAAATGACATTTCAGGGGTAGAGGGATCTAAAATAACTTCTCTGATTTTTTCGCCTATTGGTGTGCCACCCGGCTCTCTTGTTAATAAAACATCAAAGCCTTTTGAAGAAAGATATTTTTCAACGCTTTTAATTACTGTTGTTTTTCCCGCGCCATTGCTACCATCGAAAACAACCATAAAACCTTTATTCATATCTCTCCCATTTATTTCTAATATGTAGTCGCACACACCCGCAATGATATACTCAAGCCCCATTAAGATAAAGTGCGAACTGGCTTATTTGGTAAATAGCCCCAATTTTAGGATAGCAATGACCGCAAATTCAAAGAATTAAAATTAATTTATCACGTTGGCTAAGTTAAATAAGTATAACTATACTGTAGTTATTGCTGTTCAAGTACCCGTCATAACGCATGAATACAAAACAATTCTTTGGGCTGATTATTAATACCCTTTTTTGCACATTAAGCTCTGCCGAAACGTTAACGGTAATGCTTTTTCAAGATGCAAATCCACCTTACACCATAGTTAAAGATGGCCAATACAGTGGTATTTTTATTGATATTTTTGATAAACTTTCGCAAGTTACCCCCTATACTTTTATTTTTAAAAAGTATCCGGCTGCCCGAGCTTTAAAAGAGTTTGATCTTGGACGGGTAGATATTGAGCCAGGGATAAATGAAATTTGGCGGCAAAACGTTAAAGTGAGTGGCGAATATTCAATAGTTTATGAAACGTCTAAAGAAGTTATTGTGTTTAAAAAGAATAACTTCATTAACTTGGAGAGCCCTCAAGATCTTTATGGTAAAACTATCGGCATTGTTCGCGGTTACTCCTACCCATTATTCGACGATGCATTTAAAAAAAACTTGATTGTAAAATCACATAACCGTTCTGAAAAATTATTATTAAAACAACTACAAGTTGAACGAATAAAATATATATTTATTGGTTATCGTACTATCAAATACTTTATGCAGCAAAATCCGCAGTACCAAGATCTTGTTATTGGCAATGTGGTGAGTCATGTCAACGTAAAACTTAGAATTCATCCCAGTAAAGCGTATATACTCAAAGACATCAACAAGGGTTTACAGGAGCTTATTGATCAAGGTGAAATAGAAGCGATATATAAAAAATATCAGCTACCATAACATTATTGATACCCCATTTATAACTACATTAATATCAATTACTTAGAGCTTTTGCTTTGTCAAAAAATCTCTCACCGCAGCATTATGCTCAGCCAATGTTTTACTGAATACATGTTTACCATTGCCGCCACTAACAAAATAAAAATAATCACTTGTAGCTGGGTTAAGGGCAGCTTTTAGTGCAGACATGCCCGGCATGGCGATGGGTGTTGGCGGAAAACCATTAATTCTATAAGTATTATAAGCAGTCTTTTCCCGTAAGTGTGCACGAGTAATATCTCCTTGATAGCGTTCTCCCAAGCCATAAATGACTGTTGGATCAGTTTGTAAACGCATTTTTTTCGCCAAACGATTAATAAACACCGATGCAATAAGGGGTTGCTCAGGTAAATAACTGGTTTCTTTTTCAATAATTGACGCCATAATCAAGGCTTGATAGGGATCTGTGTAAGGTAAACCTAACGCTCTTTGTTGCCAAAGCTGTGTTAATGCTGTTTGCATGGCAAGGTGAGCTCGTTTTAACAGCTCAATATCTTTAGTATTCTGCGTAAAAGCGTAAGTTTCGGGAAAAAACCAACCTTCTGGATTATTTTGTTCTATCCCTAATCGCTGTGATATTTGCGCTACCGTTAAAGAATGCAAACTATGTGTTAACTGCGGTTGTTTTTGTAATTGTGCTAACCATTGTTTAAAGCTTGTTCCTTCAACAAAAGTCAGTGTAAATTGATGCTCTTTTCCACTGGTAACAAGGGTGAGTAAACTCTGTAAAGTTGCCTTGGGTAAAATCTGATAAGTGCCTGCTTTAATTTGAACTCTATTGGGATATAGGCGCGCATAAGCGCGTAACCAAAAACGGTTTTCTATCCAACCTTGTTGTTCTAAGTTTTTAGCAAAAAAGTTAATAGAACTGCCCTGCTCAACCGTCAACAATTGTGTTTGACTAAGTGATAAAGGCTGTTGCATTTTTTTCTCTAACAATAGAAAAAAAGCAATTAGGGCTAGGGTAAAGGCCACCAAACCAGCCACTAATATTTTTTTTATAACAAACTTAATCATGTTATTTGCTTCATATTTTCACTTACTGTGTCGACTAATTTAGTGGCTAAAGCCTTATTGTTAAAAGTAGCGACCGGCATAATTCCCATCACACAGTTACATAAAAATATTTCTTGTGCTTTCGCTAGTTCAGCTAGCGTTACTGCTTTAACAATTGTGGTTGGGTAATGTTGTAATATGGTTTGACGCATAATGCCATCAACGCCACTTTGACTGACATCTGGGGTAAACAGTTTACCGTCTACAAAGAAAAATAAATTAGCGCTAGTAGCTTCAATCACTTCATCATTAATATTAGTGACTAACAAGTCATCTTCTGATCTTGTTGAGAGCTCTTGCCTTAATAATACTTGCTCAAGCCTGTTCAAGTGTTTTAAACCGCCAAGCATAGGGTTAAGGCCCAGTTGTTGTTCACTAACCCCTAATTTTATTCCGGTGTTAGCAAGCTCGTTAAAAGATGTCGGGTAGTCATACACCATAATGATCAAATCATGACTATGGTCTACCGGCCTCGCATAACCTCGCCCGCCATTACTGGCGATAATGATAACTTTGAGTACAGCTAACGCATGATTTTTCGCCACAGCGTTAAGTTGTTTGATTAATTCATTTCTAACTGGCGGGGTAAACCCTAACTTTTTACAGCCCGACAATAACCGCTCAATATGCGCAGTTAAGTATTGAACATTACCATTGAGAATTTTAGCCGTGGTAAATAAACCATCGCCATATGCTAAACCGCGGTTTTCAATAGTTATATGATTTTGTTGTATGCCATTAACCAAGCAAAATTTCATAGGGGTGTCAGTATGATGTTAGAAATAAAAGTTGAATAAAAAACGCCTCGTGCACTTTGTTTGAAAGCATGAATGCTCACCTACAAAAGATACTCTCTCGTAGGTGAGGCTTTAATCTCATAAAATAGCAAATTAATTCAGTAAAATTATACTTTCTTAAAGATCAATGAACCGTTAGTGCCACCAAAACCAAATGAATTACACAGTACATAATCTAAATTGATATCACGGGCAGCGCCAGGGATGTAATCTAGATCACAACCTTCATCGGGGTTATCTAAATTAATCGTTGGTGGTACGGCACTGTGCATTAAAGCTTGAATACTAAAAATAGCCTCAATTGCCCCCGCAGCACCCAGAAGATGCCCAGTCATTGACTTAGTTGAGCCCATAAACACTTTATAGGCATCAGCACCAAAAACAGATTTAACTGCATTCGTTTCAGCAATATCGCCGGCTGGTGTCGAAGTACCGTGGGCATTAATATAACCAATTTGATTAGCATTTAGTTTTGCATCATTAAGTGCATTAACCATTGCACGAGCTGCGCCTGCACCATCGGCTGGTGGTGAAGTCATATGATAAGCATCTCCACTCATGCCAAAGCCGATTAACTCTGCATAAATTTTAGCACCACGAGCTTTCGCATGCTCATATTCTTCAACAACAATAACACCCGCACCATCACCTAAGACAAATCCATCACGGTCTTTGTCCCAAGGACGAGAAGCGGTTTGGGGTGAGTCATTTCGCCTTGATAACGCACGTGCGGATCCAAAGCCCCCCATACCTAAGGTAGTTGAAGCTTTTTCAGCACCACCCGCCACCATAACATCAGCATCGCCGTAAGCAATCATACGAGCGGCATGGCCGATATTATGAACACCACTAGTGCAAGCGGTAGTAATAGAAATATTAGGTCCCTGAAGACC
The DNA here is from genome assembly GCA_016765685.1 of Colwellia sp. Taxonomy (GTDB): domain Bacteria; phylum Pseudomonadota; class Gammaproteobacteria; order Enterobacterales; family Alteromonadaceae; genus Colwellia. Next base: position 35,607 of record JAESPR010000011.1, on the reverse strand, counting down.
AAACATGATAGATAGATGGCCAGAAATCATATTGATAATAGTTGATGGCACAAAAAAAGGAGATAATTTTTTAGGGCTGCCATTTTTTAACATTTTTTCGTGATTTTGTTCAATCAAACCTAAACCACCAATACCAGAGCCAACGGCTACACCAATACGTGGTGCATTTTTTTCACTGACAACAATACCTGAATCTTTGATCGCTTGTGCACCGGCAGCAACACCATATTGAATAAAAAGATCCATTTTTTTGGCTTCTTTTCTTTCCATATAGTTTTGCGCATCAAAATCTTTGACCAAACCAGCAAACTTAGTGGTATATTCAGATGTATCAAAATGCTCAATATTGCTGATACCACTTTTTCCAAGCAGTAAATTTTCCCACGTTGCTTCAGGAGTATTGCCTAATGGGCTAAGCATACCAAGACCAGTAACTACAACACGTCTCATAGCTGAACTGCCTCTTAAAAAATTAATAGTGAAAATAAAAAAAGCGGACACTTATATGATAAGTATACCGCCTTTTTCTATTTACGAATTCAAGTTACGTCGTTAAACGTAATCAACTATTACTGGTTAGCAGTAACGTAGTCAATAGCAGCTTGAACTGTAGTAATTTTTTCAGCTTCTTCGTCAGGAATTTCAGTATCAAATTCTTCTTCCAACGCCATTACTAATTCTACTGTATCTAATGAATCAGCACCTAAGTCATCCACAAACGATGAATCTATTTTAACTTCTGCTTCACTAACACCTAATTGTTCAATAGTGATTTTTTTTACGCGTTCTTCGATAGTACTCATTTTTTTTCCTTTTTCTTTATTTGCTGAAAGTTGCTGAAAGTTACTGAAAGTGCATTTTTTCAAATTGCGTGTAGTTTATTCGCCAAAAGCTCGCCTTGCAAGCTTCAAGTGCTTTTTTTTACGTGGTCTAACCTGTTGACTTATATTAATTTGCTTGATATTAAAGCAAAAAGATTCAGCAAAACCTTTAATTTAAAGGCTTACACCATATACATGCCACCATTTACGTGAATGGTTTCACCGGTAATATAAGCGGCAGCATCTGAGGCTAAAAAGGCAACAGTGCTGGCAATTTCTTCAGGTTTTCCTAAACGATTAGCAGGCACTTGCGAGAAAATGCCCTCTTTTTGCGCGTCAGTTAACGTTTGTGTCATGTCGGTATCAATAAAGCCAGGTGCAATAGTATTAACGGTGATACCACGGGATGCTATTTCTCGTGCAAGAGATTTAGTAAAACCTAACAAACCTGCCTTAGCTGTTGCATAATTCACTTGGCCTGCATTACCCATTGAACCTACAACTGAGCCTATATTGATAATGCGCCCAGCGCGTTTTTTCATCATAGAACGAATAACCGCTTTACTCACTTTAAATACCGAGGTTAAATTCGTATCTATAATATCTTGCCATTCGTCATCTTTCATCCGCATAAACAAGTTATCACGGGTTATACCGGCATTATTAACTAAAATATCAATGCCGCCATGCGCTTCTTTAATCGCAGCAAATAATGCGGCAATAGAATCATCATTGGTAACATTTAATACTAAGCCCATGCCTTTTGAAGAGTCTTCGCCCGCTCCTGAATTTAAGTATTCTGCAATTTTTGCCGCGCCATGCTCTGATGTTGCCGTACCCACTACGATAGCGCCTAATGCTTGTAATTGTATGGCAATAGCTTTACCAATACCACGACTAGCACCTGTTACCAGTGCTATTTTTCCTGTTAATGAAAACATATTATTTCCTATTGTTGTATCAGCTCTTTTGCTTTGACTAATGAATCTTCCGTATTAAAAGATACGCAGCTAATGTCTTTATTAATACGTTTAGCTAAACCTTGTAATACTTTACCTGGGCCTACTTCAACCATCTTCGTTATACCTTGTTCACCCAAATAGGTAACAGTTTCACTCCAACGCACGGGGCTGTACAACTGCTTAATCAAGGCTGCTTTTATGGCTTTGCTGCTAGTTTCAACTGCAACGTCGACATTATTAACAACCTTAATATTTGGCGTATTAAAGGTAATATTTTCGAGTTCTGTCGCAAGTTTATCCGCAGCTTCAATCATTAAAGCGCAGTGAGAAGGAACACTAACAGGTAAGGGTAATACGCGTTTAGCCCCTGCTGCTTTACATAACTCACTAGCACGTTCAACAGCAGCTTTGTGACCTGCAATAACCACTTGGCCAGGAGAGTTAAAATTAACGGCAGCTACAACGTCATCTACTTGCGCTTGCGAGCATACATCAATAGTGGTTTGATCGTCTAAACCAATAACAGCCGCCATGGCACCAATACCTGCAGGCACACAAGCCTGCATATACTCGCCTCTTTTTTCCACTAGTTTCACCCCGTCAGTTAGAGAGAGAACCCCAGCACACACCAGTGCTGAATACTCACCTAAACTATGGCCAGCCAATATTGTCGGTATAACGTCGGCTTCTTCCTGCCAAACACGCCATAACGCGACACTGGCAGTTAATAAGGCCGGTTGGGTGAAATTGGTTTGATTAAGCTGCTCTACTGGCCCTTGAGCAACTAATTGCCACAAGTCATAACCCAAGGCGTTAGAGGCTTCTTTAAACGTATTTTGTACAATCTCATTTTCACCAAAGTCACTGAGCATAGCGACAGCTTGGGAGCCCTGACCGGGGAATATGAAAGCTAAATTGCCTAAAGCTGAATTGCCTAAAGCGACATTGCCTTGTAACGATATATTTTGCATATTATTAATTACTCTATTTTGCTTATTTAAAACGGTTGCTATTGTGGAGATAAACCTTGTTCTAAAGAGTTTTTGATTTTTTCTGGCACTTGTCGCTCAACTTCTTTAACAGCTTCTATAATAGCTGAATAAAAAGCACGAGAATTAGCATTACCATGACTTTTAACCACAATACCGCGTAATCCTATCAAACTTGCACCGTTATACTGGTCGGGGTTCATCGATTTAAAAAGCTTTTTTAAACTCGGCTTAACAATAAAGCTCAATAGCTTGACTAAAATACTTTGATTAAAAAGTGTTTTAGACTTCTCATATACAAGGCGAGCAACCCCTTCGCAAGTTTTTAAGGCGACATTACCAACAAAACCATCACAAACGATCACATCCGCTTTATTCGCAAAGATGTCGCTACCTTCAATAAAGCCAATGTAATTAATCTCTTTGTTGTCGTTTAGTTCAAGTGCGGCTTGTTTGATATGATCGCTGCCTTTGATAGCTTCTTCGCCCATATTAAGTAAGGCGATACGAGGTTTGTCGATGCCATCAACTTGCTGGGCCATAACAGAGCCCATCACACCAAATTGATACAATACATGAGAATCACAAAAAACATTTGCCCCTAAATCTAACATAAAGACATGTTTATCATCATCATGTGTTGGTAATGAAGAAATTAGCGCCGGACGCTCTACTCCGGGTAGTGTTTTTAACACGAAATGCGCCATAGAAAATAATGCACCGGTATTGCCAGCACTAACACAAGCTTGTGCTTTGCCCTCATGCACTAGATCTAAAGCTTTGCGCATGGACGAATTTTTCTTGGTACGCAGAGCAAATGCCGGTTTTTCATCCATGGCGACGACTTCTGTAGTCGGAAAGATAGTGAGTTGTTTATGTTGGGATAACGTGTGCTTTGAAATATTTAATCGAGCAAGCTCTGTGGTAATGATTTCTTCATTACCACAGAGAATGAGATGCAAATTAGGCAAATTATTAATTGCCAATATTGCTGAGGGTATTGTTACAGAGGGACCTTGATCGCCCCCCATAACATCTAACGCGAGGGTCAGATTATTTAAACTATTCAAGCTCGATATCTGCTAGCTATAAATAGAAAGGGTCAAGTAAAATCGCTTAGGTAGCGATTACTTTAACACCTTTGTAAAAGCCATCAGCAGTTATATGGTGACGACGATGCGTTTCACCTGATACTGGATCTACTGATAAGTTTTCTGGTGTTACTGCATCATGTGAACGGCGCATTCCACGTCTTGAACGAGACTTTTTGCTTTTTTGAACTGCCATGAGTTACTCCTAAAATCGGTTATTAGTTAAATTGCTTTCTGCGTTTAACTATTTGAGTTGTTTTAATACATCAAATGGATTCGGTTTCTCAAGCTCTTCCGGCAATTCACCCCAAACACTATCAGCATCAGCTGAACAGTCTTTGATATCATGCCGAGGAATTAATGGGATCATAAGAATTAACTCTTCCTCCACTAGTTCTCGCAAGTTTACTTCACCATTTTCATCTAATTCTATTACATCATAATATGATGGAATGTTTTCCGCAGCTTCTTCATTTTTTGCTGGACTAAAAGTAAATTCTACTTTTAGTTTACTATCAAAAAGTTCATTACATCGCTGACAAGTTAACGCCACTAATGCCGATGCTGTGCCTGACATTACGGTCAAACCACGCTCATCCACATCAAACTTAGCACTAACTTGAACTTGCTCACTACGCATTTCGCTAATAGCAAGCAGTCTAGTCATTTCCGAAAACTTAAAGACGCCTTCGCACACAAGTCTACGTTGTGCACTTCGGGTTGGACTAATTGTTATCGGAAGCTTAAGATTCTGCATAAGGCGCGCATAATAAAGCCCCTAGAGGCAAGTGTCAAAAGAAAATTAGCTTATTTCGTTTAAAAACTAAAGATTGGCTTATATAATAGCAGCTATTGAAAATAAAATTGCTTAATTGTTCATCAAAACTAAGCAAACAACCTCGTTTAAAGGATCCTCATGAAAACCTTAGTTTTAGGTTCAACCTCCCCTTTTCGACAAAGTATTTTAGAAAAACTTAACTTACCCTTTGCATGTGCAAACCCCAATATTGATGAATCTGCTTTAGTAAATGAAATGCCACAAGCACTGGTTGAACGCTTAGCGGTTGAAAAAGCAAAAGCCGTGGCATCTCAGTTTCCCAATGCCTTGATTATTGGCTCAGATCAAGTTGCCGTATGTGATGGTGACATTTTAGGTAAGCCTCATAATTTTGACAATGGGGTAAAACAGCTGACTAAATTTAGTAATAAAAGTGTCACTTTTTACACCGGTCTGTGTGTTTATGATAGTAGCAGTGATACAACAAAATCATTAGTAGAGCCTTTTATTGTGCACTTTAATAAACTTTCTCCATCGGCAATAGCGAGCTATTTAACAGCAGAGCAACCTTATAACTGCGCAGGTAGTTTCAAAAGCGAAGGTTTGGGGATTTGTTTATTTAAGAAACTTGAAGGTGATGATCCTAATACCTTAATTGGTTTGCCGTTAATTAAATTGGTAACACTGCTTAAACAACATGGCCTTGATGTGCTAGAAGAACAGCGCTATCAATAGGATAAAAGTGCTTTAGCAAATGTTAACCAATAAAGGTTTAATAGTATATGCCTCTAAAGAAATGCCTGACACCTTAAAGCGAACAAACTTTGCCTGATACTTACCAGGATTGTCAATGTGTTCAAAAGCTCTTTTAGAGATAATAATTTCATTTCTTTGCGCTATATCTTCACCAAATTTACTAGCGCAATTTACCGCATCACCAAAAATATCACCGTCTTCTGTTTTTAAAAACCGACCGTAATCAATGCCTGTAGCAACACAAATATCCCATTCAGCAGGGGTTGATTTATTTATCGCATCTAAAGTTTCATTAATTTCTACCGCTGCATCTATAGCATCACTAGCATTGTCAAACCTAGCATAAACATTATCAGCAACATACTTAACCAAAGATCCTGAATTTGACTCTATAATAGGTCTCACGACGGCTTTCATTTTTTCAATCATTGACAGGTAATAAACTATGCCATACCTTTGTGTTACTAAAGAAAATTCAGACATGTCCATGAGCATAACATAACCATGAACACCGTATTTTTTCCAAATATCCTCTTCAATTTTTGATTTTGTTGATTGTTCTTTTAAGCAAAAAAATTCACTTAACATGGTATGAAATTCACTCATATTTTATTCCTAATCAACTTGTTATAAGTTTATGGATCTGAAAAATCAATTTTTTAAAAATTTTAGCCTTTCGTTGTAAACCGTCTTAACTAAATCAATTTCAACCCCCTCTTTTATCGATGTTATTAGCCCCTGAATTACACTTTGTTTAAATGCGCTATTTAAAAAAAATTTCTTAATCGCTAGTAATTCTCTTTTACAAGCAATGGGAGCAAATTTAATCGCCTCTTGGGGGGTACTTACCTTAGCAAATTGTGCTCCTTGTACTAACACACATTGTTTATATTTTAACTTCATTTTGTCAAAAATAGGGGTGTTAAAGAGTTGTTTAACATGACTAATCTCTGCAGAGAATATAGGCAGTGTGATTATGAACAATAAAAGTGACAGCAGTATAAACTTCATTTATTTTTCCTACTCTATGGTTGGCATAGTAAAATTAACTCGCTGAGAGAGTTTGCCTTCAAGTTGCTCATTATCAACAGCGCTTATTTGATAGCAATAACTTTTTCCGCTTTTAACTTCCGCATCTAAATACACATCCTCGGCACTATTAACCGTGGCAACCTTGCGCAAACTTGTACATGAACTATTACTACTACGGTGAATTAGATAATGTTTTATATCTTTGCCCATTAACGGCTGCCAAAAAAGCATAAGTCCACTAGCATCTTGTTCTATAGATAAACCTGAAATAGTTTTAGGGATAGCTTTAGTTGTAGCCTCAGCTAGATCAGACAAGGGTCCCTCTGCAGAAAATTGATTATACGTTGTTATTTTATATGAATAGCTAGTACCATCTTTTAAGTTCGAAAAAAAACTACCATCATCCTTAAATGTTGTGGTGGTTATTTTAGAAATTTTTTCAATTTCCTCGTAAATACCCTGATCATTTTCCTGATAGATTACATAACCTTTAGCGCTCAAGTCACTCGTTTTATCCCAAGTTAAAGTAACCATTTTAACTTGGTTACTTTGAGCCGAAAACTTTCTAGGTGCAAGCGGTTGTGCTTGGGTTGTTCCAGAGACTATGTTTGATGACACTGTTTCTAAAACGTTATCAAACGCGGTTAATTTATATTGATATTGTTGACCTTCTCGCATTTTTTTCTGGTCAAAGTCTTTAAATGAACTTTGTTTGGCCTGTTTGATAGTTTTAATGAGTTGCCATTGAGATTGATTTTGCTGTTTACGATAAAGTTTATAACCTTTTATATACTTGACTTTATTCCAAGCGAGCGTAATGGCTCTGGGCATAAACTCTTTTTGAACACTTAAGGTTAATGATAGCGGACTATCTATTGACTCTACCTGAGAAGGTTTACTGATTAATCCTGATTTATCTGTCGCCGTAATTTTGTATTGGGTTTTTGCATAAACCTTTAAGTCATCATCTTGATAATGGGTGTTTTTTGATTCAGATATTTTCTGCCAAGGTTCACTATTCCACCGGCGATATAATGCATAATAGTCAATATCAATCTCGTTGTTTGCTTGCCAAGATAACGTGATAGTGTTTTCCCCATTACTTACCTTAAAATTTTGAGGCTGTTGTGGTAAGGGCTTGGTTTGCGTTTCTATAGTTAAACTAACTTTACCTAAGCTACCAAATAAATTCTTAGCCGCAATAGCATAAAAATAGGTTTCACCATCTTGTAAAGGTACTTCACCTAAACCATCGATGAACTCTTGTGTTTGATAGCCTTCTAAAAAAGCAACCTCTTCAAGTAAACCTTCTGATTTTTTAGAGCTTACTTGGCGAAATACAACATAACCACTGACATCTTGATCATCACTTGCCTGCCAAGTAAGTTTCACCGTTTTAACTAGACCAGACTGTACTTTAAGGTTTTCTGGAGCCGGAGGTAAGTCTTTCGTTTTTACAAAAGCTGTTTTAGATTTAAGTGTCTCAGTAAACTCATCAAAAGCGGTGATACTGTATTGATACTCTTGGCCATCTTTTAAGTTGTTTTGATCCGTAAATGATAAGCTATCAATACCTAATATTTCCTTAGTTAGTTGCCATGGTCTGTCATCTGTTTCCCTACGGTAAATTTTATAACCTTTACCTGTTTTTGCACTCTTCCAAGACAACTCAGCTTTACGTAAAATTTTATCTTTATTAACATTTAACTGTAAACTTGGATGAATAGTTAACAATAAAGTATCCGAACGATCACTCTCACCCAATGCGCTATATGCAGTAACATAAAGCTGATAACTTGCATTAGAAATAAAATTTTTATTTAAAACTAAGGAATATGTTAATTGATCGGTTTTATTGATTGAATGCACTTTCTTCCATTGATCATCATTTACTTTTTGGTAAAAATTATAACCAAGCACACCTTGATTATTTAATTGTGGTACTAAATCAATTTTGATACCGTGCAACAAGTTTTTAGAGCTTAAGACGATAGGAGGCAATAAAGTAACATCAATAAGGTTTGTCGATGCTTTAGCACTCACTATTTGCTCACCCTTAATTTCATTACCATTATCTAACACTAAATCTAAACGATAAAACACATCCCCTTGAATATCATCTTGAAATTGAGTTTCTTCTACGCTAGCGACAAATTCAAATAAACCATCAACTGATTGACCTCGATATACATTAGTATAAAAAACAGACACCTTATCGTTAATGGTCCAACTAAGAAAAACACCCGAACCTTTAGCTACCGCGGTTACATGATCTAAATATTCAATGGTAGACTCGTTAGTCGTTTTATTAACCGAAGATATATTAGCTTGTGCTGCAGTTAAAATTGATTGTTTGATTTCTTTTGCTAAAGCTTTGGAACCTTGTAATACGTCACCACGCCCGGTATAGCTTTTATGCCAAACATTAACAACACGCTCGCCAATGATATCAACTAAATTAAGGGTAACTTTCATCGAACTGCCTGTTTTATCAACATCGCCCGTTAAGATAAAGCCAACCCCCATTTCTTGACCGTAAGCTATGACTAAGTTGGTATCAGACACTTGTGCCCCACCTATACGATGCAATACCGCTTCAATATCTCGTCGAGACATTACCGATAACTGTGATGATTTTTCAAACTCTACTTCTAATGAATAAAGTAAATCAGCATCGGCACCAATGGCATCCATACTAATGGGCCTTAAATTAAACAAGGCAATTGAATTTACATTCCCGGCTGTTGCAAAAATATTAATAAAAAACAGTATACTCATAACAATCAGTATTCTTAATAAAAGCGCCATACCTTAAACCTGCTTCTTATTTAAAAGAGTGATTATTCATAATTGTTTGTAAATACTTATTTGATTGAACTGTTATTGGAGAATTGACAATTGATTTTAATTTTTCATCAAAAATAGCATTAACAAATGATTCAACGGCATTTAAGTTCTCTTTACGACGCAAGAATAACGTTTCTCCTTGTTCAAAATATTTTTTCTCAAGATTACGTAACGGTTGCAATACTTCTCGTGAGAGCTCTTCTACTACTTCGGTAGTCATTTGTTGTAATAGTTCAGTATCAGTAGGAATAGTTAAAGGGTCAAAGATAACATTAGCATCCTTAATTCCTTCATTGGCGTTATCTTCCGCAACTTTTTTACGTTCAATAGTTTCCACTCGAGTATTAGTACCGGTAGCAAAATCTACAATTCTGAATGAGAGTTGAAAAAAACCAACTTTTTTCACATTTTTAACCACATATTCTTTTTCTTCGAATTTAGGCACCATAATTTTAGCGGGAGGGGCTTGTTTTAATTCTTTTTTTGATGCTCTAGGGTTTACCGCTTGCCAATTTAAGTATTCAATATTGTCAGATATTTCTTCACCAACGCTGTAGCGTACTGTTTTAGAACTAATAGACTCGCTAGAGTCTACTTTATACAACAACACACTACCCATAATTGCCATATCTATACCATAAAGACGTCCCATTTCTTGTGCGCTAGATTCTGATACAACCCCTATTTGGCCAAGCTTCATTTCCTCTAAAATTGATTTTAGGTTTTCACGTTCAAGAATAATGATGTCTTTAGATGCACTATTAAATAAATTAGCAATCAAATTATTGGCAACCAATATACCGGCATCTTTACTATAAGAAGGGCTTTTAAAATCAAAAACAGCTATTTGTTTTCTAATTCTCACGGTTATTGCATCTTCAAGTTCTTTAATTTTTTGAAAAAGATCAACATAATTAGGATTAAACTCATTAATCATGGTTAATAAACTCCAAGCAGAGCCAAACTTTCCTCGTTCCGTTAACTCTTCAGCTTTGCCATCAATTTTTTCTGAAAGGGAAGTTTTTAATGCAACAAGTGAATTGTTTTTTCCGGCATCATTCACCACTACGGCTTGTTTATATGTTGCAACACTTTTGCCGTAATAACCTTGATTCATTAATTTTCTAGACTGACTTAATAGTGCCGCTGTCCAGTTACTTTTAGCTTTTATCAGTTGCTCTAAACAAAAAACATTCTTTGCGTCATAATGAAGTGCTGTTGTACAGCTATTATAAACTGTTGACCAATCTCGTTTTGGTACCGCGGCCTGTGCAATGCCAATAAAATATTCTTTGTTATTTTTTTTATTCGTTAGGGCAATTAACTCTTTTGCCTTTTTATTTTGACTATTAATAGTGAGCGCTTTGCGAGAAAACTCTAATGTTTTGAAGAAGTCATTACTTTTATAAGCATCTTGTGCTTGATTTAGATAAAATCGCCCACCTGCAATTTTTATTTTTTGCGTAAGTTGTGCTGTATCTTCATAATTAGGAAAAATTTTAATTAATTTTTTAATAGAAAACTTAGCTTTTATCCATTCTTGGCTCGCCATGTTTTGTTGCGTATTTTTATATAAAGCTTTTACTTTAGTTTGCAGGGAATTTTGCTTTGTTGTTATTTTATCTTCAATGTCCATATAAGAAGCATGTTGAGATAAAATGGTTTTAGCCTTACTTAACAATAAATTAGCCTTGTCAATTGTTGCTTTGGTTAAACTTTCAGTCGTTAACGTTTTATTAATTTTACTCACTAATTGCGTGACCGATTTTTGGCGCGCTTCTGCTAACATAGCTTGATATTGTTTGTTTTGAGGGCTTTTATTTACCGCTCTTTCTAAATATGCCACGGCTTCAGTATACTTATGCGACGCCATTAATTGCTGAGAAATATCAAATTCTTTATTGTTATTCTCTTTTTTAGTCGTACTACCACAGGCGGATAGAATGCTGAGTGCCATAGACATAATCAGTACTTTTTTATTTAACATGACCTTCCCTAATTTATTTTTAAGATAACATGGCTTGCATTAACGCTAACTAATTCTAATTTATAGTCAATTTTCAGCGGACCTGCAAAAATTTCGTCATGCAGTTGTTCCGGCCAACCTTTATATTTTAGTAAAAATTGACTTTTTTGCTGATTATATTTAATTAATTCAACATCTAACAGTCCTGAAACACTCTGTTTTAAAGACTGAGAGAATGCTTGTGCTTGCTGATAATTTTCAACCTGTTCTAACTCTAAATAAACAGAGCGAGCAACATATTGTTCTTCTTGCCAAAAATCTAAAATTTTAGTTTTCAAATTTCGCCAAGCTTTATTCACTAATTTTTTAGCTAAAGTCTGTTTAACTTTCGCTAAATTGCTGCCTGCTTTTGAGTCTTCAAAAGATATGCTCGCAATCACTTGACCGTCATCGGTTCGGGTTATATTAGTTACGATAGATAGGCTATTTGAGGCGATACTCACACCTTGGTAGTCGCTGGTCGAGGTAAGAAAGTCAGCATTAATCCCTAATACAAAACCTGCCTGTACTTTTTTGGACTCATCAAACACTTCGAAACCGTTACGATTTAATTTGGAGGTAAATAAAGATTTTAAAACATTACCGATACTCGCATTGTTAGAGTGAACGTCTACAGTAACGCGAGGCTTTCTGCTCCAACCATTTACTTTTAAAATGCTTTTAATGTCCATCAACAATTCTTGAACATCAACGTCAGCTTCGATTTCAACTTCATAAGCACCGAAATTATTAATCCCTTCCGATAAGACGGTATAAGAAGATATATTTCCTGACGATGTACTGTAAATTTTGTCTTGAGCAAAAGTAAAATCATTAACTGACGTGCGAGACTGTACAAAAGCGCCCGCAACTTGTTCAACGGCGGCTCGTTTAGCACTATTCAATGCGATAGAGCGAGTTTTAGCTTTTTTTCCGTCAACAACATCACTGATACCTTTAGCGGTAACAATTTTCGCTTGTACATTGGTTAAACCAAAGCATGTTACCAAAAAGACAACTATGATTAGTTGGCTGATGGGAATATTTTTTTCTAACATAACGTCCCTTTTCAATTAATGAAAATATAACCAATAAATTTTTGACCCTAGGTTTATCAAATAAAATGTTACATTTTCTACACTTTTCTCAATTATAGGATAATATTTAAACAAGTTATTAAAAAATATTAATTAATTTAATTCTCGAAACAAGTTCAAGTTATAAGGAAATCTATTTATGAGCAAAATAACTCTTTACCCTAATGTATTCATATTACTGATGAACTTTGTACTTATGCCCGCGCAGGCAGAAAATCAGCAAGGCATATTAACCGCCAAAGGTTTTGGTACGGTTAATATGGAAAATACCTCAAGCAATTTTCAAGCAAAAATGATGGCAAGACGCGCAGCTGAACTTGATGCTCAAAGGCAGTTAGCGGAAACCACAAAAGGCTTGCAAATAAGTGCAGGAACAACAGTGGAAGACTTTGAAGTGACCAGTGATGTGATTGCCACGAGAGTAAAGGGTTTGTTAAAAGGAGCCTTTGTTATAAAAGAAATCATTAAACCTGAAGATGATACCTTTGTTGCCGAAGTGACTTTAGCGATTTGTTTAACAAATGAGTCTGAAATTTGCCGTAATAGAGATTCAATAAAACGAATAAGTGAAAGCGCCAGTGAAAAACAATAACTTATGGCTAGCCCTGTTAGTAACAGTTAATTTTTTATTGGTGATTAATCCAATCTTTGCTACAGCGCCGTCTGAACAAAACTTTGATGATATAGATCGCATGTTAGACCAACAGTTTAAGCAAAAAACTGCTGACATTGATAGTTTGTATCATGCTTATGAAAAGGCCATTGATGATGCCTACAAAGGAGTAACTAAAAAAATAAAAGTACAATGGCCTAAAAGCGTGAAATTACCCACCAAAAGCACCTGGGTTGGTTACAGCAAAAACTTACAAACACGTACAATAGTTAATTTTGAAGAAGGGACGTTGGTCATTGAAAGCAAAGTTGAGAACAATAATCTAAATCTGGCTAAACAAGAAATTAATGTTATGGCAGAGCAAATAAGCTCATCAACTACCGCGTCAATAGAAAAACTAGATATTTTATCTCAATCATTTAAAGAAAAGCTCGGCCAACAAGGAATTAAACCTAAGCATAAGAAAACAGCAAAGAATAATATATTAAAACAATTATTACCAAAAGTTGAGGTATTAAAAGTAACCAATGCTAAGGTAAGTGAACTAGCTTTAGTCACCACAATAGTGACACAAAAAAACTTACATCCTTCAAGTAAAGTTTTGGTTACCACACAAGAAAACACGGTTGTTGCAATTAATTCTTTGGCTAAACCACACTCATTAGTAGACAAAAAAACGGAAAGCAAGGAGGAAAAACTTGCCTCATCAAACCCACAAATTAAATTGGAATTAATTGAAAAACCGCATCATTCTGTTTTGAAAATGACAGTGAAATTTGTTAATAACTACCAAAAAGTATTGCTAGCGAATAATTTTGACGATGTTAAGAGATTTTCAATCAAATATGATGTGCCTATTTCGGTGATTTTAGCCATTATAGAAACAGAGTCGAGCTACAACCCCCGAGCTATTTCTAGGGTACCCGCTTTTGGTTTAATGCAATTAGTGCCAAAAACTGCAGGTGTGGATGCCCATCATTATGTGTATGGTAAAAAGAAAATAGTTTCTCCTGATTATTTGTTTGACGAAACTAATAATTTACAACTTGGCACCGCATATTTCAAATTATTAAAAAGTCGCTATTTACGCAAAATCAAAGATCCTCGCTCACGCTTTTATTGCGCGGTATCAAGTTATAATACTGGCGTAGGCAATTTAGCTAAAACCTTTACTGGACAAAAAAACTTAACTAAAGCGGCCAAAAAAATTAATACTATGACTTCCCAACAAGTCTATCAATTTTTACTTACTAACCTGCCCGCAGAAGAAACCCGAAATTATCTCAAAAAAATAGTTGCTCGCCGGGCTAAATACCTACACTTTGATAACGCAATAAAGGAAATATAATCATGCTTAAACAGCTCGTGGTATTCATTTTAACTTTACTCGTCGGCAACAGTATTGCATTAGCAGGTGATGTTATTCAAGGCAGTGAAACCGGAGGCATTAACTGGTCAAAAGGTACTGTTTTTGCTAGTGGTTATGGCGTTGCTTCAGATAATACTCCAAATCGTAAAAAACGCTTGTTAGCACGTAGAGCAGCACAAGTAGATGCCTATAGAAATTTAGCCGAAATCATTTCTGGTGTTAGAATTAATTCAGAAACAATTGTTGAAGATTTAGAAGCAACGTCAGATATTATACGCACTAAGTTGAATGCCATCATTAAAGGCGCGTTAATCACCAAAGATATTTATCAAAATGAAATAGCTCAAGTTATTATCGAGGTAAAAATGGATGGTTCTTTTATTGAAACTGTCTCAAATAAAGCAGCTAATAAATTTGGTTTAAACCATCTGCCTGACAATAACGTTCTAAGCAATATTTTTTTAGATCCTGATCTAGCGAATAAATTTTCAAGCTTACTAAACTCATTTTTTATCAACTCGCTAATGTTCAACTCTCTAATGGTCAACTCTCTAATGGTCAATAAAGTACACGCGGCAACACTCCCTGGAACGACAGAAACCGTCTCTATATTACGAGATATTCAAAGTAAAGTTAGCCAGCTTTCCAAGGATGAATCATTAAAATATATTAGTGCTAAAATCGCCAGTTTTGAAAACACCTCGCAATATTCTGGTTTATTAATTGATGCTCAAGCTATTGACCAATTTGAATTGGCAACTATACCTAGATTACGCACAAGTGATGGCAAAGTAATTTATCCGACCCCTGAGATGCTCACTAGCAATGCATTTAGAAAACGCCCTGTATCCTATGATTTTGATGTTAATGATGCCATAGAAAACAAACGTATTGCCTATACACCCTACGTTGTAAAAGCCATAGGCACATATAAGTCTAGACACTCTGATCTTGTTGTTTCTGATGAAGTCGCTTTATTTATTAAAAACAATATTTATTTCGCTAACACGCTAGATAAAGCTAGTGTGATGATCGTTATTGCTCAATAGTTATAACGAATGAAAAATTTTATTTCCATCTTATTGGTTGTTATCTGCACTACTAGTTTTAGTCATAGTGTAGAAGTTCTTGCAGCAAAAATAGACAGCCAAAAAGTAGCCATTGTTAGAGCACAAATTCAAATCGACAATGGTGAATTTATTGATGCTATTTCTTATTTGGCACAAGCGACCAAGCAATATCCTAATACTGATGTGTTATTTTCTTTATATGGGCAAGCACTGTATGAGAACAAACAAATTATTAAAGCCGAAAATAAATTTCGGCAAGCATTACGCATTAACCCTTTAAACACTGTTGCCAAAAGTTACATTGAAGTCATTAGAGCAACAAATACGGCATCAGTTAGTGAAAACACCACGCAATTTAAAGAAATATCTTTCGATAAAATAGGCGATCTTGTCGCGATGGCATTGGCTTTTTTATTCGCCTCTGTATTAAATCGCTATTTAATTAAGTTTAGTGGTTGGCGATTTTCTCGTAAATCTAAGCTATTGTTTAGACAAGGAGACTATGATGACTTTACCGATTTGCTCGAAATTCAAATAGCGCATAATGCCTTAAGACCACTAAGAAATAGTATAAATTTTATGTTGCAACATAAAAACACAGAAGAGGCTATACACATTTTATCTTTATATGTGAATACTGAAGATAATTTTCAAATTTTAAAGCGGATGATTTTGCAAGATGTTAAAAAGAATGGTTAATTCAAATAAAAAAAAACATCTCTGCTATATGTTGAGTGTTTTTTTATCTGCTTGTAGCTCCAGTCAAGTCTCAGATAAAACAACAACGATTGAACAAGAATTGCTACAAACGTTAGTGAACACCACTCATATGAACACTAGTAAAATTCACTTGCTTACCAAACAGTTGGTACAAGAACAACATTGGCAAAAGGTTTTTTTAGGCTATCAATGGTTATGTTTGCATACTATAAATAATCCAAACAATTACTGCACACTCATGTGGTCTAGCGCTAAACAAAGTAATAATGACGACATTTTATTTGAAGCGGCAGCCACTAGTTATGCCTTCAATAAAAGCTCATATTGGCTCCAACAAAGCCAACGATATGCGAAAAGCACAGCTCAGCAACTTATCTTAAAAACATTACAAGACATACCATTAACTAACCCACAGTTAAGTGAGTTGATTAACTATCCAAAGCACTATGCACAAGCATTGTTTTTAAAAGGAAAACTTGAGAGCGACATTGCTTTACTTCATCAAGCCCAAGCAATTTTTCTCCAAAACAAAAACTGGCAAAAACTTGGCGACGTTTTACTTTTAAGTGCGAAAATTATTTTATCTAATCAAAACCATTCAAAAGCTTCCAACTATTTTCATGAAGCAATACTTTATTATGATTTGGCTAACGCAAACAACAAACTTGAATTTGCGATAAACTGGGGAAAGGTGCATGGAATTACTCGGTAAGCTTGGTCATGTTGTGACTAAACATTTTACCATGTTTGCTGACTTATTGGGACTTTTCACCAAGTCACTTCGTACTTCCCGTGTACTGCTTTCAAAAAATAGGTTCTCATTATTTTGGCAACTATTCATAAGACAACTCTATAATACTGGCATAAAAGCGATCTATGTAAATACTATCATTGCTATTTTAGTCGGTATATTAATGATGTCGCTTGCTTATTCACTTTTAGGCGATACTGAGCACTTTATAAACTATTATGCAAAGTTATTTGTCATTGTAATTATTCGGGAAATTGGTCCATTAATCTCTGGTGTGATTTTAGTGGCACGTTCTGCGAGCGCTGTTACCGCCGAAATTGGTTACTTACGCCAACATCAACAATTAGAAGTATTGCAATCATTGCGTATCAACCCAGTATTTTTATTAATGTTACCGGTATTTTATGCTTTTCCACTTTCACTACTACTGATGTTTTTCTATTTTGATTTAGTATGCATGTTATCTTCATGGTTATTTATTTCACTATTACAAAATCAAGTCGTTAGTTTAGATAGTTTTATTCGATCAATTATAGAGCAAATTTCTTTTACCGAAGCACTTATTAGTATCTCAAAAGCATTGTTAGCTGGAGTTTTTATCGGCTTAGCTTGTATCTACTATGGCATGTCTGTTGAAAAAAAGTTTGCTAGCATCTCTCAATCAATTTCAAGCTCAACGACAAGCCAGTTAATTATTTTATTTACCATCAACATAGTGTTCTCTATGGTGGCTTACCGATGAACAACTTATTAACACTAAAGAATGTCAATTTGACCTTTGGTGACACCATAGTATTTGAGTGTTTAAACTTCACCCTTGCCGAAAAACAAATAACAACCATAAAAACAGGCGTACTTGATGGTGGCACAAGTTTTTTAAAACTTTGTAATAGCACTCTAACCGCTAATAGTGGTGAATTGTTATATGAAAATCAACCTAGTAAATATTTTAGTAATACTGATCTGTTTAAATTTATAGGCATGCAATTCGAAAGTGAAGGCCTATTATCTATGTACACGGTATTAGGTAATTGTAAATTACCTTTAATTTTTCACAGTAATTTAGATGATGAAAGCATTACCAATAGAATTCTAGCCGCTGCCGAACAGTTTTCACTGAGTCATATTCTCAACAAATACCCGTTTCAACTCAATGATGTTCAGTCTCGTTTAGCAAACCTGCTAAGATTATTAGTAATCAAACCCAAAATTTTATTATTAGACGAAATACAGTCCGGCATGTCAGATCAAATTCGCGATATGTTAATGAGAAAGTTAGCCGAGTATATCGAAAAAAATGACTGCAGTTTAATTATGACCGTGACTGCTGGAGATCGTAATGACTTTGCCGATCAAAGATATCAAATACTCAATAAAAACTTAATGGCCTACTAGATGAGCTTTGCATTACCACAATCATTTAAAACATCACCTCAAGAAAAAGCGGTTGGTTTTTTTATCATCTTTGCTATTGCAGCATTGATCTATTTAAGCTCGCTTAAAAGTGACTTAACCGCTTTTAGCAAGCAGGTTAATTTAACCACTGAGCTGAGCCAAAGTTATGGCATTAATGTTGGCTCACCCGTAACACTGTCGGGAGTAACTATTGGTGAAATCACAAATATTGAATTACTTATTTCAGGAAAAGTAAGGGTTACCATAAGCCTACCGTCAAAATATCAAAAATTATACCGTGTAGATAGTACCTTGAAAATTGATTCACAATTTGGTTTTGATACTTTATTAGTGGGCAAAGGAGTAATATTTAGCCCGGGCAAGGCTAAAGAGCTTTTAACCAACGGAGCGAACATAGTTACCATTGAACCGACAACACTGTCTGATTTTACCGATGAGTTAAACCTAGTAGAAATATCACAAAAAATAGGATTGGTAATTGATAATTTTGAAAAAATCTCAGCTAATTTAGCCAACAAAGAAACCGACATAAATCAAATTTTATCTAATTCAAATCAACTAACAAACTCATTAAAACAATCATCTCAGCAATTACCCGCAACACTAACAAATTTTAATAGTTTTTTAGCTAATATAGATAAAAAAACGACACCCATATTTAGTTTATTAGAACAACGGTTAACGGAATCTAAGGAGCTTATCATGTCATCTAATCAGTTAATGTTAGAGTTACAACAGCTTAGTAAAAAAGTACAACCAAGCATGACTAAGCTTCCAGAAACGTTTGAGAAAATGAATCATACTTTATTAGAAATTGAATTATTAACGAAGCAATTACAAGGTTTATGGTATCTGGGTGGGGAAAAAAATCGACCAATAGCCGTGAGTGATGAGATAAACATCCCCTACTACAATAAAGAATCATTACAGGAATTACTCAAGCTTGAACCCAAAGGAGAAGCTCGTGAACAGCATTAAAACTAAAATATTAGCGGTAGTGATGTTAGCTGTATTATTAACAAGTTGTTCGATTAGTAAAAAAGGAGTTATTGCTATAACAAAGCCGATCCGCTCAATCGAAGAGATAACCTCAGGTAAACAAAAACAGCTAAATAACGCGGATATACCACACGTTATAGCCATTACTAAATTAACCAACAATACCACGGACAATGAAGCCCCCATTGTACTTAGAGCTATCTTACAAAGTCATTTGTCTAACAAAAATTTTCAGCTAGTGCACAGCAAAGAAGTCGATTTAAAAAACCCAAACAATGATTTGTCTCCACAACAATTAGCACAAAATTTAGGTGTCGATGGCATCTTAACCGGCGAGGTTACTGAATATGAAAGGTTTTATGCAGGTATTTATGCACACATAAAATTAGGTGTCGACCTTAAACTACTATCAAAGGAAGGTGATATTTTATGGCAAAAAAATCAAACGATCACGTCTAGAGCCGGAGGTATATCAACCACTGCATGGGGGTTATTGTTCAATGCAGCATTATCTGCTTTACATTTAGAAAACAAAAACTTACTTGCTGCGGCGGATGAATTAGGACGAGCCATTGCTGAAGACATCCCCGAGCCTATTGGTTTTAGAGGGAGTAACAAACCAATAATTGATATGGTTATTCATGATGGCGCCAATAAATGGCTAAAATATGGTGATACTCTCGCCGTTGGCATAAAAGGACAAACAGGTTTAAGAGCGCTTATTGATGTAGAAAGTATAGGTACTTTTGATTTAGAAGAAAAAGAAGCTGGTTTTTATCAAGGCAGTATTCGTGTAGACAAACGTTGGAATGGCAGTCAAAAAGTTATTACCGGAAAATTAATTGATAACAAAGGCCAAATAGGCAATATGTTAAGCACTACCGGCCTAGTAAACTTTGACAACCAAGAGCCTAGTAATATTACTGGTTTAGAAATTAATTTTGCGACAACTAACGAAATAAAACTTTCTTGGCAGCCAAACAAAATAGAACAAGTTACTTACATTGTGCGCATGCAATCACCCAATAATAATTTAGCACCCATAGTAAAAGAAACTACCAATAATGAAATTAACTTTTCAGGAAAGTTTAAAGCGTTTGAAAAATTCGAATTTAGCATAACGGCTAATGACAGAGCGAATAACCAAAGTACGCCAACAAACATTATAGCAAAAACTTACCCTATCAAACTTACTTACCCTAAAGAACTTGGCAGTTTACTTGCTGGTAGTTATTCAGGGGTGAACGTTTTGAGTAAAGACAATAGCCCTTACATCATTAATAAAAGCACCCTATTTACCAATGACTCTACTTTACTGATAGAGCCAGGTGTTAATGTAAAGTTTCAGCAAGCAACTAGCATGACAGTAAATGGCCAAGCTTATTTTTGGGGTGATACTAAAAAGTCAGCGCAAAACATTCGATTTAATAATCGATCGTTATTATCCCCAGCAAAAAAATTCCTTATTTTGAATGGCAATCAAACAGTTGAAATTAATGGTTTATTAATTGAGAACGCAGGAATCGGCATTGAAATAAATGCTGGCAAGCCAAATTTTGACTATTTGTATTCCCACAATGCTAAATATTCAGCACTAACAATCAATGGTAATGCCATTGTTAAGTTAAATCATTGTCAGTTATCTGGAAGTACTACCAGTGCTATTGTACTTTCAGGACGTTCTAGGTTAACACTTGAGAACTGTGATTTTAATAATAACAAACCTTTTCACATTCAAAATTCATCGGCATTTGCTGTTATCACTAACAAGGTGAATTTTGACAAAAGTGCAGTCAAAGCCATCCTCGGTGCAAGCAAAGCTAATTAAATAGGTAGAAAGAAATGAACAAAACATTAACAGCAAGCCTTTTTATTTTATGCTCATTAAATGTATTAGCGAAGGATGGGCACCTTACTGAGTTTGTTGGCACAAGTGGCCAGATCAATTGGACAGACGCCTCTGTATCAGCGATAGGTTATGGTGTTGCACCACCAGATAAAAACCCCAACGTAGCACCATTTCTAGCATGTCGTGCGGCTATAGTAGATGCACAACGTAACTTGTTAGAATCTTTCCAAGGCGTTAGGGTGACAACAACCACACTGGTTAGTAATTATATGCTCACCAGTGACGTGATAAAATCGAGTGTTGAAGGAACGATAAAAGGTGCCATTATTAAAAGTCGAAATAACCGTCTTGATGGCTCCTGTAAAATAGAATTGCAAGCACCTCTTCGTGGCAAAACCTCTAAATCTATTTATCAAAATTTATATTCAGAAGAGTTATCAACGAGCCTGTTAAATTCGTTTTGGTCTAATTGGATCAGTACGGCTCATGCTGCGACATTAAACACTTCAAATACTCAACAGGTTGTTGAAAAAATAGCGGAGTTAGACAAACGTATTAGTGTGTTAGAAAAGCATTTAACAACCAATAAAGTTAATGAGATTCAATTAAATGATATTTCAGGTATTGTTATTGATGTGAGAGGTACTCACTTTATGCCGTCATTAACGCCAAAAATTCGTAAAGCTAACGGTGACATTCTTTATCCAAGTCGCGATAATACTCAAGATATTATCAATAATGGTCAATTAGTCTCACTGTTTTCTAATAATATTAACTTTGCCATGGAACATCCTTTAATTGGTGAATATCCTTTATTAATCAAAGCAAATAAAACTTGGCAAGATCAAGCAACTGAAATATCCTTATCGGAGAAGAATTCAAACAAGTTAGCTCATTTTATCAAAAAGGGACTATTACGAAATATTAGCGTTATCATTGTATTGTAAAAGTTCAAGTGAACACTGCTACTTTTTCCTTTTGATAAAAAAGAACGTGCCTATGCACTTTAGTCAAGAAAACCGTAAAATTAAGAAATTTATTACTTTGTAGGTCAACACGAGCGCAGCGAGGCTCGACATTTAGCATTTTAAAACCTTTTGTCGAGGCAAGCTTCAAGCTATACCAATGAATTTACTTCAACTTCTTTTCCCAAAATAGCGCATGCCCCAATGTTGGATCAAGTTCATAATTAGAAAAGCCCAGTTTTTTGTAAGCATTTTTAGCAATTTCATTTCCTTGCAACACTTCCAAGGTTAACTTACAGCAACCACGTTCAATAGCAATTTTTTCTACTTCAGCAAACATTTTTAAACTGAGCCCAAGACCACGAAACTTTGTTAAAACTCCACAATCATGAATATTAATTAACGGCTTACAGTTGAAAGTTGAAAAGCCTTCAACACAATTAACAATACCTGCAGGCTCATCATCAACATAAGCAAGCAAAGTAAAAACATCACTACGTTTAGCTAACGCAGGTACTAGGTTTTGTTGTACCTCTACAGCTAAAGGCTCTCCTCCACCCATAGGGTCAAGTGCATAAGCATTTAATAACATGATTAAATCTTTAGCATGCTGCTTATTTTTATAGTCTGCTTCAATTAAGTATACTTTCATATTTACCTCTTTTATAAAGTCTGCACTATACTCTAGCTATGCACGAAATAAAGCCCCTATGCCAATATAAAGATCCGATGAATTCACCACAGCAATCTTTTTGTTGTCAAGAAGAGGCTAATGACTCTACTTTTTGCTTTTGGCATGATAAAACCTTGGATAAAACGGGCGATGAGATTAAAGAAAAGTTAGAACTTTATGCAAAAAATGGTGGCCTGTTAAGGGGCATTTATTTAAAGAGAGCCAACTTGCATAATATTGATTTAGTTAATCACCATAAAAAAAATGGCTATGATTTTTCACATGCTGACTTTTATCATGCTGAGCTAACAGATGCCCACTTATTCAACATAAACTTTAACCATGCCAGCATAATGAAAGCTGATTTACGTGGCGCAAACCTCAACTGTGCTAGTTTGCTAAATACCAATTTACTTGGGGCAAAGTGGCAGGGTTGTAAGTTTGAGAATATAAAAATAGGCAAAAAAATACGCCAAGAAATGGATGCCAAGCAAGCAATTAAAGTTGGTAATAAACAAGAATCTCACGATTATTTGCAACAAGCGGAAGAAATTTACCGGGATTTGCGTAAGCATGCCGAGCAAGAAGGTATTTTCACTTTATCGGGTTTTTTTATTCATAAAGAATTAACCATGCGGCGCTTACAATTACCTCGTTATAGCACTAAGAGGCTTTTATCTAAACTGGTTGATCTTTTCTGTGGTTATGGCGAAGCACCATTGCGTATTATTGGTTTATCTTTATGTATTATTATCATTTGCGCCATCTTATATTCGTTTACAGGGTTAAGCTATCAAGGTGACATGATTAGCGTCTCTACTCCACAGGATTTTAGCGAAAATCTATCAGCTTTTTTATCCTCATTGTACTTTTCGGTGGTCACTTTTACCACTCTTGGTTATGGAGACATAACACCGGTAGGTGTATCTAGAACTATTGCTGCAATAGAAGCTTTTACCGGTAGTTTTACCATCGCCTTATTTGTTGTTGTATTTGTCAAAAAAATGACCCGATGATCAAAACCTATTTCAACATTTAAGATGAAATAATAATTTATTACTTTTTCAACGCTATTCACCCTGCTAGAATAACGGCAATTTTATTTGTCTCCATGTGGCTTAGGTACAACTTTGCTTGCATGGGTTTTTCGGAAGTTATTATTCATGCGTACCAGCCAATACTTATTATCAACCTTAAAAGAAACCCCTGCTAGTGCTGAAGTTATTAGCCATCAATTGATGCTGCGTGCCGGACTTGTCCGTAACCTTGCCTCTGGCTTATATACTTGGTTACCAACAGGGTTACGTGTATTAAAAAAAGTAGAAAACATAGTTCGTGAGGAAATGCAGCGTGCCGGTGTTAATGAAGTATTAATGCCAATGGTTCAGCCAGCTGATTTATGGGAAGAGTCAGGCCGTTTGAATGACTACGGTCCAGAGCTGTTGCGACTAAATGACCGCCATAAGCGCCCTTTTGTGCTTGGTCCAACGCATGAAGAAGTGATCACTAAACTCGTTGCTAATGAACTAAGTAGTTACAAACAGTTACCATTATCATTGTTCCAAATTCAAACTAAATTTCGCGATGAAATACGCCCTCGTTTTGGAGTCATGCGTGGTCGTGAATTTTTAATGAAAGACGCTTACTCTTTTCATTTAGAACAAGAATGTTTAGCAAAAACTTATCAGAAAATGTTCGATGCTTATTGTCGTATTTTTGATCGCCTAGGTTTAAATTATCGCTCAGTATTAGCTGATACGGGTTCTATTGGTGGTGATGCTAGCCATGAGTTTCATGTTTTAGCTGATTCAGGTGAAGATGACATTGCTTTTAGTGATGTTAGTAATTTTGCCGCTAACGTGGAAAAAGCAGAAGCGTTAGCGCCAACGAATGAGCGTAAAGAGCCAACTCAAACGCTTACTAAAATTGCGACACCTCATGTTAAATCCATCAATGATGTGGTTAGCTTTCTAAACGTTGATATTAAAACAACCATTAAAACCTTGCTGGTTTGCGGTATTGAAAATGAGCAAGGTGAAACACCGATTGTTGCGCTAGTCCTTAGAGGTGATCATCAACTTAATGAAGTAAAAGCAGAACATTTAGCGCAAATTTCTTCGCCATTGACTTTTGCCACTGATGAGCAAGTATTAACAGTCGCCAATTGTAATGTTGGCTCTATCGGCCCAGTTGGTTTAAACATTGATATCGTTGTTGACCGAAGCGCAGCCCAGCTTAGTGACTTTATTTGTGGCGCTAACGAAAATGGTCAGCATTTAAGTGGTGTCAACTGGCAACGAGACTGCTCAGCAATTAAAATTGCAGATTTACGTAATGTGGTTGCAGGCGATCCGAGTCCATGTGGCCAAGGTAAAATAGTTATAAAACGCGGTATTGAAGTTGGCCATATATTCCAACTAGGAACAAAATACGCCGAGGCGATGAATTGCTCGGTATTAAACGAAGGTGGCAGGAACCAAACCTTAACCATGGGCTGTTATGGCATTGGTGTTTCTCGTATTGTTGCTGCCGCCATTGAGCAAAACCATGATAAATATGGTATTAAGTGGCCAAGTGCCATTGCGCCTTTTCAAGTGGCTATCGTGCCGATGAATATGGCTAAATCGGCTCGTGTGAAAGAAACCGCAGAAGCTTTATACGAGCAGTTAAACCAAGCAGGAATTGAAGTATTGTTTGACGATCGTAAAGAGCGCCCTGGTGTTATGTTTGCCGATCACGAATTAATAGGTACACCATTATTATTAATTGTTGGCGAACGTAATTTAGATGCTCAACAAGTCGAAGTAAAAAATCGACTTACCGGTGAAAAATCATTATTAGCTATTAGTGAAGTTATGTCGCTTTTTAACTAAAGTAATCCTTTTTATACAGGGGCTAGTTGCCCCTTTTTTGTGCCTAAAATTAAATTCATTGCTTCAACAATGCCATTCGATATGCCATTTTCAGAAAAACTTGTGCAAATTATCATTAAAAACTTAGTGTTAACTGTTTCAATACGCGCCATTATTAGCAACAATGGGCACTTATTACCAATTCAAATACTTATATTTATAAAACGAAGGCCATCATGAAAGCTATTAAAAAGTCATCTAAATTAAACAACGTTTGTTATGAAATTAGAGGTCAAATAGCAGCCGAAGCACGTCGTTTGGAAGATGAAGGCCACAAAATTCTTAAACTGAATATTGGCAACCCTGCCCCTTTTGGTTTTGAAGCGCCCGATGATATTTTAAAGGACGTTATCCACAATTTGCCTAACTCGCAAGGTTATAGTGAATCTCAAGGTATTTATTCTGCCCGCGTTGCGGTAATGCAGTATTTTCAGCAGCAAGGTATTAAAGATGTGGGTGTTGATGATGTGTTCATTGGCAATGGCGTAAGTGAACTCATTGTAATGGCAATGCAAGGACTATTAAACAATGATGATGAAGTGTTAATTCCTGCGCCAGATTATCCTTTATGGACTGCTGCAGTAGCATTATCTGGTGGCAAGCCTATCCACTACCGCTGTGATGATGAAAACCTTTGGTATCCAGATCTTGAGGATATGGCAAGTAAAATCACCAACAAAACCAAAGCTATTGTTTTGATAAATCCCAATAACCCAACAGGTGCGGTTTACTCAGAGGAAATTTTACAAGGCATTATTGAACTCGCCAGAAAACATAGTTTAATGATATTTAGTGATGAAATTTACGACAAAATTTTATACGATCAAGCTCAACATATTCCAACCGCTTCGCTTGCTCAAGATGTCTTTATTATTACCATGGGTGGTTTATCTAAAAACTACCGTATCGCTGGTTTTAGAGCAGGTTGGATGGTTTTATCTGGCCCTAAAATTCATGCTGAAGACTATTTAGAAGGTTTGCATATTCTTTCCTCAATGCGGATGTGCTCTAACGTACCAAGTCAACATGCTATTCAAACTGCATTAGGGGGCTATCAGAGTATTAATGAACTTATTTCAGGCGATGGTCGATTATTAAAGCAGCGCAATGTTGCCGCTAAAATGATAAATGAAATAGAGGGTTTATCGTGCCTGTCAGCTAGCGGCGCTTTGTACTTATTTGTTAAAGTAGACGCGAAAAAATTTAATATAACCAATGACGAAAAAATGATTTTAGACTTATTAAAACAAGAAAAAATATTACTTGTTCATGGTAGTGCATTTAATATTAAGGCACAAAATTACTTTAGATTAGTATTCTTACCTCATGTTGATGAATTAGTACCTACTTTAGAAAAGTTGAAAAATTTCTTTTCAACTTATAAACAAGTATAAAAAATAAACTTATCATTTTTAATGACACCTTGTTAGCGGGCTAAATCATGGAACACTTCACCTAAATGTTTTCAGATTGATCAAATATCAGTTTACGTCTTTTTTTAGGTATAAATACAATATGGTATTTACAATCCCATCGTGTATAAGACAAACTCTTATAATCTCGCATAGGTTTTCCTTCTTTCTCTTGGTCGAGATTAAAGGATACCTATATGAAAAGCTATATGGATTTATGCGTAACGAGAATCTACGTTTGTTTCATTTGTGGGATATTAGAGTAAAGGTTATTTCTAAAGCGATATCGAGGCCGAATAAAGCAGATATTCAAATGGAAGTTAATAAACTCTCTCAAGACGTTGATAGGTTAGGCACGAGTAGACTTAATATTCATGGGATAAATACTGGAAGCGAGACGGAAGTTTCGATTTGTAAATTTGAAACGTACTATTGAAGAACAATAAAAAAGAATAGATAGGCTTGAACTCCAAAACAGCGAGCTACAGCTAAGACTAAAAGACATGTTTCGGCCGATATGATAATTGGCGGGCACTATATAAATTAAATTATAGAGTTATATGAATATGATCACATTTCAGAACAACAAAATTTCATGTAGGCTTCAAGGGGGAATCCGATGAAGCAGAGCACTTTTTTAGCATGGACAACTAGAATGCCATTAATTCAGCGATGGGGCTTGATGCATACTTTTCAACCAGAAAATGTATCTGAGCATTCACATCAAGTTGCTGTAATTGCTCATTTACTAACAGTAATAAAGAATAAAAAATTTGGTGGGAATCTCATAGCAGAGAAAGCTGCAACCATTGCGATATATCACGAAATTTCAGAGACCAAACTTCAAGATCTTTCGTCAAAGGTAAAGTATCACAACCCAGAATTTACCAAAGAGTATAAAAAGTTAGAGAAGATAGCCGAGAAGGAATGCTTACAAACAATACCTGAAGATATCAGAGATGAATTTGAAGAGCTACTCGTTCAAGATAAGGTCGACCCTGCTTATAAAGATATAGTTAAGGCCGCAGATATATTAGCTGCACTAATTAAAGCAAACAACGAATTGCGATTTAATAATGTGGAGTTTGCGCACGTAAAAATCAACTTGGATAATAAGGTCAACTCATTAAAACGCGATATGCCAGAAGTTGAATATTTTATAAACATTTTTTTAGAATCTTGTACTGCTACAGTAGATAAACTTACGGATTTGGATGGGTAATCAATTTAGATTATGGCGAACTATTATCTGTAATGACTGAATATTTTGAAATATGAATGTATTCAAATCACTGAGGGCCACCACTTTTCACTTGTAAATCAATTTTCCTTTAATCATCCTAAATTGTTTAGTGCTATTCTTGAATAACTGGTTTTATACACTTTTTGTATTAATGATCTACACTAAGTACAAAATGTGGCGCTATAAACAAAAGTGGAAAGATAATTCTCTAACCATAATAATAAATTGTCACAACTCGCCCAATGCGTAAGTATTTGGTATGGATAAAAACAATAAGATTAGGACAATTTAATGAAGTCGTTCGGTTTCCTATTATTGATGACTGCGTGTGTGGCATTATTTCCTTTTACATCTACTCACTCAGCAGAAAAAGAATGGATCGATTGTGCGGGAGAAGGTCAAGTATGTAAATTTAGCGGCACACGTGCGGTTCGTTACGGTGTCAATGGTAAGTTTGCACAGAAACATGCGTCGGACTTTATTCATTGCTCAAATGAAATTTTTGGCTTTGTTCCGGGGAGCAACAAGCGATGCTTTTATGCAAGTTCAGAGACAATATCAAAAGTAACACAAGCTACCCCACAACAGATAAAAAAGCCTAAGATAGCACGGAAAATCGAAGTTTTATCGGCAACATACGGTAAAGTCTGCGGCGCGGGCACTGGCAATGCGTCCTACCACCTTTCGTCTGCATGCAATGGTAAAGTGTCATGTAGTTACGCTTTAGATCACAGAAGAATTGGAGACCCTACGCCTGGCTGTGCAAAGGATTTTTTGGTTAGCTACAGCTGTGACGGTGAAAAATTTCAGGCATCTTTGTCACCCGAGGCATCGGGAAAAAACATAAATTTAACTTGTGATTCACAATTGATTAACGCACCCCAGAAAGTAAACAAATCCTCGGTGATTACATCAACGCAAAGTTCAAACTTTTATGTCGAAACCGTCAATGGCGTAAAATTTAAGATGATGTCAATTCCAGGTGGAAGTTTTATGATGGGTAGTAGCGAGCGCGAGCAACAAGCAAAACCAATCCATAAAGTATCAATTATACCTTTTTATATAGCTGAATCGGAAACGACGTGGGCGTTATACCAACAATGCATAAATGCAGGCCAATGTGGCAAAGGAAATGATAATAAATGGGGAAGGGGAAACCGTCCAGTTGTTCAGGTGAGTTGGATTGACGTAACTAATCATTTTCTACCTTGGTTAAATCAGCAAACAAATAAAGTGTATCGACTACCATCCGAAACTGAGTGGGAGTACGCTGCTAGAGCTGGCAGCGTAACCAAATATAGCTGGGGTGATGATATTGGTCAAAATAAGGCCAGTTGTAGTGGTTGCGGTAGTCAATGGGATAACACTAAAACAGCGCCCGTAAAGTCATTCTCTCCAAATATTTGGGGATTATATGATATGCATGGCAACGTTAGGGAATGGGTACAAGACTGCTATAATAGGTCTTATAAACGCACGCCTAGGGACAACTCTGCATTGAAGTATGATAATTGCACTCGAGCAATAAGCCGCGGAGGTAGTTTTCATAATGAACCTAGTTTGTTACGTTCATCTGATCGTTTTCCCTCTATGGATCTTAATAGAAGGAGTTCTCTAGATATTGGATCCCTGAGCTCGGGATTTCGTCTCGCCCATAGTATTAATGACACCGAAGGTTTATTGAATAATCAATTAGAACAAACTAAGTCAACGCCAACTGAAAATTCTATTCGAAGCTACTCGATCACTCAAAAAGATATTATCGCAATAATGACTGAAAACGGTGAGTGGCGCTTGGATATAGGTGCGACTGCTACTAAAAAGCTAGTTACAACAAATCACGAATCATGGGCTACGCGTCTAGTAATACGGCGCCTTGATGGTCCGAGTGAAGGTAGGTTGGAATCGAATCATGTATTTGGCGTTTTTTCTGAGAACGGTAAATATCGACTTGATATTGGTCAATCAATAAAGAAAACTAGCATTGACATAAGTGACTCCACTACAAAATTTCGCATTAAACCGTTGAAAAATGATCCAAACGCAGAAGTTCATTACGGTGATCTAGTCGGTATTTATAGCTCAGACATGGGTTATAGGTTGGACATCGGTAAAGATACAATGAAACGAAGTACTAAAGCAAAACACGATTCCTGGGCAACGCGGTTTAAAGCAAAAATGCTTACAAAAGATGCGGTACTTGTTAAGAGGCCCTTGATACAAATTTGTCAGGATATGATGCAAAGGAAAATCAGCAGGGATAAATATGATCTCTTGAATACAGTAGGTACAACTACCTACTCATATAGTGAATTAAGTAATTTATGCAAGGGGACTAAGAATCCAAAACAAACTGTTGATTGCTACAAGCGAGGCATCAGTAAACACAATAATTGGAAACGGGCTATTAATGAGTGTGGGAATAAATCAGCATATGCCAATACCACACTAAAAAAACCTAAACCAAAGACTAAAAGAAAAAACAACAAAGATTTTGAAGGGCTTGCAGTTGCTATTTTAGGAGACGTATTACCCGGTGCTGTAGAAACCATAGCAGCTCATAATATGATGATGAAAGAAAAAGCGCAAAGGGAGGAAGTGCAACAACAGCGTCTGATCGATGAACGAGAAATGAAGCGCTTAAGGCTGGATCAGGAAAGTGCTGCAAGGTTAGCTGTAGCGAAAAAAGCCGCCGCAGAGAATAATTGGCAGAGAATTGATTTTCCAACCTTACTCATTGGCTCTTGGAACAATATGAAGGGTGGGGGTCGTTGGATAATCGATGCTGACCGAGTACAATCACCCGGTTCACAGGAAAATGTAGTTGAAACCTTCCAAAAAAATTCAATTTATCGAATTATTGTTCAAAGAGAATTCAATAAGAAATATAGAGTTTTCGAAATCGAATTAGATGAACAACTTACTATGTCAGGACGTCTTGGAGGATATTCAGGGTTTGATAGAGCTGAAGAAGCATTGAATCATGACTTTAAAAATCAATACCATTTACAGTTCGTAAAGCTTGCTGAACAAAGTGAAGAATACAGCAATGAAGACGTAAATAACGATGGTGAAGAAGACGTAAATGAGGAACAACTTACTGACTATATTTTTCATAACCTCTATATTGACTGTCGTCATCCAGACGTGGACAAAGAATGGACCAAATCAACAATCAAAGTTAATTTTATTTCATACTATGGTGAAAATTTGGGTATCTATACGATAGCAGCCAGAAGCATAAGCAAATCTGGCTGCGGAGGTTCTCATTTTCTCCCTGGAAAACCAAAACGCCAAAATTGGAGTGGCGTTTTAGGTGTAAAACTAAAAGGGGCTGCACGCAGTATTATCGTAGAAACCGATGGTAATGATGGTTTTTTAATTGATGCTATCGGCATAGAAGTTGACGGTAAATTGACTAACTTTTGGGGTAAAGAAGGTAAAGGCGCTTATTGTTTGTCAACTGATAAAAAAGACGCAAATAACAAAACTTGGAAAAAAATCATCAAAAAAAATGCATGTTATAAAGCCATCCATTTTGAAAAAACTGACAAAGGTTACGGTAAGTCGACTCTCATTAAATCTTATGATTCGTTGTTACGGCAAGATTAAAATAGATTGATAATGTGCAGTAGTCCAGACTTAAGATAACCGTTATCTGTTTTTAAATGGCGTTTGTCCGCTCAGATTTTAGCTAAATTCTTTTCTACTCATATTAACATTTGTGGTGAATTTTCAATAGAACGATAAACATAAGGATGAACAATGAAAATATACAATCAAAATATACAAAAAGCATTCTATTTACAAACACTTAAAATCATTCCGTTTGCTGTGTTAACTTGTTTAGCAGTCAATATCACAAAGGTACAAGCGGGCAGTCATGGACATAAGCTTTACATTGATTGCGATCATGCGAAAGTTGGCAACGATGGAACGAAATCTTTGATAAAAGTTCGGTTTTTATCAAAAAGTGGTAAAAATTTGGGTTCATATCGTGCCAATGGCGTCAAAAATAAGAACTGCGATGGGAAACTGAATTTATCACGAAATGTTGGGCCACAAATTGTACTAGGTAAACCCTTAAACCAACGTTGGCGTAAAGTTATAGATGTGCGATTAGATGGTTATGCTCACAGTATTATCATTGAAACTGAAGGTGATGATGGTTTTTTAATTGATGCTTTAGGCTTATGGATAGATGGCAAAGCGAGTAAATACTGGGGTAAAGATGACGCAGGTGCATGGTGTTTATCTACCGATAAAAAGGATGCCAATAAGGGATGGAAAAGAATTCTCAAAAAGAATGCCTGCTATACGGCAATTCACTTCAAGAAAAATAAAAAAGGAAAGTCAAAATACACTAAATCATACGAACCATTGATGTAATCACAAAATAAAAAGGAATTAAAATGAAAACATTTTTCAAATTTTGTAGTGCGCTTTTAGTCGTTTTCATCAGTTTATCATTTTCCAATACGGTTTTGGCTGCGAAAGCATACAAACAGTGTGTCACTGGACTGTTTGGTGTTGGCTATGTTGCAACAGTGAAGTGGTATGATCCGAAAAAAATTAAAATTAAAAATGGAAGAGTTACAGGATTTGATAAGGCACTAGTTCAAACAAAAAAAGTAGCCGTATTTGAAACAAAGTGCTTGAAAAGCAAAAAGGCGCACTATATAACCATCCAAGCTAATGGTAATAATGAAACCAGTTGGTTCATCGCTAGCGCTTCTGCTGCGACAATTGGCATAGGAGGGGTAGCATTGTGCTCCACTGCGGCTGCAGCTATAGCTCCCGTTTGTGCCGAGGTTGTTGTTGGTGCCGCCATGACAAGCGTTGGTCTTATTAGAGAGGCTCTTCCCGATCCTGGAATTTTCTGGCAGGGGTATGCTAAACGAGTTGAAATCAGCGGTACTGTTTTTAATGCTAAAGGCAAAATCACAAAAAGAGTTAAAGGAATGACTGAAAGCTATAAATTGTCTTTATATTGCCCTAAAGGTTTTAAGAATGCTAAAACAAGCAGCAAATTCACATTTGAATTTTACAATGGTTCTACGAAGGTCGGCACACAAACAAAACCCATTTCCTGTAAATATAAAGCCAAAGGTGTGAGCTTTCCATCGACAAAAATTACAGAAGTCCGTGTAAGTACAAATGGGGATGACGCAGCATGGATTGATTATGCGGTACTTAGTGGTTATTGGAGCGGAAAAGTTAAAACTTGGGGTAAAAAGGGCGGTAAAGGTTATTGTCTATCAACTGATAAAAAAGATGGTAAAAGTTGGAAAAAGAAGAAGAAAATTGATAAACAAGGTTGCGCACATAAGTTTAAGTTTTCAGTGCGTGATGGGGTATCAGGATATTTTTAGACGAGTTATCAACGGCAGTTATTATCTTGAACGGCTGTCCAACAAACACGCCGTTCACAATTAATACCGGTAAACGCTAAAACTACATTTTTTATGATAAAACATGAATTAAATGGTTTCTGTCTTACCACTAACTATCAGGAAATTGTGCTCTAACGGCAATAAACTCATCAAAATTTTCAATGACTATATCAATCAAAGCGGCATCAAACTTTTTATTTTTTTCAGCGATCATAAATTCTTTAATTTTATCATCTGACCAAGGCTCTTTATAACATCGTTTCGAGCCTAAGGCATCAAATACATCAGCAACAGCCATAATTCTTGCTTCAATGGGAATGTCTTTTCCTGCTAAACCTTCAGGATAACCTGTACCATCCCAGTTCTCATGGTGATAGAGAGCTAGCCTTGACGCGAGTTTTGACACACTAACGGTCGATTTTGCTAGAATATCACCGCCAATCTGCGCATGGCTTTGCATTATTTTCCACTCGTCGCCAACAAGCTTGCCTGGCTTATGCAAAATGTGCTCTGGTATGGCAATTTTTCCTAAATCATGCAGTGGTGCAGCTAAACGCAATGCTTGAACAAACGCATCTTCAAGCCCTATTTTTAATGCTAACAATTCACACAATATAGCAACACGTTTAACATGGAACCCTGTTTCTTTACTGCGTGCTTCTACCGCTTCACCGACAATAAATAACAACTCTTTTTGCGTCTTTTCAATTTCTTTTTGTTTGGTTAAACTTTCCAAAATTAACGCGACATTGGTAGCAAACAATTCTGCTAAACTCGCTTTAAAGTGTTCATTATCATCTTCAAATTCAATATAAAGCACAGAAGCCGCATTAACTGATGCTTGGTAATAACCAACAAAGCAATGCTCGTCACTGTAGTGAGATTTACTAATAAAAACTTGCTGAATTTTTTCTTTCACATCGGCTGAAATATTCGATGACTCTAGTGAATCAGATTCACAAACATATTTACCCGTGCAAGCGATGATTAAACTAGTAGAATGCTGTTCAAAGTCGACCTGTGTTCGAGCAATATATAAAGCCGAGCTATCAACATTCATTAAAGCAAGTAAATGATTTAATGCTGCTGAGCCAAAAGACTTAAGCTGATCCTTTTTTAATAAATCATGCGTCGCTTCAATCAACTTTTTAAACGCATCTAAGCTACGTTGAATGGTCATGATGTCACGATAGGCGCGAATACTAGCGTAAACCGTGGTGATCATTTTATTAGAAGTAAAGTCTGTTTTTTCTTTGTAATCATTAATATCGTAATCTTTAATGACTCTTGCTTCTGGTGCACTGCCTGCCTGCCCAGTTCGCAGCACTAAACGTATAGCTTGGTTTTTAAGGTCTTCTCTTATCCATTGCACCAATTCTAAACCGGCATGATCAGTTTCCATCACCACATCAACAAAAGCCATACAAAATTCATTATCTTTTAACAGTATTTTTTTCGCTTCATCCATAGAATAGACAGAAACGATTTCTAACTGACGGTTTTCAATTTCTGCATCGGCCAGCACCAATTTAGTAACTTGATGCACAGAATCATCATCATCAACCACCAAAATTCGCCATTTTTTGTTGGATGCGACAATAGTTGGTTTTTCACTATCTGCTGGTTCTTCTTTAAAAATAAAATCACTCATTCGTTTAATTTATATATTAAAATATGCCTTATCTTTTAGTGTAATGCAGATATATAAAAATGCAAGCCTTGTCCAATATGAAATGAGTCTGAACTAATTACGTATTTCTAACATGAAATGCGGCTAAAGACTTAAATTTTGTTCATGATCATAAGATGAAAGCGATCATGACTATAGAAAACCTAACCACTAT
>JAESPR010000010.1 GCA_016765685.1 Colwellia sp. | reverse complement strand
GAAAAACCACCAAACATAAGGCATTTATTTTAATAACTAGTTGTTCTAATTATTAAATAAATAACGCAGTGGTTGGTGATTTTAACAAGTAGAAATGATCATGTATTTAGTGAGATTGGTATTATCTGCCTTTTTATGTAAATTACTACTTAGCTATTTTTGCCCACGTATCGCGTAACCCTACCGTACGATTAAACACTAGTTCGCCAGCCTTATTAATATCGTTGTCTAAGCAAAAATAACCTTGGCGTTCAAACTGAAAAGCTTGCTCTGGTTTAGCTTGCGCTAATGATGGCTCTACTTTGGCTGTTTCAATGGTAATTAATGATTCTGGATTCATTACTTTATGAAAGTCATCGGTCGCTGCAGGGTTTACTACAGTAAATAGTCGGTCATACAAACGAACCGTGGCGTTCAGTGATTTATCTGCATCAACCCAATGAATAACGCCTTTGGGCTTAGTGCCATCTGTTGGGTTTTTGCCTAAGGTATCGTCAAGGTAAGTACAATAAACAGTCGTTACCTTGCCTTGCTCATCTTTATCGCAACGAGTTGCCGTTACTACATACGCGCCGCGTAGACGTACTGCTTTATCAATAACTAAACGCTTGTATTTTTTATTAGCTTCTTCTCTAAAATCTTCCGCTTCAATATAAAGTTCACCACCAAATGGCACAATACGAGTACCTTGGCTTTCATCACTGGGATGATTTTTAAC
This sequence comes from Colwellia sp., assembly GCA_016765685.1. Taxonomy (GTDB): domain Bacteria; phylum Pseudomonadota; class Gammaproteobacteria; order Enterobacterales; family Alteromonadaceae; genus Colwellia. The sequence continues at coordinate 33,345 of JAESPR010000010.1, read as the reverse complement.
TGTTAATTGTTCTGTTTTACTTTGTGGGTAATTTTCAATGACTAATTTAATAGGATCAAGCACTGCCATGGCGCGTGGCGCATTATCATTGAGATCTTCACGAATACAGGCTTCTAACACGCCCATTTCAACCGTGTTTTCCATTTTGGTAACACCAATACGTTTGGCAAATTCACGCAATGACGCGGGGGTGTAACCACGACGTCTAAAACCCGCAATAGTTGGCATGCGAGGATCGTCCCAACCATCAACTAATTTGTCTTCAACTAAGGTATTTAGTTTACGCTTGCTCATTAGGGTATATTCAAGGTTTAAGCGTGAAAACTCATACTGATGCGGTTTAACCGGCACCGAAACATTATCAATAACCCAGTCATATAAACGACGATTATCTTGAAACTCTAACGTACAAATTGAGTGCGTTATCCCTTCGAGAGCGTCTGATAAACAGTGAGTAAAATCATACATAGGGTAAATGCACCACTTATCACCCGTTTGATGATGATGAGCAAAACGCACGCGATAAAGAATAGGGTCACGCATACACATAAAACTAGAGGTCATGTCTATTTTAGCGCGTAATGAACATTCTCCTTCTTTGAAGTCACCGTTGCGCATTTTTGCAAATAAATTCAAATTTTCTGCTACCGAAGTATCACGGTAAGGACTATTTTCACCCGGTTTATTTAACGTGCCGCGGTATTCACGCATTTCATCGCCCGTTAAAAAACAAACAAAAGCGAGGCCTTTTTCAATCAGTTCAACAGCAAAACCATGCAGTTGTTCAAAATTATCAGAAGAATAATGAACATCCCCTGCCCACTCAAAACCTAACCATTGCACGTCTTTTTTAATGGCATGCACATAATCAATATCTTCTTTTTCAGGGTTGGTGTCATCAAAACGCAAGTTACATGAACCATTATAGTCTTGAGCAATACCAAAATTTAAACAAATAGCTTTCGCATGACCTATATGCAAGAAACCGTTAGGCTCTGGCGGAAAACGAGTCTGTACTGAGTTATGTTTGCCATTGGCAAGATCAGTATCAATAATTTGACGAATAAAATTAGTTGGGCGGTTTTCAGCTTCCGACATCTACAGAGCCTCTAAAAAGAATTAACGTAATTGTCAGTATTATATCAATAAAAAAGGCTCTAACGAGCCTTTTTAAGAAATAATTACCAACAAAGAAGATTTACTTACTTAGTACACTATCGACAGTACCTTGCGCTAAACCATGATAACCAGGACGAGCTTGTTGATAAACTTTCAAGGCCCACGCTTTGCCTTGCTCTGTTTGTGCTAGCTCTTTGTATAGCGGCACAATTAGTTTGCGACGACCAATGGATATTAAATATTTCGACATAGCCGGATAAACGACATCGTAACCTGCTCGTATTGATAATAAATACCATGCGTGGGTAATCTCAGCATTTTGGCTATAAGTTAAATTAAAAGCTTTATCGAGTGATGCCATACGCTCTATTTTAATATCAAGTGGTAAATTATTAATAAAGTGCAACCACTCATGTAAAGTCCAGTTCGCAATTGGCAGTTGTTCTAATGTTACGTCATCTGCTAACCATTGTTCTACTTGTTGATCGATAGTGCTAAAAGCAGTTGATGTAGGTTTAGGTACATAAGCGGGCAAACCTTGTTCAAAAATCCACTCATTGACTTCTTTATCGCTGACTATATTAGGATATTTATGGGTTAAATTAGCTTTAAGGTATTTAACAAAGTTTGCTGTACCTATACTTTGAAAAGCATGACTGTCAAAATATTCTAGTACAAATGCATCAAAACGTTCACGGCCAAATTTTTTCTCTAAATAAATTAAAAACAACTGCCCTTTTTGTAGGGTACGCCAGAAAAAGCATCATCAGGATCTCTGCCTTTTAAGTCAATATAAAGTTGGGTATCACCCGGTGCCAACTCAGCTATTTCATAGTTTAGTCCTTGTGCATCAAGTGCTTGCTCCATCATTGAACGCTGCTCACCAAATACCGCTTCCATGATACGGTTTTCCACATAACTGGTAAAACCTTCGTTTAACCACAAGTCACGCCAGCTTTCATTGGTAACCAAATTGCCAGACCAAGAATGAGCTAACTCATGAGCAATTAAATTAACCAAACTTTTATCACCGGCAATAATAGTAGGTGTAATAAAAGATAAACGAGGATTTTCCATACCGCCAAAAGGAAAGCTAGGTGGTAAAATTAACAAATCGTAACGACCCCAACGGTATTTTCCATACATTTTTTCAGCTTCATCTATCATCGCTTGCGTATCATCAAATTCAGCTACTGCTGCAGCTAAAATATTAGCTTCCGCATAAATTCCGGTTTGGTGACTCATGGCTTTAAAATGTAAATCCCCCACGCCAATCGCAATTAAATAAGCAGGAATAGCTTGTGGCATTGAGAAAAAGTAATCGCCATCACGCACAGTATCGGGTTCATTATTAGCACTCATTACCGCTAACACATCTTTGTCTGTGGTAATTCGCGCGGTATAAGTTAGCCGAACACTGGGCGTATCTTGAATGGGGATCCATGAACGAGCATGTATAGCTTGGTTTTGACTGAATAAAAAAGGTTTCTCTTTACCCGCTGTTTGCTCCGGCGATAACCATTGTAAACCTGAGGCTTTAGCGGTTGAGTTATAATAAACACGTAACTTTTTCGCTTTAAATTGAGTATTGACAGTCAACTTCGAGCCTAATACTGCATCACGTTTCGCTAATACAAAATCTACTTTTTGCCACTGGCCTTGGCTATTTTGTGCAAGCACATTATGAACAACTAAATCACGCGTATCTAAAATCACCTTTTGAGTATCATCTGTTAACCATTTTAATGATAATTCAGCAAAGCCCGATAAAGTCTTCTGTTCAAAATCTACCGCTAAATCTAAATAGAGGTGGGTAGTGATCACTTGATCATAATTAGCATAAGTATAGACATCATTTAACACGGTTTTACTTACTGGTATTGCCGCAAAGGCGAACTGCGATATTGTTAATGTAACTAACAACATTAATCGCTTAAAAAATTTCATTTCGATTGTCCTAAAAAATTCACAAAAAAAAACCAAAAAAATAGGCCTGTAGATTACTTCGAATCATTAGACCTATTCAACGTTTATTATCTTGTATTCAGTTATATTTTATAAGTTAAGAATAACTGAATGTAATGGATAAGTTACAACTTTTGCATTTGAATGACTACTCGACGGTTTTTACCTCGGCCAAGCGTGGTATCATTTGAAGCAATATGACGTTTTTCGCCATAACCTTTCGCTTCTATTCGACTAGCATCGATGCCATTTCTAACAAAATAATCACGTATTTTTAATGCCCGTTTTTCTGACAGTTTAAAGTTTGACCAACGACCTCCATAACTATCTGAATAGGCATCAACCAAAACTAATTCAAGGTTTGGGTCTAACGTGAGATATTCTCTGATCATATCAATACGTCGTTGTGACGCTTTAGTAAAGTTATCGCTATTAGACTGATAATTTAATACCGTAAAAGCAATATCATCAAAACTGTAATTAAGTAAATTGCCTATGCAAGCAACAAAACTTCGATAAGCACCTTTAAAGCGTGCTGTTGACAAACCTACCGATATTTCATCTTGCTCACTATACCAGTCATTATAATAAAAAGTGGGGTTCATACCCTGCTCTAATTCACTTAACATGTTCCAAGCGATTTTTTTAGGCAAACTTGGATTAAATTGTTTATATAATTTCATGTCAGCCAATACTCTACCACCGTAACCTGGGCGCCATTTAGGTGATTCACTGCGCACCTGAGCTAAAGAGTAGCTATCAGGCAACAACATCATGTCGAGTTCAAACTCCATATTAAGTTGGCGACTTGCTTTAGCTGAGAAACGTGCTTGACCGTAATGAGGAACTTGATGAGCTAAGGTACATTGTAAGCGTGAATCTTTGGCTAGTTGCCATTGTGAACTACTTAAATCAGCACTGTATTGACGAATACCTGCATGCGCATTACTAATAAAAAAGCTGGTAGAAAAACTGAAAAATAAAGCAACAACGAAAAGTCCTTTAAACAACAGAGGGTAAAAAGGTGAAGACGTGACAACTGACTTATCGATTACACAAAAGTGTATTTTCATAGTATTACACAAAATTAATAACTGGCTTTATTCTATATCGACCTAAAGTAAAGTAACTTTAGCATTTTATTGGCTAATTAGCGTTAGCAAATTAAATTTTCTTAACGCTGCTTTTTCTGAGATAATTAAGACTAACTTGTTATTCAATTACCCTACCACAATTAAACATGTCACAAAGCATAAAAAATATAAACACAGAAAATAAAACAAAGCCAATAGTCACAGATAAACCGCTGTTTGCACAACGTTTTCGCGGTTATTTTCCCGTTGTTATTGATGTTGAAACCGCTGGTTTTAATGCCCAAACCGATGCACTATTGGAAATTGCCGCTTCGGTATTATCTTTAGATGAACTAACCGGAAAACTTTCACTTGATGAAACCATACAATTTAATGTTAACCCTTTTGAAGGCGCAAATTTAGAGCCAAAAGCATTAGAATTTACTGGCATTGATCCCACCAACCCATTACGTGGTGCTGTAGATGAAGAGGAAGCTTTAAAAGCATTGTTTAAGTTAGTGAGAAAAAAAATGAAACTAGCGGGCTGTCAACGTGCCATTATTGTCGCTCATAACGCAGCCTTTGATTTAGGTTTTTTAAACGCAGCAACAGCTCGTTGTAAAATTAAGCGCAGCCCTTTTCATGCTTTTGTTAGCTTCGATACCACAACGTTGGCAGGGCTTGCTTTAGGACAAACCGTGTTAGCCAAAGCTTGCGCCGCGGCACAAATTGATTTTAATAATAATGAAGCACATTCAGCACTTTATGACACAATAAAAACGACCGAGCTATTTTGCCACATTGTTAATAAATGGCATGATTTGGGAGGTTGGCCGCTGCCTTCAGCAGGAATAAGCGATAAGTAACAAGCGACAAGTTGGTAGTAGCAAGTGATAAACACAAAAAAACCGCTTACGCGGTTTTTTACTTATAGCTTGTAACTTACTACTTAAAACCTTCGGTTTTACAGCTTATCAGCATTATCAGTAAGATAAGCAGCTACACCATCTGGTGTAGCTGTCATGCCTTTATCACCTTTATTCCAACCTGCGGGACAAACTTCTCCGTGATCTTGGTGGAATTGTAAAGCATCAACCATGCGTAACATTTCATCAACATTACGACCTAGTGGTAAATCGTTGACTACTTGATGACGAACATTGCCTTCTTCATCAATTAAGAATGAACCGCGAAAAGCAACGCCCGCTTCAGGGTGTTCAACATCATAAGCTTTGCAAATTTCATGTTTAACATCAGCAACTAAAGTATATTGAACGGGACCAATACCACCATCGTTTACTGGAGTATTGCGCCATGCATTGTGAGAAAACTGTGAGTCTATAGAAACACCAATAACTTCAACACCACGGCTTTTGAATTCTTCCATACGGTGATCAAAAGCTAACAGCTCAGACGGACATACAAAAGTAAAATCTAATGGATAGAAAAATACTACTGCTTTTTTACCTTTAATGGTTTCACTCAAGGTAAAACTATCAACTATTTCACCACTACCTAATACTGCCGCTGCAGTAAAATCTGGGGCTGGACGACCAACTAATACACTCATTTTATGCTCCGTTGTTTTCTGTTATAAATAATTAAGAGTTTTGAGAAAATAAATAATCACAATTAATAATTGTGTTGATTTGAAGAATTTCAATGCTAGATTAATTTTTTTGGCAAAATTTATTCTGCACTCGCATTTTCAGAAGCATTGGCAGCTACCGCTTCTTTTATCAAGGTTTGTAATTCACCTTGCTGAAACATTTCTAAAATAATATCGCAACCACCAACCAATTCACCAGCAACCCATAGCTGCGGAAAAGTAGGCCAATCAGCGTATTTAGGCAGCTCAGCTCTAATATCAGGGTTTTGTAAAATATCTACATAAGCAAATTGCTCACCACAAGAAATCAACGCTTGAGATGCTTGAGATGAAAAACCGCAGTTAGGTAATTTTGGCGAGCCTTTCATATATAGTAAAACCGTGCTTTCACTAATTTGTTCTTTAATACGTTCTATAGTATCCATAATAACCTCTAATAAATAATACTCATTACATTAAATTAAATAAAACTAAATGCATACTCGTGCGCCGATTTAAAAATAATGGTGCCGAAATTAGCTTTTCAATTCAAGGGAATAAATACTTAAAATAAAATTCAAGATGTTTTCAACATTGCTAAAGAAATTCTATACCGTAATTAACCAATATAGTATAAACTTAATACTTGAGTATTTTACTCAAGTTTTCATGGAAAAGACACTCTTTATTCACAAATACACTGTAACTTCTAAAATAGAGAAATTGGAGAGAAAAATGGCTATTGAATTACCCGCATTACCTTACGATCAAGACGCATTAGAACCGCATATTTCTGCAGAAACCTTATCGTTTCATTATGGAAAACATCACAACACCTACGTGGTAAAATTAAATGGTTTGATTGAAGGTACTGAATTTGCAGATAAATCATTAGAAGAAATAGTTAAAAACGCTTCTGCTGGTGTTTTCAATAATGCGGCACAAATATGGAACCATACTTTTTATTGGAATAGCTTAAGCCCTAAAGGTGGTAGTGAGCCAACCGGTGCTTTAGCTGATGCTATTGTTGCTAGTTTTGGTTCTTTTGCTGATTTTCAAGCTAAATTTACCGACAGCGCAATTAACAACTTTGGCTCTAGCTGGACATGGTTAGTGAAAAATGCTGACGGTAGCTTAGCCATTGTAAATACCTCTAATGCGGCGACCCCCTTAACTGATAGCACTGTAACACCACTTATTACGGTCGACTTATGGGAACATGCTTATTATATTGATTACCGTAATTTACGTCCTAAATACATGGAAGCTTTTTGGGCTTTAGCTAATTGGGATTTTGCTCAAGCGAATTTCGCTTAAGTTTCGAGTTTAGAATGATAAAAAACGAGCTTAAATGGCTCGTTTTTTTGAAATAGCTAATAATCAGCACCTTAAATATATTACTCATACTTTCCCCACCATGCTTATCTATTAAATTGATGCAATTACTTATAATGTTATGTTCTATTTAGATATTTCTTTGGTCAAAAGTTGTTTTTTTCTATAAAACACTACACTTTAAATTGACGTGCTACAGCCTCTAACTCTGAAGCTAAGCTCGTTAATTGCTCACATACTCCGGCAACTTCATGTGAAGCGGAAGATGCTTCATCAGCGCACGCTTGAATATCTTCAACATGACCCACCATCAACCCAGAAACTTGATGTTGCTCTTCTGTTGCTACCGCTATCGCGCCATTCATATCGGCAATGGTATTTACGGTTTCCGTGATAATCACTAAGCTGTCACCTGCTTCATTTGCTGATTTAACGCTTTCTTCAACACTTGCGCGTGAGCTCTCCATCATAGTTACGGCTTTTTTAGCTGCGCCTTGCAATTGCCCCAGCATTTGATTTATTTCTTCGGTTGACTCTTGAGTGCGTGAGGCTAAATTCCTCACCTCATCGGCTACAACCGCAAAGCCGCGACCTTGTTCGCCGGCCCTTGCCGCTTCAATAGCCGCATTTAGCGCTAACAAGTTAGTTTGTTCCGCTATACCACGAATAACTTCTAGTACAACATTTACTCTATTGGTATCTTCTTGAAGTTGATTAATGGTTTCAGCTGCTTGGGTTACATTTTCGGCTAAATTTCGAATACCATTAACCGTTTGCTCAACAACTTGTTTGCCTTTTTCCGCTTCGATATTGGCATTTTTAGCCGCATCAGCGGCATCAGCGGCATTAGTTGTTATTTCAGCAACACTATGGCTCATTTCTTCAACTGATTGTCTTGATTGAATAACACTGTCAGATTGGCGATTAAAAGACTCAATAGTGCTATGTGAAAGCTTCGAAATATTACTTGCAGTCTCTGCTAACGGCAAAGCCGTATCAACAACATTTTTAATAACTCCTTGTAGTTTTTCAATAAAGCTATTAAACCAAAACACTAAATCGCCCATTTCATCTTTACTTGTAGTCTTTAATCTCACGGTTAAGTCACCATTTTCTTGGGCAATATCTTTCATCGAATCAATAATATCGGTTAAATTTGAGCTAATTGTTTTAGCGACAGGAATAGCAACCGCGAACAATGCAATAATAGTGATAATGCCAACTATAACACCCGTGGTAGACGTAGAATCAGCTTCATCATTGACCGCTTCAAAAGCCTGCGTAAACGATTGATAACGCTCGGTACGAAATTTATTTAATTTATCCTGTAAATTAGTCAGCTTAGCTGACATATTTTGGCTGCGTTGGCCTAAAGTAGCAAAATCAGCAGTACCATCCACCATCTCTTTAGAAAGGCCATAGGCTAATTTATAGTAGTCATTAAAATCACTCAACAGCGAACGTAAAAAGCTAGCATTATCTTTATCTGATTGCATATTTTGTTGAAGCTTTTCTCGGGTCTCTTGTGCATACTTATTGGCAGTGCTTAATAAATCTGCCTCTCCCATAGTTGCGGCATTACCGAGTGTTTCTTTAATTTTATCAAGTCTAACTAAGCTGTATTCTGATGTTTGTAACAACTGATATTCAATGCGGTAGGCGCCATCAAGTTGACTCACAATATTAGCCATAGCAACCAGTGTAATGGCTAGATACACACAAAAACCTAACGCTCCAACCAGCGGGATTAAAAGTATTTTGTAACGTACCGATAATGTTTTAAAAAAGTCCATGGTTACCTTCTAGCTATTGTTAAACAAGGATATATGACAAATGCCATTAGAAAGAGTGTAGGCAAGAAAATTCTTTTCAACAACTTTTCAGCTGAAAAATAAAAATCGTTTTAAAATATAAGCAATTAATTGATCTCGTTTGTTTTTTATAAATGAGAACAAAATTATTTATGCTTTTTTATTAGCAAAATCAGCCAAAACAACTAATCTTAAATTAGGACTTAAAGAAAATTTCATTTGGCAAGTTTTAAACTCAAGCTCATGGAGATGATTATGACTATTTTTCAACATTATCAAGCACGTTACGAACAGGCACAACAAGAAGAGTTTAGCTTGCAAGAATTCTTAACCCTTTGCAAAGATAACAAACTTGCCTATGCCAGCGCTGCTGAAAGGTTGTTAAATGCCATCGGTACCCCTGATGCAGTAGATACCGCCACAGATCCCAGGTTAAGTCGAATATTTTCTAATAGAGTAATTAATCGATACCCTGCTTTTAAAGACTTTTACGGTATGGAAGAAGCTATCGAGCAAATTGTTGCTTACCTTAAGCATTCATCACAAGGGTTAGAGGAACAAAAACAAATTTTATATCTACTTGGCCCTGTCGGTGGCGGCAAGTCATCTTTAGCCGAAAAGTTGAAAGCCTTAATGCAGCAAGAAGCCATCTATGTTTTAAGTGCTGATGGCAAACGAAGTCCAGTAAACGACCATCCCTTTTGTTTATTTGACGTACATTCAGATGGCAAAATATTACAAGAGGAATATAATATTCCAGCGCGTTATTTAAACAGTATTATTTCTCCTTGGGCCGCGAAACGGTTACATGAATTTAAAGGTGATATAGCCAAGTCTAAAGTGGTAAAAGTGTACCCTTCTATTCTTGATCAAATTGCCATTGCTAAAACTGAACCCGGTGATGACAACAACCAAGATATTTCTGCTTTAGTGGGTAAAGTAGATATAAGACAACTAGAACATTTTGCCCAAAATGACGCCGATGCCTACAGTTATTCTGGTGCTTTATGTAGAGCCAACCAAGGGTTGATGGAATTTGTAGAAATGTTTAAAGCACCAATCAAGGTACTTCATCCCTTACTTACAGCAACCCAAGAAGGTAATTATAATCCCACAGAAGGCTTGTCTGCTTTGCCTTTTAATGGCATTTTACTAGCGCATTCAAATGAATCAGAATGGACCACCTTTAGAAATAATAAAAATAATGAAGCCTTTTTAGATAGAGTTTATATTGTCAAAGTACCTTATTGTATGCGTGTTTCTGAAGAAGTTAATATATATAAAAAACTGCTTGAGCACAGTGAATTGAAAAAAGCACAATGCGCACCAGATACGTTAGAAATTTTAGCGCAATTCTCCGTACTTTCTCGTTTAAAAGATCCTGATAATTCTAGTATTTACTCTAAAATGCGTGTTTATGACGGCGAAACATTAAAAGACACCGATCCTAAAGCAAAATCCTATCAAGAATATAGAGACTATGCCGGCATTGATGAAGGCATGTCAGGGTTATCTACACGTTTTGCTTTTAAAATATTATCCCGTGTTTTCAATTTTGACAATGTTGAAGTTGCCGCAAATCCGGTGCACTTATTTTATGTATTAGAACAGCAAGTAGAGCGTGAACAATTGCCTAAAGAAACCGCTGAACATTACATGGAATTCATTAAAGGTTATTTAACTCCCCAGTATGTTGAGTTTATTGGTAAAGAAATTCAAACCGCTTATTTAGAGTCTTATTCTGAATACGGTCAAAATATTTTCGACCGTTATGTTACTTATGCTGATTTTTGGATCCAAGATCAAGAATACCGTGATGCCGAAACGGGTCAGTTGTTTGATAGACAATCTTTAAATGATGAATTAGAAAAAATTGAAAAACCAGCGGGCATAAGTAACCCTAAAGATTTCCGTAATGAAATTGTTAATTTTGTTTTAAGAGCAAAAGCCAATAATAATGGTAAAAATCCATTATGGACCAGTTACGAGAAACTCCGTACGGTCATTGAGAAAAAAATGTTTTCTAACACTGAAGACTTACTACCCGTTATTTCCTTTAATTCCAAAACATCGAAAGACGATCAACAAAAACATGATGACTTTGTTGAACGAATGATGAGCAAAGGTTATACCCAAAAACAAGTCAGGCTTCTGTCTGAATGGTACTTACGTGTAAGAAAGTCTTCTTAAGTAGTATCTCTTTAAATAGAACACTTGTTTATTTTCAGCAAAAAGTAAGCAAGGCATAGTAAAAGAGGTAAGGAGTCTGCCATGGCCAACTTTATTGATAGACGGCTTAATAGTAAAAATAAAAGTACTGTCAATCGTCAACGTTTTTTAAGGCGTTATAAAAATCAAATCAAAAAGTCTGTTGCTGATGCTATCAATCAACGGGGCGTTACTGATATTGATTCAGGTGAGAATATAATCATTCCAAAAAAGGACTTGTCTGAGCCGGTATTTCATCAAGGCAGTGGCGGTATCCACGACAAAATTCATCCCGGGAATGACAAGTTTTCACCCGGTGACCGTATTGCTAAACCACCTAAACAACAAGGACAAGGCAGTGGTCAAGGAGATGCCAGTAACAGCGGCGAAGGTGAAGACGATTTTACTTTTTCAATATCGAAAGAAGAGTACTTAAATTTATTGTTTGAAGATTTAGAGCTGCCAAATTTAGAAAAGAATCAACTGGATAAATTAATTGAATACAAAACGGTTCGCTCTGGTTTTTGCGCTGAAGGTGTACCGTCAAATATTGACATTGTGAAATCATTGCAAGGCTCTATTGCTCGGCGTATAGCTATGACATCTTCCAAAAGAAAGCAATTAAAAGCTTATCAAGAAACATTAACAGCGCTTAACCAAGACAAACACGATCACATTAATGAAGAGCGAGAGCTTAAAAATAAAATAGCCGAGCTAGAAACCAAAATAGCTAAAGTTCCTTTTATTGATACCTTCGATTTACGCTTTCGAAACTTTGCTAAACAAGCCGTACCCACATCAAAAGCTGTGATGTTTTGTTTAATGGATGTATCTGGCTCTATGGATCAAGCAACCAAGGAAATGGCCAAACGTTTTTACATTTTACTTTATTTATTTTTAAGTCGTACTTATAAAAATATTGATGTAGTTTACATTCGCCACCATACCCAAGCAAAAGAAGTTGATGAACAAGAGTTTTTCTATTCTCAAGAAACTGGCGGCACCATTGCTTCTAGTGCATTAGAGCTGATGAACAAAATAATCAATGAACGATATAACGATAATCAATGGAATATCTACGGCGCTCAAGCATCAGACGGCGACAACTGGGCAGACGATTCTCCTCACTGCAAATCATTGCTTGAAAATAAAATTCTACCTAAAACACGGTATTTTAGTTATATCGAAATAACTCAACGCGCCCATCAAACCTTATGGCAACAATATCAACAAGTAAAGGAGTCTCATTCAAATTTCACTTCGGTGCACATAAAAGAAGTTTCAGATATTTACCCCGTCTTTAGAGAGTTATTTAAAAAGAATACTAAGAGTGCAGCATAACTTACATAGACAAAAAACAGGTGTCAAATAAATAGGTGAAATTATGGTAACAACAGCTAAGAAAAAAACTAATAAAACAACACCATTAGATGACTGTCCCGACTGGACTTTTAAGTTACTAGCGCAATACCAAACTGAAATAGCTCGGGTTGCCAAGCATTATCGACTTGATACTTATACTAATCAAATAGAAGTTATTACTGCAGAACAAATGATGGATGCTTACGCTGGGGTTGGCATGCCCATAGGTTACAACCATTGGACTTTTGGAAAAAAATTCATTCAAACTGAACAAACCTATAAACGCGGGCAAATGGGCTTAGCTTATGAAATAGTGATTAACTCTAGCCCATGCATTTCTTATTTAATGGAAGAGAATACTATGCCTATGCAAGCTTTAGTCATGGCACATGCCTGTTATGGACATAACTCTTTTTTCAAGGGAAACTATTTATTCAAATCATGGACAGATGCTAGCTCTATTATCGATTACTTACTTTTTGCCAAAAACTATATTGCAAAATGTGAACTTAGATATGGCATAGATGAAGTTGAAGCAACCTTAGATGCCTGTCATGCTTTAATGAATCATGGTGTTGACCGCTATAAAAGGCCACAAAAAATTTCCCTTGATGAAGAATTGAAACGTCAAACCGAGCGAGAAGAATATCTGCAATCTCAAGTAAACACCTTGTGGCGTACCGTACCTAATAACAATGAAAATAAAAATGAAAAACAATATAACTTCCCGTCTGAGCCTCAAGAAAACATCCTTTATTTTATTGAAAAAAATGCTCCTTTGCTAAAATCTTGGCAACGTGAAATTGTAAGAATTGTAAGAAAAATTTCTCAATATTTTTATCCTCAAAAACAAACGCAAGTAATGAATGAAGGTTGGGCTTGTTTTTGGCATTACACGCTTTTAAATCACCTTTATGATGAAGGTTTAGTAACCGATAAATTCATGTTAGAGTTTTTACATAGCCATACTAATGTTGTTGCCCAACAAGAATATAACAGTAAATATTATTCTGGCATTAACCCGTATGCGCTGGGTTTTAACATGTTCATAGATATCAGACGGATATGTGAAAACCCAACCGAAGAAGATAAAGCCTATTTTCCTGATATCGCCGGCAGTAATTGGTTAGACACCCTGCACTTTGCCATGGAAAACTTTAAAGATGAAAGTTTTATTAGCCAGTATTTATCTCCTAAGTTAATTCGTGATTTTAAGCTATTCCAAATTCATGATGATGAACATAACAACTATTTAGAAATAGCGGCGATTCATAATGAACAAGGTTATAAGAAAATAAGACAAAAGCTGGCAGAACAGTACAACTTAAGTAATTTAGAAGTGAATATACAAATAATTGATGCCGATATAGAAGGTAATCGTTCGTTAACTTTACTTTATACACCGCACAATAACATTGAATTAGGAGAGTCAAAAACAGAAGTATTGAAACATTTACATTATTTATGGAAATTTGATGTGAAAATAATTCAAGAAAAAGAAGCTGGTCAGTATAAAACTATTGCTCAATGCCCAGAAAAAACAGATGAATAAAAATTTGTTAACAGAAAAGCTAACTCAGTGTTCAATTACCTGATATTTTTATTACCCTTGATGGTAAATAGTTACTAAGAATTGACTTAAAGCATTAAATGGATGATTATAATAACGAATTATGGGATGTATTTACGTTATAGGGAAAGTAATGAATATTTTAAAAAGTGTTTGCGTATTCAGCGTTATTTTTTTATTTTTAATGATTTCTAGTGATGGGATCGCTAGTAATAATGTCCCTTTAAAAGTTAAAGAGGCTTCTCCAGATTCTAAGCTAATAATAAATTTTGACTTAGTGAATTTATTATTAGATGCAAGCGTTCTCAAAATGGGAGCATCTACAAGAAGTAGCGCTAAAAGAAAACAGCCCTCTGGAGGAACACGTCTGCAACAATCAGTAAATTTAACAACAGACAATGAAGGAAATAAGTTTTCTTATGAGTTTTTTAAAAGCAATGAGCAAAGAAAAAAGTTAAATGCAGTTAAAAGCTATTTAGAAAATTTGCCATTAAAAACACCGCTAAATTTATATAATAAACGTGAGCAACTGGCTTATTGGCTAAACTTATATAATGTCACCCTTGTCAATGAAATTGTTAAAATATACCCTAAAAGGGTTTTAAAATCATTCTTAACTGGAAAGTCCTCAATATTTCATCAAAAAATCATTAATGTAGCTGCGTTAAATTTAAGCCTAAATGATATTCAATATAAGATATTGAAAAAACAATATAATAGTGATGCACTGATTTTATATGGACTTTATCAAGGCATTATAGGTGGCCCTGATATTAGAAAAGAAGCTTTTACAGGCAAAAATGTCTATCAATTACTTGAAGATAATGCGATTAACTTTGTCAATTCTAATAGAGGTACCTCAGTCAATAAATTCCACAACGTTAGAACATCTTATTTTTATCAACAAAACGCTACATATTTCCCCAGGTTTAATGACGATCTTAAACGGCATTTGTTGCTTTATGCTAACGATGATATTACCGATGAGATAATGCTAGCTAAAGAACTAAAACCAAACATAACTAATTGGAAGGTAAATGATTTATATGGAACTATTCGAACTTTCGGTGTAGGTTCTTCAGTAACAATCTTGAATGCTAATCTTGAATTTATGTCTAATAAACAGTTAGCAGGTAAATTATCGAGAAATCAACTTACCAAATTGAGAGAATTACAGACTGTTAGAGCAAAAAACTTGGGTGGGACTTCAGTCACAGTAACAGATCTTGACCCTGAAGATGAAAATTAACTTATACCATTAATTGCACTAAGTCAGTGATCATTTTCAAATGGCCTAAATATCCAATAACTTCGTTACTTTCAATCCAAATAGTATTATTACTTTAACTAAAGACATTATCCTGTTATTGCCTACTACTCTAGGCCATTATCTCAAATAGAAAACTGCGTTTTATGAGAATTACAATGCCAGGTTCTTTAGGACTCTTATCGATTAAATCAGGTACTTGCACTTCAGGTTAGGCATAAAAAATCCGATATTGAGTGAACATCGGATTTTGATATCATTCAGCTAAAAATCAATCTGTCTTTCTTAACGGAGCGAATATTAAGCTCAGTATTGCTTTTAAATATAAGCTGCTAATAGTGAATGATTAATCTTCAGTCAATTCTTTTAAAACATCTTCTTTTAATTCAGCCCAAAGTTTTCCTGATTCAATACCATATTTACGTACCGCAAAAATTGAATCATCAAAACGATTTTCCTGCGCTAAATTAATAAGCTTTTGATAATAAGTTCTTGATATTTCGCGTCCCCTTGGATGGGAAAAATATAAACTACCAATGCGAGAATATAATCCTCTAAAACCGTTTAAGATAAGTAAATAAATAGAATTTTCAGAAGCAACGACTAACTCTTTATTTAATTTATAATCAAACTCAGCAAACGCTTCGCCAGTATCTTCAATGTCAGTATATGCACTTAATAATTCAATGGCCTTTTCTGGGTTGTTTTTCAATGCGCCACGAACGTAAATAGCGCTGATGTTAGTACGTGCAGATAATAAATTGTCAACTAAATCAGGAATACCCTTTTGATCAAGTTGAACTAGCGTTCCTAGAATATTCAAACCCGATGTTTCCCAAAAGTTATTTACTTTTGTTGGCTTGCCATGTCTTATGGTTAACCAGCCGTCACGAGCCAAACGCTGTAATACTTCTCTAAGGGTAGTTCTAGTAACTCCAATAAGCTCGGATAATTCACGCTCTGCCGGTAAAATTGAACCAGGTGGAAAACCACCATTCCAAATTGATTCAACAATGTATTGCTCGGCGAATCCCGCAGGGCTTTGAGCTTTTATAACCATAAAAGTTTAACTACCTAAAAACGAATTAATGACACTGATTGTACCAGAACATTTGTTTGGTACAAGCCTATATTTTTTTTGCACAAGTGCATAGAAGTTGAATTTTGCCAAGTTGTTCAGCTTTATAATTAGTGATACTAAAAATACCCCCCCCTATTCTCGATAATGAACCATTAAAGCACCAGAAACCTTACCAACGGTGACATTATCAATAAACTGATAATTAGCATCTTCAAAAAAAGCTCTAAACTTGCCTGACGTTGCATATACGGCAACACCTTCACTATCACTATGTTCTTCAAGCACTGTATTAACAGCCGACATTAAGTAGTGACCAAAACCATGATGCTGATGTAAAGGATGAATAGCAATAAAGGACAACATATGGAATTTTTTCAGAGGCACTGCCGCAATAACTTCTTTCTCTTTTTTAATCATTTGCTTAGTGCTAAAATAACCCGCGGTTAATAACATTTTAAGTCGCCAGTGCCAAAATCTGTCACTACCAACACTATCATCGGGGCTATTTAAACAAGCAACCCCAACCATCGACTCCCCCAAATATAAACCAACCATCGGCTGTTTTGCTTGCCAAAAAGCACTGAGTTCTTCTCTAATCGATGCCCTTAATCTTTGTTCATAACCTTCTTTATTACTGTTAAATATATCTAAAAATACTGGGTCATCATGATAGGCCTGAAAAAGTAACGAAGCAGCTAACTTTAATTCTTCTGCGCTAAGGTAGGTAGCCCTAATACCAAGATCATTTTCTACCGAAACAGCCTCAGACATGTAAATTCTCCAGTAATTTTATTTTAACCGAACATTCACCTTAACAGCTTTTTTAAAAAGAGGTCAAATAGAATTGATTTTGAATATGAATAACAAATAAATTTTAGGTGGGAGAAGTTGGTACAATTTTTATCGTACCAACTTCTGTTCTATTTACGTATTTTCGTAGGGTATTCGTTTAACCTGCAGAAATTCGACTGTACTCTCCGCCGTTACCCGTCTGGCTCAACTCACCATTCACAAATTCTAAGTAAGTACATTCATCCTTAGTTGTTAAACCATCTTTATGCTTGCGTTGCGTCCGGTAATATAAAACACGTATCGTTTGTTCATTTTGGGTATAGGTTTCTGAAAAATCAGCAACACCTAATTTTGTTTGCATATTAGTAAAACTTGACCCTAATTCAATTTTAGCTATTTTTTTACGGTTCTCATAACTTCTATTCCCACTATCACTCATGAAAGAGTGATCAACTTCACCATCATTGACGGAAATAACACAACCCGATAAAGTTGCGGTTAAGGGTAAAGCAATGAGTAATGCCAATAACGATTTTTTCATTTTTAACTCCAAAGATAATTATTTTCTTAAATGTTTTACACTACACAGAGTAAGCAAAAAACAAACCAACAAAACCATAAGCATAAGACTTTGATTTTACTAAACAAAACAAACAATAGACAAATAGCACCTGACATAAGTTGTTATATTGGCTAAAATATAGTTAATACTACAAAACGATTAATCAAAATGACAATAAATGATGAAATTTTAATCTTAGCTAATCAAATAGCTAATCAAGGTAACAAACCAACCGTTGCTTTGATCAAAACTAAATTAAGCAAAAAAGTCGCTTTACCTATTATTATCTCTACCTTAAAAACTTGGCAACACCAACCAAGCTTTATTAGTTTACCAGAAGAAAAAGATGAACTTTTGGAGGCAAACCATTCATCAAGCCACACAGCCTCATTTGAGCAAGACTTGCATGAAGAATTAGCCCTAATGAAAAAAGAAATATTGGAATTAAAGCAATTAGTTAAACAGCTGATTGACCAGCAAAAAAGTTAAATCACTTGATCAAAGGTGTTAGTTGAGTGATAAACTGGGCTAATGAATCGGCTAATTTTTTGTGGGGATCACAACCTACCCGTTCAACCCATACCGAGCCGGTATCATTATCAATTGAAACAATCATATCTTCTTCATCGGTCACCGCAAAAAATATAGTCTCGCCTTGTTTTAACCTTTGTTTCATTAAAACATGACCAATTATATTTTCTTGCAACCGTTGAAAATCCTCTTTATTCCAAGCAAAAAGTAATGACAGCTCCCCTTCTTCGCATGTAGCATCAAGATTGTCACTGTATAACGTAGTAAAATAATGTTTAATATCTTTATGCAAGTTTAGCTCTAATGCTAATTCAACATTGTCAAAATTTAATTCTTGATCCGTTTCAATAGTAATCGGTTGCCAAAATACTTGTCCTTTCGATAAAACATCATCACCACTGATGTGCTTTTCGCAGGGAGAAAGCCACTTATCATCTTGCTCGGCTATTGGTAAATGACCATGTATTTTCTGATATTGGCCGATGTATTTTTTAGAAAATTGTTGCAAAATTTGCGCTAAACTTTCATTGGCCTGATTTGATGATGTCATCTAGTTAAAAGATCCTTTAAAATAGTAATAATAGAACGGCAGACAATAGACATTTATGGCAACTTATCAAAACGCAAAAGAATTAAGTAATTTAACACTTGGCAAAGCGACCGAATATTGCAGTGAATATAACCCAAATTTATTACAAGCGGTACCAAGAAGCTTAAATAGAAACGATTTATCATTAACTGAAAATAATTTACCCTTTATTGGTGAAGATGTTTGGTATGGATATGAGTTGTCTTGGTTGAATAATAAAGGTAAACCCGTCGTTGCGGTAGCCGAGTTTCGTTTTGCTTGTACTAGCCCTAATTTAGTTGAATCCAAATCTTTTAAATTATACTTAAATAGTTTTAATCAAAGTCAATTTGCCAGTGTAGATGAAGTTAAACAGTTATTAAGTAAAGATTTATCTACCACCGCCGGAGCGCATGCCAAAGTAACACTATTTAATGTTGAACACTGCCCTGCTTTAGCTATTGAGCAAACTAACCAAAACATCATTTGCATAGATGAAGAAGATATCACCGTTCAGCATTATCAATATCAAGCTAACTTGCTTGCCCAAAAAACACCAAATTTATCGAGCGACATAATAACAGAACAACTAGTTAGTCATTTATTAAAATCTAATTGTTTGATCACCAATCAGCCTGACTGGGCTAGTGTTTACATTAGTTATAAGGGCGTGGCAATAGATCACAGCACATTATTAAAATATTTAATTTCGTTTCGCCAACACAATGAATTTCATGAACAATGTATCGAGCGAATTTTTTGTGACTTGCAAAAATATTATCAACTAGAAGAGTTAACCGTGTTTGCTCGTTATACTCGCCGTGGTGGTTTAGATATAAATCCCTTTAGGAGCACTCACATTAGTTGTGCTCCACAAACCAGAACTCTTAGACAATAACATCTACGTCGAGTTACCTGTACGTTGAATATATGAAAATCAAAAAAAAACAACTACAAACGTTAAAAATCTGCGAAATAAAAGCGATATTTCAGTCATATTCAACTAAACTTCCTTTAGCATAATAAATAGAATTAGATCGTGATAGTGACAGTTTAACGAGTTAGGCTATCTTAATTAAGGTAAGAAAAAGCTTATCTTACAGCGTAACATGCTCTTTTTTAGCTTTAATTACTAACAATCCCATTGATAATGCTGTAAATTATTAAAAATTAGAGCAAGGTGAATATTGCGCGATTTCGATAGATAAAAAATATAAGGATTACTCTGTAATATGATTACTAAAACTGTTGCTGACAACCAGTCACAAGCATTACAAAGCAAACTTAATGCAGCAATAGCCGCCAGAGCATCACTTGAAGAAGACTTTAAAGCTCAATCTTGCCTGTTGATAGAATTTATTAACAAATTATCTCAAGTATCTAAGGGTATCAATCTTACTTTAGACAATCGTCTGGCTCAACTTAGGGGATTATTGACAAAATCAGCGCCCGTTACTGATATTGAAATAAAAATCACTGAAATATCCAAACTTCTGCAAAAACATACCGTTACCAATGAGCAAAACATTACCCATTTGCATAACCAATTTAAAGATGCGGGGGAAAATTTACAAAAAGTCAATGGCTTACCCAATGACTTACGTAGGAAGTTACGTTCGTTAATGGTCGATACCCAAGCAACTAAAGAAAACTTAACTCAATACGTTCCTTTATTATCTCAACTGCTAGAGTTCTACAATATTGCTTTACGTTCAAAAACAAACATTCCAACCAGTGAACTATCGACAACAGATCAGCAGAGCACCCTAAATAATGTCGCAGCGGGGGGCAATGAAAACACTTCAAATGTAAACGGTGTGCTTATAGGGCAAGTATCTGAGTGTTTAAGCAAATTAAATTTATCTACTCAACATACTAAAGAATTATTATCGATAAATAAAAAGCTACTAAAAGACACCACCAATGATGATGTTTTACAGCATTTTATTGAAATATTTGATGTTATTGTTGCCGACTTGCAAAATGAACGCGACAGCGCTAAAAACTTTTTAAATACCTTAAGTAAAACATTAAGCACAGTTCAAAGCGCAGTTAAAAAAACCTTGTCTACTTGTGAAAATGCACAAAGCGTTAATGATGAAATCAATGAAAAACTGCAAGAACAGCTGTTAGAGATGACCGGTACAGTAAAAAAGGCAATGTCGTTAGAGAAAGTAAAAATTGATATCAATAGTAAATTAAACAGTATTGCGCTAACACTTGAAGAAAAAACCAATTTCGAGCAACAAAACCAACAAGCGTTAAGTAACCAATTAAATGACATGGCCAAGAAAGTAGAAAAACTTGAAAAACAAAGCCATCAATTTGAAGCAAAGTTAGCTGAACAACAACGCAAAAGTATGCAAGACGCTTTAACCAAATTAAGTAATCGTGCGGCTTTTGATGACTATTTCACAAAATCTATGGTTCGCTTTCACCATAAACCTTTTGATTTAGCACTGGTTGTTGTTGACATAGACGATTTTAAAAACATTAATGATACCTATGGGCATACAGCGGGTGATAAAACATTGCAAGTTATCGCTAACACTATACAAAATAAAGTGAGCAAAGACGCTTTTGTTGCTCGTTATGGTGGCGAAGAATTTGTATTAATATACTCACAATCAAAAGAAGCAGCATTAATAAAAGAATTAAACTTGATCAACAAAAACATTGCTCGTTTACCTTTTAAATTCAAGAGTAACAAAGTCAGCATTACGTTATCTATGGGTGCCACCCATATTACTAAGGAAGACAATATCCATACTGCTTTTGAACGCGCCGACAAAGCCATGTATCTAGCCAAAGCACAAGGTAAAAACCAAGTCATTTATTCTTAATTTTTGACAATAAAACAACATAATCCATGTTAGTTTTTGGGAATTTCGCCGTAAAGCAACATCAAAGGAGTTCAGTATGCATACTCAGCTTAATCCTGTCGGAAATATGAATATTCTCTCACAGGCTGAAGTCGATCAATTACGACAATCATCTACCAGTGAACTTTACAACCTCTACCGAAACTGCTCTCTTGCAGTGCTCAATGCCGGTAGCCACACTGATGACGCTGAAGTTATCTACCAGCAGCATAAAGAATTCTCCATTGAAGTACTAAGGCGTGAACGCGGTGTCAAAATAGACCTTAAAAACCCACCCGAGCATGCCTTTGTAGACGGTAAAATAATTCGCGGTATTCGCGAGCACTTGTCCGTCGTATTGCGTGATATATTATTTATTCATAATAGATATCAGAACATGCACTGTACGCCTGAGACATTAACTGATGCTACTTTTGACATTTTACGTAATGCCAACGCTATTTTACCCGAAACGGAGCCTCATCTAGTTACCTGTTGGGGTGGGCACTCGATCAAACACAATGAGTATAAATATACCAAGGCAGTTGGTTATCAATTAGGGTTGCGTAGTTTTAATATTTGCACTGGTTGTGGCCCAGGTGCTATGAAGGGTCCCATGAAAGGTGCGACCATAGGCCATGCTAAACAACGAAATAAAGAAGGTCGATACTTAGGTTTAACTGAACCGAGCATCATTGCCGCAGAGCCACCAAACGCGATAGTGAATGAATTGGTTATTATGCCCGATATTGAAAAACGTTTAGAAGCGTTTGTTAGAATGTCTCACGGTATCATTATTTTCCCAGGCGGTGCAGGTACCGCTGAGGAGTTGTTGTACATACTCGGTATACTGCTACATAGTGAAAATAGCAACCAAGTATTGCCTATAGTGTTGACTGGACCTAATAGCGCAAGTGATTATTTTCGAGAAATAGATGCCTTCATTGGCGCAACGTTAGGTGAAAAAGCCCAAAACCTTTACAAAATAATTATCGATGATGCAGAGCAAGTAGCCCAAGTTATGTCTAAAGGTTTAGACAAGGTACTTAGCTACCGTAAAGAGACCGGCGATGCTTTTCATTTCAACTGGTCTTTAATTATCGAAAGCAATTTTCAACAACCCTTCCAGCCAAACCATAAAAACATGTCTGCATTGAATATTAGCCATGATTTATCAACCGCAGAGCTTGCCGCCAATCTGCGCCGGGTATTCTCAGGCATAGTTGCAGGTAATGTAAAATCTGGCGGTATCAAGGCTATTAGAGAGCACGGGCCATTTCAAATATCAGGTGACAAACAAATAATGGCTTTAATGGACAAATTACTCGCATCCTTTGTTAGCCAGCAACGGATGAAATTACCGGGCAGTAAATATATACCTTGTTATCACGTGATAGAGGAGTAAGCGTGGTAGCTCATTTAGTATTAATTGATGCCTTAAACTTGATCCGACGTATATATGCCGTACAAGAGCGGCCATTTATTCAAAGTAAAGTTCAGCTTGAAGGCGAACTCGCGAAAAAAACGCAACAACAAGTATTATTTAATACTCAACAAGCTTGCGCCAAAGCCCTAGGCAATATATTAAAACACCTACAAGCAAGCCATGCCCTTGCCGTATTTGATAGTCAACAGCCCTGCTGGCGTTATCAGCTCTATCCAGACTACAAAAAAGGTCGCAAAAAAATGTCACCACACTTGTCTAAGACATTACCTGACATACAAGATGCTTTTTTACAGCTTGGCGTTGACTCATTAGTATCAGAAGAAGACGAAGCTGACGATCTAATTGCTACCTTAGCCACCAAAATGGCGTTGCACGGACAAAATGTTACTATCATTTCTACTGATAAAGGTTTTTTATCTTTATTAAGTCCAAATATTCAAGTCTATGATCATTTTAATCGTCGTTATCTCGATAAAAAATACGTCAATGATAAATTTGATGTCAAACCAACACAATTGATAGATTTATGGACTTTAACAGGCGATAGCACTAATAAAATTCCCGGTGTTGCTGGTATAGGGCAAATAACTGCCGCAAGTTTACTTAACGAACATGGTTCGCTTAGTGCTATTTTAAAAAACGACAATATTAAAACAGCCATCAAAGAAAAACTAAACAATGGTGAAGAACAAATGACACTCAGTAGAAAGTTACTCTCCTTGAAACAAGACATTCCTCTGGGTTTTAATCTCAAAGATATTCGATTAGAGCCAATACCTGAGCAACCTAAAGTTACACAAAATCATCCCTTAGTACTTTAAAATGAGCTAATAACTAGTTATCATTTCATTAACCACTTAAGTTAGCAAAACATAAACAAATAAATACTCGGAACAACAATGAATAAAAAAGTTATTACTCGTATCCTTTTAGCACTAGCAGCCTACGGTTTTTTTGTTTTATTAGTGATGACTTTTTACGATGACAGCCCTGAAAAAATGCAATGGAAGGACAGAGAAGCCTATAACCGACAATATATTGCTAAGCTTCAACTTGAACAATTTACCTTTGAACAAGCCATTACAGCTTTGGGCAGCCCAGACATTACCGAAGCAAGAAAAGTGGCGCAGAATAAATTTCAGGTAATGTTTTATCGTACCCAACACGTAAAGTCTGATGGCATCACCACACAGGACGAGTGTACTTTTTTATTATTTGTCAACGGTTTGCTTAAAGAAATAGGTTTAGGTGATAATTATCCTGAAAATTGGGGGATTATCAAAAACCACCAATAGAAACATTAGAAAAACCAACTGTCGTAATGCCCTCACTCCAAGGCTTTTCGCTTCGGCTAAAATTCGTTGCGCGAATAGCAGTATTTTGAAAAATCACTGTATACAGTATTTATGCTGTCAATATTGATGAGCTAAAGCTCAACCTACAAACACACCACAAACAGCAGCAAACCCCTACCCAGATTAAAAAAACATAACATATACCCATTAACTCTAGCACCACCTGTAACTTTAAACTTACATCAATATAACAATAATCACACAAAAGTTTAGTAACCTTATTAACTTACCCTAATCAAACTCTATACTAAAAAATA
Organism: Colwellia sp.; assembly: GCA_016765685.1. Lineage (GTDB taxonomy): Bacteria > Pseudomonadota > Gammaproteobacteria > Enterobacterales > Alteromonadaceae > Colwellia. The sequence continues at coordinate 8,593 of JAESPR010000010.1, read as the reverse complement.
TTTATGACAAAAAATAATTGTAACCTTTTCATTACAAAACATTGAAAAAATTTCACTTTAATTTAAAAACTTCTGAATTACTTTATTTTAGAGTGTTTACTCTGACTTGACATAAGTCAAAGTAAAGTACTTATATATTTGTGCCGATAGTTATTTAAAAGTATTCGGTATATTAAAAGGCTCTGTTGTACTTAAGTGTTGCTAGTTTGATTTACTTGGTAGAAGCGGCTTTTTCCTACAAGGATGTAAGTACTTAGATCATGTCTAAAACTAATGATCTGAACCGCAAGTTTATCGATAATACGCTATATGGATATGGCCCCTCAGACCATGCATATAGTTTATTGTTCTGAATTATCATCTATACAAGACAATAAATTAGTAACATGGTTGTTACCATTAACGTGAATATAGCCTCAAACAAATAAAATAATAAGGATCACATCTAATGAATACCAATAGAAAAAAACCATATAAACTAGCCACAACTTTTGCTCTGTCTTTGATCACTGCAAGTATCCACGCTACCCCCATAACAAATGAAATTGATAATAATCTATTAAGTTCACCACAAAGGTTTATCGTGCACCTAAATGACAGCGCTGTCACCACCAAATACAATCAACCTATATCACAAAAAGCTATACAATTAGCTAAAGTAATGCTACTGCAGGCAACCGTAGAAAAAGTTAACGCCGAAGTATTTCATACCTTATCAAATATTAATGCTATTGCTGTTAAGTTAACCGCTGAACAAAAATCAAAGCTATTGGCCGACGCCAATGTTAATTTTATAGAAAAAGATCCAAGGAGGTATTTATTATCTGCGCCTACCCTTTCTAATACTGATGGCGAATCGACACCTTATGGCATAAGTATGGTTCAGGCGACGCAGTTATCAGATTCACAAAGCGGCAATACAAAAGTGTGCATAATGGATACTGGCTACACTTTAAGTCACCCCGACTTACCTAATAATGGCATCACTGGTGATGATGGTTATGGCAATAATAACACTGGCAATTGGTATAATGACGGTAACGGACATGGCACACACGTTGCTGGAACCATAGCGGCTCTTGGAGGCAATAATCAAGGAGTTGTAGGAGTAAATCCTTCAGGTCAATTAGGTTTGCATATTGTTAAAGTATTTAATGATTCAGGCCAATGGGCTTATGGCTCTGATATAGTTGCAGCAATCAATCAATGTGAAACGGCTGGCGCCAACATCACCAGCATGAGTTTAGGTGGTGGGGCTTCATCAACGGCTGAACGTCAAGCATTTGATAATAGCTATCAACGAGGCATGTTGCATATTGCCGCAGCTGGTAATAGCGGTAATTCTACTAGTTCTTACCCAGCTTCTTATGATTCAGTGATCTCGGTTGCAGCTGTTGATAGTGCGGGGGTTAAAGCATCATTTTCTCAATACAATGCTCAAGTAGAAATTGCAGCGCCCGGGGTTGGAGTCAATTCAACATGGAATAACAATGGTTATAAATCTATTAGTGGTACCTCAATGGCAACACCTCATGTATCTGGTGTTGCCGCATTGGTTTGGTCTAATAATTTAAACTGCTCAAACCAAGAAATCAGAGATGCTCTCAATGCTACAGCTGAGGATAAAGGTGCTGCCGGACGAGATACATCTTATGGTTATGGTATTGTTAAAGCTAAGTTTGCTAGTGATTATTTAGCCAACTCAAATTGCGGTAATAATAATGTAGACAAAAATCCAATAGCCAATTTCAATCATACTATTAATGGTAAAACCGTGCAGTTCATCGACAGTTCAAGTGATGACAACGGCATTGTCTCTTACCTTTGGAGTTTTGGCGATGGTAATAGCTCAACAGCGCAAAGCCCAAGCCATAGCTATATTAATGATGGTATTTATCAAGTAACCTTAACCGTAAAAGATACAATCGCACAAAGTGGTAAAAAATCAACATCTCTTAATATTAATACCAACATAGGCAGTTGTAGTGATTATACACAATGGGACGAGAACACCATTTATCGCCTAGGAGACAAAGCCGCATACAATAACAGAAAATATGAAGCAATATGGTGGTCAACTGGCGCTAAACCAACAGTATTTACTAATGTATGGCGAGATGAAGGTCAATGCGACACAAATGGAAACCAAACTCCTATTGCCGGTTTTAATACGTCAATTTCAGGGCTTTCAGTAAGCTTTAGCAATACCTCAACGGATGATGTTGCCATTACTTCATATGCTTGGTTTTTTGGCGATGGTAATACGGCTAGCACACAAAATCCTAATCATAGCTATACCACCACAGGTACTTATCAAGTCAGTTTAACCGTTACTGATGAGGAAAGTGCAACCGACACTTTTAGTACGAATATCACCGTATCTGAAGCTTCACAAGGTTGTGCTAATTTAGGTACTTGGTCAGCTACTAGTATATATTTAACCGATACACAAGTTGCATTAAATGGTAATAAATATCAAGCAAATTGGTGGACTAAAAACCAAAATCCAGAGCAAAACTCAGGTGCTTGGCAAGTATGGTCTAACTTAGGTATTTGCAACTAATCAATCTTATTTAGAACATAAGATTTAGAGCATAGAGCTTGAACAAAAACGTAGTATGGTTTTGCCAACATATTACGTTTTCTTTTCTCCACTAATTTGGGGCAAACATTGGTGAAGATTGTGCGATTTTTGAAGCCGTGCACGGTAGCGATCCTGATATTGCCGGTAAAAACTTAGCGAACCCCACTGCAGTTATTTTAGCGGCACTGCAAATGTTAGAATATTTAGAAATGAGCGATAAAGCCGAAAAATTAGAGCCGCGTTAGTTGATGTGATTGCTAGTGGCGATCGTACCACCCGTAATTTAGGAGGTACTCATGGCATCGCTGACTTCATCGAAGCGTTACAAGAAAGGTTGTCGCTTCAAGAAACAAGTTAAAATTTACAAGCAGTTCCGCAAATAACACCCTACTTGTGACTCTTGTAACTTGGTATCTTACAGCTTCTAACTACTGTTGAGGCGAAACCTCAAAGCAACCTTGCATGCACAGTAATTTCTTCACGATCGTAATACAGGTGTTTTGCGTATAATTCGTATTTAACTTTATGCTGGTTAAATGCATCTTTAATACTTTGTAAGTCTTCAGTAACTTGGTTGTAACGCCCTTTCATCGGCAACTTCAAGTTAAACATTGCTTCTTTACAATGGCCGTTTAATAGCCATTCGCTCATTAATTTAGCGACTCGCTGTGGTTTTTCTATCATGTCGCACACTAACCAATAAACATTTTTCTTCATTGGCAGGTATTTAAAACCATCCATCATCTTGTGCTTAACTTGTCCAGTTTCCATTAAAGACTCGGCCATTTGGCCATTATCAATCGCGGTGACCATCATACCACGACGCACTAACTGATAAGTCCAACCGCCCGGCGCAGAGCCTAAATCAACAGCGTTCATACCAGATGTTAAACGACTATCCCATTCATCACGAGGTATAAAGTATAGAAAAGCTTCATCGAGTTTTAGGGTGGAACGACTGGGTGCTTGGCTTGGGAATTTAAGACGAGGAATGCCCATAACATGAGGTGAACTATTATTAGCTAATGAAAAACCTAAAATAACTTCTTGACCCGATAAAAACAGTGCATGCAATACCGCACCACCTTGTTTTGGATCAAAGGTCTCATTTTTACTGGTCAATACGTTCGCTTTGCGTAAACCTTGACGCAGAGGCACCGCCAATTTCCGGCAAAATTTACTTAATGCTTTACCGTCGTTGGTATCAAGCATTTCCATGCGTAAATCACTGTACTGCCAGTCACCACCTATATTTTCAACAATCGCTTCAACTCGATTATAGTCGGGAAGTTCAAGCTTGTCCGTTAAGGTAACAAACCACTGACGAGTAAAGATAAGCCGCTTCAGTGGCAACTTTTTAATTAACGCTTCACCATGTTCGGCATCATGTAAGTGAAAAAAAACCAAACCTTGATTTTTTTTCAACTCTAAATAGCCGTACATTTCGTTCCATGCCGCTTTTTCTTGAATTTCCGCTCCACATTCCTTTTCAAAGCCGGGGCGACAATACAATACAATAGATGTCATAAGTTGTTTTTACCTTCAATGGACAATAATAACCACGCCATTGCCAATGATACTCCGCCAAATGGCGTCAATTTAGCCACAATAGCAATACTGAAAAATGATTTAATATAAATGCTGCCACTAAAGAGTAATATACCAACAAAAAAGCCGATACAAGCCGCTAACAATATTTTTGAGGGTGGTCTAACCGCTGCACTAGTTATCGCCCAAACCAGCGAGGCTAATAAAGCCAAGGTATGAAACAACTGATATTGCAATGCTGTTTTTACTGTTGATTGTACATTAATCGCTAACACTTGCCCGCCATGGGCAAGCCAAGCGCCGAATAGTACAGAAAAGCAACCGCTAATGCCAACAAAAACGAACAAAAATCGTATTATTGTATGCCTAGTCATTAGCTGTCTCTTGTTTAATAAATTGCGCAATAGTATTAACAGCGCTCTGCATATGCTGCAAATGAGTAAAACCAGATTTAACTCTAGGTTTTAAACTATGATCGCCATCAGGTAAAAAGTTTAAACGGCATAAAGTGGATATTTGATAATCACTAATTTCCACCTGAGTGCCTAATGCATCACGCTCGCCCTGAACAATTAAAATAGGTTTTTTTGTGTTTTGTAAGGGCTCTAATCTAAGTTTATCTTCCTTTTTAGTCGGATGGAACGGATAACCTAAACAAAATACGCCTTGAATTATTTTTGAAACATCATCATTTCCGGCCAAGGTTGCTGCAACCCGAGCGCCCATAGATTTACCACCGATAAATAATGGCAACGATTTTTGCTTATCGTTCATGATAACCCCCTCAACAATACTCTGATAACAATCAAGCAATTTAGGCATTCTGTCAGGAGGATAACGTTTACCTAAGGCAATACGTTTATCCATATAAGGGAAATTAAATCTTAATACATTAATATTTACTTTATTTAATAAAACTGTTACTTGCGCCATAAATTCATGCTGCATATCAGCGCCTGCACCGTGAGCAAAGATGATTTGCGCAATGGGATTTCCTACATTGTTTGTCATGGTTGTTATCATAAAATTTGCCCATCTTTTACTTCTTCTTGTTCGGCTGCCACCATATCAAGCAACCAGTTTCTAAAAGTTTCTATTTTTCCGATATCTTTTTGAGCTTCACGACAAACGACAAAGTAGGCATTCTTACTGACTAAAACATCATTAAATGGGCAAATTAAACGACCGGCATCAATATCAGGTTTAGCCAATACATTATACGCCAGAGCTACCCCTTGACCATAAAGTGCTGCTTGCACCACCATAGCTGAATGGCTAAAGATAGGGCCATGATTAACATTAACTCCTTTAACCCCAACCTGCTTAAACCAGCGTTTCCAATCTTTGCGAGAGGTATCATGCAATAAGGTATGATATTGTAAATCATCTAAAGATAGTAACGGTGGTTTACCATTGACAGCACTCTCTTGTAAAAGCAACGGCGAGCACACCGGAATAAGATACTCCGTTTGTAATTTATCCGCATGAATATTAGGCCAACTGCCGCGACCATAATAAATAGCGACATCAACATCTTCGGTTAAAGAGTTTTCAGCTTGATCTACCGCTTTTATTCTTACATCAATGTCAGGATGTAAAGTATTAAAAGCAGTCAGCCTAGGAACCAACCACTGTATGGCAAAGCTTGCTTGAGAGCTAACTGTTATGGCCCCTTTAGCCCCACGCGCTAGTAGCTTTTCAGTCGCCTCATTAATCGAATTAAAGATTCCTTTGATATCAAGAAAATAAGACTGCCCTTCTTCAGTTAACAGTAACGCACGGTTTTTTCGCATAAACAATTTAATGCCTAAATACTCTTCCAGTGCTTTTATTTGATGACTAACGGCAGCTTGAGTAACAAAGAGCTCTTCCGCTGCCCGAGTAAAACTCAACTGCCTTGCTGAAGCTTCAAATGCTCGCAACGCGTTTAATGGTGGGAGTCTACCAGCCAAACTACACCTTCCCCTTCTCTTTAAAATATAAAATTAACTGCATAAACAGTTAAAAACATAGCATAACAATTATTCATTATTTTTTCTAATGAATAACATTATTATTTGTCGTTTTTATTTTTCAATTCACTTGGGTATTATAACAACCGTAGATGAAGGACATCATCTCAACGTTCTAGAAAAGATAGATATAAGCTGTGACTCCCAACCCACAGCTTATACTTTACTAAAAGGAACAAGCGCGAGAAAAGGTCCTAATAAATCTATTCAGCCACTATTTTGGCATTAACAGAACACATTTATTATTAGGTCAACAAGGAATAAAATCATGAAAAAAACTAACTCATACTCATACAAACTCGCTATTGCTGCTACCTCTCTCGTGATGGTTTATTTTGCTTCTGGTATTAACTCAATTGCTCAAGCAGGTGAATTATTAAAAGCAGAGCCAGTACAACAGTTAACTTTAATTGAACAAGCAAAAGAGAACTTAAAATTATCATTTTCAACTTTAGTGATCAATGATGGTTTTCATGTAAATAATGTTGATACCATGATGGTTAAACAAAAAAGCACTGTAAATACAAAGCAAGCAGTAACATTAACTAAAGAATCACTTATAAGTGAGTGATTTTTATTCTTTATCAAAATACTCACCACAAAAAAATGCTCGCACATTTCACTTGAAAACAAGTATTAAAAAGCTGTCGATGACAGCTTTTTTTTTAACTTTATGATTTGTAAACACTCAAGTTGTTAATCAGTATTTAGCGCATCAAAACCTTTCACTAAATCATCAATCGCTTTCATTTGAGCTAAGTAAGGCTCAAGTTTATCAAGTGGCAAAGCACAAGGGCCATCACATTTAGCCAAAGCAGGCTCAGGGTGCGCTTCAACGAACAAACCGGCAATACCAATTGCCATACCACTACGCGTTAATTGTGCAGCTTGAGCACGCCGTCCGTCAGCACTATCACTTCGTCCTCCGGGTTTTTGCAAAGCATGAGTAGCATCAAAAATAACCGGCGCATAATGCCGCATTTCATCCATCGCCAACATATCAACTACTAGGTTATTGTAACCGTAACAACTACCGCGCTCACACAAAATGATATTTTCATTTCCTGCTTCACTAAATTTATTAATGATGTGCTTCATTTCATGAGCGGCTAAAAATTGCGGTTTTTTAACGTTAATCACGGCACCCGTTTTGGCCATAGCAACCACTAGATCAGTTTGTCTGGCTAGAAACGCGGGTAACTGAATAACATCAACAACCTCACTTACCGGCTGTGCTTGGTAAGTTTCATGAACATCGGTAATAATAGGCACATTAAAGGTCGCTTTTATTTCTTCAAATATTTTTAAGCCTTCATCTAAACCTGGGCCTCGATATGAATGCACAGACGAGCGATTAGCTTTATCAAACGACGCCTTAAACACATAAGGAATATTTAATTTTTGCGTCACCTCTACATAATGCTCAGCAATTTTCATGGCTAAATCGCGTGATTCAAGTACATTCATGCCACCAAACAAAACGAAAGGCTTATCGTTAGCAACTTCAATACCACTTACTGAAACCGATTTTATTGTCATAACTTTTCCTTAAAAAACAATATAGCAAAAATAGTAAATATCAAGTAATGCTTCAGCTTTAAGCTGTATGATTCAATTTAAAGAAAAAAGCACGGAGTTGATGACTATCAATGAGTACTTTTGACACATAAATTGGGCGATACAGCAACAAGATGAGCATTACCCGCTAACCACCGACAATTCGTAACAACTGCCCGGTGATCCATGCCATATAAGTACCCAAAGCATAACCTAATACGGCTAACAGCACCCCGACAGGCGCTAATGATGGATGAAATGCCGACGCAATAACTGGCGCTGAAGCCGCGCCACCAATATTAGCTTTACTGCCTATCGCCAAATAAAATATCGGCGCTTTGATCATTTTGCCAACAATAAAGAGTAATAAAATATGAATCGCCATCCATACTAAACCGATGAGCATGTATTTCGGCGCTTCAACAATTTGAGTAATATCCATATGTAAGCCGATAGTGGCAACAAGTATATAAAGAAAACTACTGCCAACTTTTGAGGCACCTACCGCTTCTAATTTTCTCACCTTGGTGAAAGACAGTGCTAATCCAACGGTGGTCACAATAACAATAATCCAAAACAATTTACTGTGTAGACTAAATTTTTCTAATTCAGGGTAATTAACTTGAAAAAATGGTACTAAAAAATCTGCCGCTAAGTGCGCAAAACCTGCTGCGCCAAAAGCAATAGCAAGAATATACATAAAATCTTTTAATTCTGGACGCCTTGCATGTTCACGTTCGAAGGCTTCAACTCGATCAATTAACTTATCAATACCTGAGGTATCAGCGCCACTTTTCGCATCAATACGTTTATGATTTGCCGCAAAATAAAGTAAGCAAACCATCCATAAATTAGCAACCACAATATCAACGGTTACCATGATGGTAAATAT
>JAESPR010000009.1 GCA_016765685.1 Colwellia sp. | reverse complement strand
ATTGAAAACTTAGAATTGGCATTGCAACAAAATCCTGAATTGGTTTCAGCAGAGCTTGCGCTAGCTTTCGCATCAATAAAGTCGGGAGATTTATCTCGGGCAACTAAAATATCTGATAAATGGTTGAAATCATATCCAGATAAAGCCGGCGGTTATAACTTAAACGCTACTATTCTCTTTAAGCAGAAAAAATTTGAACAAGGTAAAGCCGCATTAGAACAAAGTTTACAGTTAGAGCCTAATAATGTTTATGCCTTAATTCAGCTGGTAAAACTGGCAAATCATCAAAAAGATAACGAGCAAGCAATATTATTAACCAAACAAGCACTAAAAGCGCATCCCAATAATATTGAAGTATTAGGTCAGTATTTTGAGTTTCATAAAAATAAAACAGGGCTACAAGTGATTGCTAAGGCTCAACAACACAATGTTGATAACATTAACTATGGCATTTTGTTAGCTAAAGCGTTAATCCACTTAGAGCAATACAAACAAGCAAGTTCGGTCTTAGATGAATATCCATTAAGCATTAAAACACCTAAGCGTTACTGGCAGTTAGCCCTAGCTGCGAATGCAAAACAGCCTGACGGTAAAGATATTTATTCTATTTTAGATACATGGCATAAAAACAATCCTTACCATATTGAGCCGGTTTTTTTATTGGTAAATTATTGGGCCAGCAAAAAATCACCTGACCGAGCATTGAGTGTTTTAAAAAATGCGCTTAAAAAGCACCCAAACAACCTAATGATTCATTTGGTTAAAATGCAGGTATTATTAAATAATAGCCGCGTTGCCGACGCTAAAACATTGTTTAAAGAGTTAGAGCAATTTGAGATTAATGAAAATTTGCTAGCAGGTATTGAGGGACGAATACTCTTATTAGAGAGACAGTTCGCCGCCGCTATTCCTAAATTAAAACAACAATATCAAGCCAAACCTAACAGCGGCAATGCCACCTATCTTGCTTTTGCATTAGAAGGCAACAATCAAAAAACAGCAGCCATTGAGTTGCTTGAACAGTTTTCAGTAAAACATGAAGTGGAAAACAAAATAAACCCGAGAGTCAGTTTGAGTTTAGCAAATATGTATTTGGCTGAGCATCAAGATAAAGCTATTGTTGAATATGAACGATTGATTAAAGTAGTGCCTAAGAGTGTCGTGGCCTTGAATAATTTGGCATGGCTGTATATGGAGCAAGCTCAGTACAGTCAAGCGTTGCAGTATTCTAAAAAAGCTTATGATCTAAATGCTAAAATACCCAATGTGGTAGACACTTATGCGCAAACGTTATTAAAGTCTGAGCAAAAAACAAAAGCATTAGAGAAAGCAGCAGAGGCTTATGAGTTATCAAAGGGCGACAATGTTGATATTGCTTTAAACTTTGTTGAAGCATTATTAGCTAATAATAAAAGCAAGAGAGCTAAAAATATATTGAAAGGCATCGATACAGCGACAGCAAAGCAGAAAGAGAAAAAGCAGTTGTTATTGAAATAAGTTACGAATTTTTAGTTGCGAGTTGGAGAATAGGCTGAGCATGCAGTGTTTTCGTTACTCGAAACCTCTCCTTAGGTATTGTTCGCAACTTTTCTTGTTATGTCAGCTTGAAACCTTCAAGCTGCTCATGTATTTCATGCTCTATTGCTTTAAATAAATTCTTAAAGCCTGGAGATAAATCAGCAAGAAAAACTTCATGATTAATATAATAGGGGGCTCTTAAACCGTGATACTCAATGGGCTCTCCAAGGGGTTGAAATTTTATCCCAATAAATGACATGCTGCGAGCTAATCTGGGCTCCATCATCACGTAACCATGCCTTATACCCGTATTTATTGCCATTGTTGCCGCCGACATATATAAACCAATAGCGATGAATGGAAAACAACGCAATTCAACCTCGGAGTAACTTGATTCTTGAATAACACCCGTAGCTGAACCTTTAAATTGATCGGTTTTACGACGTCTAAAGTCAGCTTTTACTGCTAGCCGAGATATTTCACAGATTTCACTGCGATTAAAGCGCCGAGGGTGTAAATCTTCATTGGTAATAGCGTCTAAACAAAACTTCTCAATAGGTAAAAGTTGTCCTTCTTGTTGAATTCTTACCACGCGAACGCAACTGGTGTATTCATTTGAGGGTTTATGTTTAATTAATGAAAAAATAGACTGCTGGTCAAACTCGTCTTTTTCAAGACCACCTTCTTTAACATCTTCAAAAGCTAACTCTTCGCAGTAAACGTTGTGGCGTATTTTGAATGCTTCTTCTTCTAATTCATCATTAATCGCAATTTGAGGCTGTAAAAATTGAGTGAAATGCTCAGCAATATTGTATGCCTCATGATTAACTCTCATCGAAGCGATCTTCTTGGTAATATCACCAATAATCGGAGTATTTAGCAGGCGTTTATTCCAGTTCATTTGATTTCCAAATTATCATGTTGATGCTAGTACGAACATATAGCTAATATAAACAAATATTTATCGAGTATGGCACAGTAACTATATTAAAAATAACATAGTTTAGAATCAATTATAGCTTAATTCGTCATATTTTCTCTGGCTTTGAACAAGGGCTCATTAATTGGTGCCGTTTTTGTTTTAATTGGCACTATTTCTAAAGCGGTTTTGTACCCTGTTTCAAATAGCTGTAATTTCTGTTCACTAGTCATAGTAAAGTCTACCGCAGAAGAGTTACCCGTATTGATTACTATGGTATTGTGCCAAAAGGCCTCATTAATATACTCACGCGATATGGTGGTCATAAAAGTTCTAATGAGTAAAGTTATATAATTAAAAATAGGAAAATAGCTATTTGTTTTCAGCTCATCATATTCATGCTCACCTCGAAGTCGAAAACACATCACAGGAGTGCCATCGTTTGCCCAATCTCTATGCAGAGCATCTTCAGACAATATACTGCCGTCAACCATGAGGTGTTTGCCAAAAGGCTTGAAACTAAATACTAGCGGGATAGACATGGAAAAACGCACCGCTGCAGATACCTTCATATCTGGTGTGTTTTCTTGATTGAAAATAACTGGTTTACCGCTTCTAACATCAGTAGCAACAACGTGTAAGTGTTTGTCTAATTCAGAAAAAGTTTTACCTTGTAAATGGTCGTCAACCCATTTTTCGAAAACATCACCTGAGCTTAAGCCACCATTACGAATTAATTTAAATAATGAAAAACCTCGAAATTTACTGTAATTGGTTTCTAGCGCGATTTTTTTAATTTCTACTATTGATAAGCCCGAAGCATAAAAGCTCGCAATAATACTGCCCCCTGATACACCAACGATATGATCAAAATTAATATTCAATTCAAGTAACGCATTCAATACACCAAGGTGTGCTGGCAAGCGTGTGCCACCACCCGCTAAAATAGGAACAATTTTTTCTGTCATGAAGATCCCCCAGTCAATAACTTAATTATGGCTGAAAATTTAAAAATTGCGTAAAGTACGGTTAATTAAATTATTTTTAATGGAAAATTGTCATGTTTAAGAAATTATTCGTTATTTTGTCTACTGTTTCGCTGTTAATTTCAACTCATATTCAGGCAGAATTTGTCGATGTCGTGGCTAAAATAAAACCTTCTGTAGTCGGTATTGGTATTCATACGCCAACCAGCCGACCACAAAATATTTTGCGCGGTACCGGTTTTATTATTGGTGACGGTCATTATGTAGTGACTAACGCGCATGTTCTGCCAACAGAGCTTGATGATAGCTTATTGCAAACAATGGCGGTATTTATTGGCTCAGGGAAAAAGGCCAAGGTTAGGCAAGCTGAAATAGTGGTTATCTCTGCATTATATGATTTAGCCATTTTGAAATTATCGGGTGCTGCATTACCGGCGATGACTTTAGCGAATGAGCAGTTTCGTGGTGATGGCAGTTATATCGCTTTCACCGGTTTTCCTATTGGCAGTGTTTTAGGTTTATACCCGGTGACTCATCGAGGTATTATTGCTAGCACTACGCCTACCGTTGTACCGGCACAAACCGCCGGGCAAATTAGTTTGAAAATGCTTAAACGCATGCGCAACCCTTATTTAGTTTATCAATTAGATGCCACCGCTTATCCGGGCAATAGCGGGAGTGCACTGTATGATATGAAAACAGGAAAGGTTTTGGGCATTATCAACAAGGTTTTTGTGCAGAGCACCAAAGAGGCCGTTATTAGTAACCCGAGTGGTATTACTTACGCGATACCGGTTAAATATTTACATCAAATATTAAAAGAAAATAATATCAAGCTATAACGAGCAGTCACAAGTTTACGAAGAAAAATGACAGTTAGTGAGGCACTTCGTCAATCAACTTATAACTTGTTACTTATTTTTCTACTCGCTTTTCACTATTCCTGTTTGAGCACCGGTGGGCATTGAATATAAGACCGACAGCGGCACTAATTCAATATTGTGTTTTGCCAGTGTAGGAATTAACTGCTTTAAGGCTTGAATTGTTTCAGGGTGAGGATGGGCGATAGCAATGGCTATATTTTGCGACTTTGCATAATGAATTAACGATTGAAACTGTTTGCGAATATAAGCTTCAGTTAATTGATTATCAAGGAAAATATGACGGTTATGTACGGGCACGCCAATTAATTTGGCGATACTGCCAGCCTTCGAATAAGGGCTGGTTCTACTGTCTAGAAACAGTAAATGATGCTGCTTTAAAAAGTTCATTGTCCAAGTCATGGGTTTATTTAATTGCGTTAAATGACTGCCCATATGATTATTAATGCCGATGGCAAAAGGCACTTCTGCCAGCGAGTCATTTAGGCTGGCGAAAATTTCAGCTTCGTTCATGGTACTAGTAAGCGCGCCGGGTCCTAATTTTTTACCATTCTCTGCCTCCATCGGAATATGCAGCAGCACTTCTTTGTGTTTGGCATTGGCTTTAAGCGCTAACGTTTTACCGTAAGGAGTATGCGGTAAAACAGAATAGGTAATAGCACCGGGTAATGATAATGCATGCTCGTCGGTGGAACGATAACCTAAGTCATCAATGACTATGGCAATGCGTGCTGGTTGAGCTTGTGAAAATTGACTATAAAAAATAAAGGAACAAGAACTCACAACAAGTAAGGAAAATTTTGATACAACAGAAATCATTTTATTGGTTTTTATCATTTTTATCGAAAGAGATCATATATGAGTATATAAAAAGCATAACACTTGATGCAGGTTTTTTGTAGTAACTTCAATTAATATGCAAAGTTATCGACACCAAAGTTTCGGGTTAACGGCTTTACCTTGATGACGAATTTCAAAATAAAGACTGGCCTGATCTTGGCCGCCACTTTGTCCTACTAGTGCAATAGGCTCACCGGTTTCTACCCGGTCGCCAACCGATTTTAACAGAGTTTGGTTATGGGCATATAAACTCATGTAACCATTACCGTGATCGATCACCGTTAACAAGCCATAACCCTTTAACCAATCAGAAAACAATATCGTGCCATTGTGTATGGTGTGCACTTGCCTGCCAATGGGTGCACCAAGTAAAACCCCTTTCCATTTTAAATAACCTTGTTTTCGGCTGCCAAAACTGCGTAATAAGCGCCCTTTTACTGGCCAAGCGAGTTTCTTTTTCAACTTGCTTAATCCGGTTAAATTAACTTCTGTGCGAATAAGTGTTGTGAGTTTTTGTAAAGCCGTGGTTAAGTTGGCTTCTTCCGCTTTTAATTTAGCTAACAGCTGTTTGCTTGAGAGTAATTTTTTCTTTAGTGAAGCTAAAGTTGTGCGACGATTCTTTTTGCTTTTACTTAATGAGAGGCGCTGTTGTTGCTGGTCTTTTTTTAGACTTTGTAATTGTTCTATTTGTTCTTGATGTTGCGTGGATACCAGCATTAATTGAGAGATGGTTGCTTGAAAGTTGTCTATTTCTGTAATGCGTGCTTTATTTAGGTATTGATAATAACTAAGGGTTCGTTGAATTTTTTCACTTTGCTCTTGGTTTAAAAGCAGCTTCAAATAGTCATATTGACCTGTGGTATAAGCTGAGCGAAGTTGTTGTGCTAACAATCGCTCTTGGGCGCGTTTTTGTGCACTTAGTTGTTGTTTTTCTTTATTCAAAATGGATATTTTCTGTTCAGTGATTTTGAGTTTTTGCTTGGTATCATTAATGGCTTTAGCTGTTTTAGCGATAGCCAAATCACCTTTTTTTAACTGTTGTTCTAATACCGTTCTGGCTTTGTTGCTTTTAAATATATTAGATTCTTGTTGAGCGATAGCCTGTAGAACATTACTGAGTTTGGCGTTATTTTTTTGCTTGGCTGTTTCGTTATCAGTGCTTGCTAGGCTTACATTGGAGCATAATAAACAAGCCAACAATAAGTGAGGCAGTATGCTGCGACCTACCAAGGAGACTTTTTTTGGTAGGTCAACATGAACGAAACGAATTTTGGTAAAAAAAATTAAATTTATCGAAAACATGAGCGATTTATTATTATTGTACTTGAGCTAAGTTTGCCCCATTAATCGAGTTGCATCAATACCGATCCGGTCATTTCTTCGGGCTGCTGCATTGCCATTAAATGTAATAAGGTTGGTGATATATCACTTAAGGTTCCAGTGCTTGCGACTTTGGCGCTTCTGCCAACATAAATTAGTGGTACTGGCTCACAAGTATGCGCAGTATGTGCTTGGCCTGAATTTTCATCTAACATTTGCTCAGCATTTCCATGATCAGCGGTAATTAAACATTCGCCGCCCGTTTGTTGTAATGCCGCAACCACACGACCTACACAAGTATCAACGGCTTCACAGGCCTTAACCGCAGCATTAAAATCACCCGTATGGCCAACCATATCGCCATTGGGGTAATTACAAACAATAAAATCATGTTCGCCACTTTCAATAGCGGACACGAGTTTATCGGTTAACAATGTTGAGTTCATTTCTGGCTGTAAGTCATACGTAGCGACATCGGGCGACGGTATTAAAATGCGTTGTTCGCCGGTAAAGGGGTCTTCTTGGCCGCCACTGAAAAAGAAAGTGACGTGAGCATATTTTTCAGTTTCTGAAATACGCAATTGGGTTTTATTATGTTTAGCAAGCCATTCGCCAAGCACATTATTTAAGGCGGTAGGAGCAAAAGCACAGTTAGCCTTAATATCGGCAGCATATTGAGTTAGCATGACAAAATCGCTAATAGCAGGTATTTTGCTACGAGTAAAACCCTCAAAATTGTTTTCGGTAAAACAGCGAGTGAATTGGCGGGCACGATCGGCTCTAAAATTCATAAAAATTAACGCATCACCATCGTTAATTGTGATCGCCTCGCCAGCGTCATTTAAAATGGCACTAGCACTAACAAACTCATCATTTTCATCACGCAGATAGGCGGCTGCAAGGGCAGATAAAGCATCTTGGTATTGATACTTAGCTACCCCTGAAACCATTAAGTCGTAGGCAGCTTGCACACGATCCCAGCGCTGATCTCTGTCCATGGCATAATAACGACCAACTACCGAAGCTATTTGTCCTTCACCTGAACCATCCGCAAAAAGTTGCTCGAACTGTTGCTGTGCTTTTTCTAATGAACCTTGGGCGCTACGTGGCGGTGTATCTCGTCCATCTAAAAAAGCATGTAAATAAACCTTAGTTGCGCCACGCTTTTTAGCTAACGCCATCACGGAAAAAATGTGTTCTTCATGGCTGTGCACACCACCGGGAGATAACAAACCAAAAATATGCACAGCTTTATTGTGCTTAATCGCGTTATCTACTCCTTGGCATAAGGCTGAGTTTTGCTCAAACTCCCCGTCGGCAATTGCTTTAGTGATACGAGTGAAATCTTGATAAACCACGCGCCCTGCACCTAAATTTACATGACCTACTTCAGAATTACCCATTTGTCCTTCGGGTAAGCCTACCGCCATACCCGAGGTTTGGATCAGCATATTAGGATAGTCAGCTTTAAGCTTGTCTAATATGGGAGTGTTAGCAGCTTGTATAGCATTGGCATGACTCTGTTCTCGATAACCCCAACCATCTAAGATAATTAAAACCGTCGATTTTTTATTTGCCTGTGCCATTACTGCGCCACCTTTAGTATTTCTAAGAGAATTAAGATCATTGTACACACAAGCGTTAGTTTAATTAAGTAAGAAATGTTCCACAGCGAGTTACTAAACTCGCAATTCCAAACAGCTTGGGTATAATGTGTCGATTTTTATATTTATCAAAATAAATTCACCACTTTTACTATTTACAAATTAGGGTCATCCTTTATGGAACAATTTATTACTTTTGCCACCAATAATGGCATGTTGAGTGCGGTTTGGGTTGCCCTTGTTGTTATGATTATTGTCGTAACAGTTAAAATTAACTTGTCGCCGGTTAAACAAATTAGTTCACAAGACTTAACTTTTTTAATGAATAGAGAGCAAGGTGTTGTTCTTGATATTCGCAGCGAAAAAGATTTTAACACGAGTCATATTATAGATTCGGTCAGCTTACCGAACGAAAAAATAACTAAAAATGGCTTTGTTAGCCTTGAAAAGCACAAAGATAATCCCATCATAGTGGTATGTAGTGCTGGTATTAGCGCGGTGAAAGTGGCCAACGATTTACACAAAAAAGCAGGTTTTGCTCGTGTAAGTGTTTTAAAAGGTGGCATGGGCGCGTGGACAGGTGCGGGTTTGCCGGTAACTAAGAAATAAGATTCGAGTTGATAGTGATGAGATTCGAACACAATCTCCGAAGAGTGAAATGTTTCCGACACTAATTAAACCCAAAAGCAACCTATTAAATTAAGAGTAATGTTATGGCAAAAGTTGATGTATACACTAAAGCATACTGCCCATTTTGTACCCGCGCTATGGCTTTACTTGAGCACAAATTAACCGCACACCCATCATTACACGTTGAAGAAATGAGCATTGATGGTGACATGGCATTACGTGAAAAAATGATAAACCGTAGTAGTGGCGGTTATACAGTACCGCAAATATTTATTGATGATGTTCATATTGGTGGCTGTGATCAACTGGTCGCCTTAGAAATGAACAAACAATTAGATGCATTATTAGCAACTAAATAAAGCGTCTAAACCAAGCGACTAAGCATAGCCGCGAACTAATATTAATTAAGAAAATACCAAGGCAGGAAAATTACCATGAGTGATGAAAACCAACAAGAAGCAGGCGAAACCGTAGCAAAAACTACCGAAACCGCACCACAATTTGCTATTCAGCGTGTTTATACTAAGGATGTTTCATTTGAAACACCCAACTCACCCGCTATTTTTCAAAAAGAGTGGAAGCCTGAAATTAAATTAGACTTAGATACACGTTCTAACAAGTTAGCTGATGATACCTATGAAGTTGTTTTAGCGGTAACTGTTACGGCTACGGTTGAAGGTCAAACTGCCTTTTTGGCTGAAGTGCAACAAGCCGGTATTTTTACTATTGGTAACTTACCGGAAGCGCAATTAGCACATACTATTGGCGCATTCTGTCCAACAACTTTATTCCCTTATGCGCGTGAAACAGTAGCGAGCTTAGTGAACCGTGGTTCATTCCCACAGTTTAACTTGTCGCCGGTAAACTTCGAAGCCTTATTTGCTTCTTATGTGCAACAACGTGCGGCTGAAGCTAAAGTGAACGCGCCAGAAAGTACTGAAACTCACTAAGTAATAGCCTTGAAATATTAGTTTCGAGTAGCGAGAAAATTATGACTGTTTCTGCCAAAATCACCGTTTTAGGTGCGGGCTCTTATGGCACCGCACTGGCTATTTGTTTGGCTCGAAACGGTCATGAAACGCTATTGTGGGGACGCGATGTTAACCAAGTTGATGACATGGTTAAGGTGCGTGCAAACAATAAGTATTTAGCGGGTTGCCCATTCCCAGAAAGTTTACAGGCGGTTAGTGATTTAGCAATAGCGGTTAGCGCTAGCGATAATATTTTAGTGGTGGTGCCAAGCCATGCTTTTGGCGATATGCTTAAACAAATTAAACCTATGCTTAACAGCCAAGTAAAAATTGCTTGGGCAACTAAAGGCTTGGATCCAGAGTCGGGTGAACTACTGCAAAATGTTGCTCGCCGTATCTTAGGCGAAAAAGTGGCTTTGGCGGTATTATCAGGCCCTACTTTCGCTAAGGAAATGGCTGCTGGATTACCAACCGCTATTTCGTTATCGTCTACTGATGAAAATTTTGCTACTGAGATATCTGACTTATTGCACTGTGAAAAATGCTTTCGTGTTTACCCCAATAAAGATTTTATTGGGGTACAACTTGGCGGTGCGGTCAAAAATGTTATTGCTATTGGCGCAGGTATGGCTGATGGTATTGGTTTTGGAGCTAATGCTCGCACTGCTTTAATTACTCGTGGTTTAGCCGAAATGACTCGTTTAGGGGCCGCTTTAAATGCTGATCCTGCTACTTTTATGGGTATGGCGGGTTTAGGCGATTTAGTACTTACCTGTACCGACAACCAGTCACGAAACCGCCGTTTTGGTTTAGCATTAGGGCAGGGTGTTGGTGTTGAGCAAGCCATGACAGATATTGGTCAAGTCGTGGAAGGTTATCGCAATACTAAAGAAGTTTACATGTTAGCAGCGCGTATGGGGGTTGAAATGCCGATTGTTGAGCAAGTATATCAAGTGTTATACAAAGGAAAAGCCGCTCAAGTCGCTGCGGCCGATCTGCTATCACGTGATCAAAAACAAGAATAGAGCAGTTGCAAGAATAAACCAGCTACAAGAAGCAAGTGACAAACGCCAGTAATACTTACAGCTTGATACTTATCGCTTAAAACTGCTCTTATACTGAATTTTTAAAACCTAGCTGGCGCCAAGCATCATAAACAATAACGGCGGCGGCGTTCGACAAATTCATACTGCGACTTTCTTTTAACATCGGAATACGAATTTTATCTTTATCTGGAATTTGTACGCGCACTTCTTCAGGCAAGCCCGCAGTTTCTGAGCCAAATAATAAGTAATCCCCTTCAGTAAAAGCGACATCACCATAAAAGTTTTTGGTTTTTGTGGTGATTGCCAATATGCGTTTTGGCTGCTCTTGCTCGACAAAAACATTAAAATTAGCATGTCGCTTGATGGCGGCAAACTCATGGTAATCAAGGCCAGCACGACGTAACTTTTTATCATCTAAGTCAAAACCCAAGGGTTCAATTAAATGTAATCGAAAACCAGAATTGGCACATAAACGAATAATATTGCCGGTATTGGGAGGGATTTGTGGTTGAAAAAGAACAACATCTAACATAATAATATCAACAGGTTTTTGGGGTTAGTTAAATTATTTTGTTATTATACCAGTCTCGGCAATTAGACGCTTCATTTTTGGAAAAACCGGTATGTTTGAAAAATCGAATCAATCAATTCAGCGTGATGATTACGCCTATTGGGTAAAGCTCGCCGCGATCAGTTCATCCTCAGTGGCGTTAGTTTTAGTGGTGATTAAATTTTACGCTTGGTTGGTAAGTGATTCTAGTGCCATGCTCGCTTCTACGACCGATTCAATGTTAGATTTGTTCGCCTCGGTGATGAATATTATTATTTTGCGTTTTGCGTTAGCACCCGCGGATAAAGAGCATAAGTTTGGTCATGGAAAAGCAGAAAGTTTAGCGGGCTTAGTGCAAGCGGCTTTTGTGTTGGGCTCGGCTATTCTCCTTATTTTCAACGGCGTTGAACGGGTGATGAATCCGCGGATTATTGTGCACAGTGATATTGCTATTGGCGTTACCATTGTCGCTATTGTGCTTACACTTGCTTTGGTGGTTTTTCAAAAGTTTGTTATTAAACGTACCGGCTCTATTGTTATCAATGCCGATGCTCTGCATTATCAATCAGATTTATTTTTAAATTTAGGAGTACTGGCGGCCATTGTTTTAAGTCAAGGCATTTGGCTGCAAGCCGATGGGGCATTTACCATTGCCGTGGCCTTGTATTTATTATTTGGCGCGGGGCAAATTATTTATCAAAGTGTTTATCAACTGATGGACCATGAACTCAGTGATGAGGAACTAGCACAGATCAAAAGCATTATTTTGGCTCATGAACATGCTTTAGGTTTGCATGAGTTGCGTACCAGAAAAGCAGGGGCGCAGCGTTTTATTCAATTTCACTTAGAGCTAGATGACAACTTATCGTTATTAGAAGCCCACAGCATTGGTGAAGATATCGAAACTGACATTTGCCAAGCCCTTGCCCCTTGTGAAGTATTTATTCATCACGATCCTAGTTCGGTGGTACAAGAAGAGTTAGCGGCACAACAATCTTAATTGTCACTCTGTGCTGATCAGCATTCATGTTGATGGGTTTAATGCTGTTCAAACCAAGCTAACACCGCGGTTAATGCTTGTTGGCGATATTTATCACTTTCAAAAAATAATTCATGATAAGCATCTTTGATCACTAACGGTTTACCCTTTGGGCATGACTGTGGTTGTAATTGATGTAATTGTTGGCAGAAGTCATCTTGTGCTTGGTTACTGACAATTTTGTCAGCGCCTGATTGCAGTACTAATGTTGGCGTGGTTATTTGGTTGATATTGGTAAATATTGTCTCAAGTGCGGTTATCGATGTCGTTAACCACTTAACCGTAATCCCGCCTAGCTGAATCGCTGGGGTGTCTTGATAAAGTTGACTAAATAACTGGTAACGTAACGCTGACTGCATTAAAAGGTTATCGACAAAGGTGCTGTGAATATAATCTTTGTGGCCAAAAAAGTACCATGGAGACTTACTAAACCAATGATTTAACCGTGCGGTGCTTTTAATTATCGACTCGCTAATAAAATTAGGAATGCCGCTGCCATTAAACCCTAACATTGGCGAAGATAATACCGCCGCTTGAATATGATTTGGATAATCTTGCAGGTATCGTGCAGCAATAGCGCCGCCCATTGAATGAGCTAATAAATAGGGTTTATGGACTTTTCCATCAACAAGGCAGTGCGGATTAACGATATGTTCGATAAAAGTGGCTAAATCATCAACATAATACTGAAAATTTTCAACATAACCTTTATGGGCATTGTCTAATGCCCGCTCAGACAAACCCTGCCCACGGTGATCAAGCAGAAAAACATTAAAACCCAGTTTGAACAAATCAAAGCTCAGCTCTTTATATTTTAAATACGTTTCGCTGCGACCGGATGAAATAACTAAACATTTATTATCTGAATTTTGGTGGCTGGTGCTTTCTTGATGAGGATCATGATGAACTTTGTTATGAGTGAAGGTCGCATAATTAATGCGCGTATTGTTAATACCGTTAAAGTGCGAAAATTCACCTTGCTGCCAAAAATCAGCAATTTCAGCGGTATAACGACTGGCAAGTTGATCTTCTGTGGTAAATTTATGTGGGTCAGCTTTGGTCATAAATCCAACGAGGGCAAAAAATGATAAGAGTATACTTCAGCATAATTGCTTTTTATTTAGCCGTTAAGTTGCTTTCTAACTCAGTGAGTCGTGCTTCAAGTTCGGTTAATTTGGCTCGTGTTTTAATCAATACTTGGGTTTGCACATCAAACTCTTCTCGAGTAACTACATCAAGTTGCGATAACTTACGTTGCAATACTGTTTTGGTTTTTTCTTCAAAGTCGTTAGCGATGTTTTTTAAACTTGGCGGAATAGCATCGGTGACTTGTTTGGCTATTTCTTCAATTTTTTTAGCGTTAAGCATCTTCTTTATCCTGAAATTTCACTTAGAAACATTGTAACTGTTTTGCTAACGAGTAAAAACAGGTAAAATTACCAACCAAGTATAAATGAGTACTTTCGACAACGAAATTGGGACAAATAACAATAAGATGAATAGTTACCATGAAACTTAACCCCGGCCAGAATGAAGCCGTAAAATATGTCAGCGGTCCTTGCCTGGTTTTGGCTGGCGCTGGCTCGGGTAAAACGGGGGTTATTTGTCAAAAAATCGCTTACCTTATTCAAAAGTGTGACTATAAAGCCCGTAATATTGCCGCGGTAACCTTTACTAATAAAGCCGCACGGGAAATGAAAGAGCGCATAAAAAAAATGCTCGGCAAAGATTTAACCCGTGGTTTAACGGTGTCTACCTTTCACTCGTTGGGTTTAGATATTATTCGTCGAGAAATTAAAACGCTGGGTTATAAACCGGGTTTTACCTTGTTTGACGATCAAGACAGCATGTCGTTATTAAAAGAGTTAACTATTGACGAGCTTGATGGCGACAAAGATTTGCTCAGCAAATTGCAACGCATGATTTCAAACTGGAAAAATGACCTGTGCCTACCCGATGCAGTGCTAAAAATGGCTGACGATGCAGATACTCAAGAATATGCTGAATTTTATCAACGCTATCATCAGCATATGAAAGCTTATAATGCCCTCGATTTTGATGATTTAATCCTTATTCCGACTTTATTATTGAAAAACTATGCAGAAGTACGTGAGCGCTGGCGTAATAAAATTCGCTATTTATTGGTGGATGAATACCAAGATACCAACGCCAGTCAGTACGAGTTAGTGAAGCTGCTTGCCGGCGAACGTGGCCGTTTAACGGTAGTGGGAGATGATGATCAATCTATTTATTCTTGGCGCGGTGCAAAACCAGAAAACTTAGTGTTGTTAGGCAAAGACTTCCCGCAATTAAAGTTAATTAAATTGGAGCAGAATTATCGCTCTAGCGGTCGTATTTTAAAATGCGCCAATATTCTAATCGCCAATAACCCGCATGTTTATGATAAAACACTGTTCAGTGAATTAGCCTATGGCCCTGAATTGCGTGTGTTGCAAACCAAAAATGAAGAAGATGAAGTTTCGCGTATTATTGGTGAGTTAATTGGCCATCGTTTTATGAACCGTAGTCGTTATAAAGATTATGCGATTTTATATCGAGGCAATCATCAATCTCGTTTGTTAGAAAAAGCGCTGATGACTAACCGCATCCCCTACAAAATTAGCGGAGGCACCTCGTTTTTCTCGCGTGCCGAAATTAAAGATGTGATGGCATATTTGCGAGTATTAGTGAACCCCGAGGACGACAATGCTTTTTTGCGCATTGTTAATGTACCTAAACGTGAATTGGGCCCAGCGACCTTAGAAAAACTTGGCACTTATGCCAATATGCGACAAATTAGTATGTTTGCGGCAAGTTTTGAACTGGGCTTAGCGCAAACGTTAACGGGTCGGGCGTTAATGAAAATGCAAGCATTTACTCAATGGTTAGTGGCTGTTGCGGATCAAACTGAGCGCGGTGATACCGCCGCAGTATTGCGTTCGATGATTCGCGAAATTAATTATGAAGACTTTCTTTACGATACCTCGACTAGCGCAAAAGCGGCAGAAATGCGTATGAAAAATGTTACCGAATTATTTAGTTGGGTTACGCAAATGCTGGAAGGTAGCGACGATGAAGAACCGATGACCTTGCCGCAAATTGTGACACGTTTAACACTGCGCGACATGATGGAACGCAACGAAGACGAAGACAATAGCGACCAAGTACAGTTAATGACGTTACATTCTTCCAAAGGTTTAGAATTTCCTTACGTGTTTTTAATTGGCATGGAAGAAGGTTTGTTGCCCCATCAAACCAGCATTGACGAAGGCAGTGTTGAAGAAGAGCGACGTTTAGCTTATGTGGGCATTACCCGTGCGCGGCGAGAATTAATCTTCACTTACGCCAAAGAGCGTCGCCAGTTCGGTGAATTAACTCGCACTGAAGCCAGCCGATTTCTACATGAGTTGCCACAAGATGATTTAAGTTGGGAGTTAGGGCAAGTGAAGAAAACAGAGGCTCATAAGGAGCAGTCGACAAAACAAGGAATGGCGAGTTTGAGAGCGCAGCTAGCTAAAGGAAAAAAGTAAAATGAAACTATCTAAAAGCGCATGGAATAATGTCATAATATTTTCAGTCATGATTATTATTTTATTAATTAATAGCACCAATGAACGTTTGTTTCCTGAAAATAATGGTGTTAACGATAAGTTGCTTTTACCCGAGCATAGCGTGGTGTTAACACTGGCGCTCGCTTTATCAAACAATAGGCACATAGTATTCGAACGTGTTGGCAGAGCATGGAAAATGACTAATCAAGGCGTTTTGCTGAATTTTACCAATCAGCAAATTGAGCAACTAATGTTTGCTTGGCAACAAAGTAGTGGTTTAGTGCAAGCAACTGATATGGTCGTTAATGGTCAACAGGGTATCGCCGTGGTAATAAGCTTAGCAGAGGTAGTGCAAGAGCAAAAATTTACCCTATATCCATTAACTGATCAATTGTTGGTGTATAATCATCAAAAACAACTTTGGTTAGCTTTACCTGTAGCCCTTAGTCCTCAGCTTCTTCCGTTATATTGAATAAAAAAATGTTAAATAAATCATGCCTGAATTACCTGAAGTAGAGGTGTGCCGTTTAGGCATAAGCCCTCATGTTATTGACAACCAAGTCACTCAAGTGATAGTGCGCAATGCGCAATTACGTTGGCCTATTCCAGACGAAGTTCAAAATATAGTTGGTCAAAGCGTCATTAAGATTGAAAGACGAGCCAAGTACTTACTACTGCGTTTTACTACCGGAACCTTGCTTTTACACTTGGGTATGTCGGGCACTATTCGGGTGCTTGATAAAACCATAGCGGCTGCCAAACATGATCATTTTGACTTGATTTTTATTAATGGAGTCGTGTTACGTTTAAACGACCCTAGACGTTTTGGTGCTGTACTTTGGTTTGAGCAACACCAAGATAGACAGGGTCTATTAAGTAAACTAGGCCCCGAGCCTTTAAGTGATTATTTTTGTTATGATTATTTGTTTACTAAAGCGAAAAATAGAAAAGTGCCCATTAAAACCTTTTTGATGAATAACCAAATTGTGGTTGGTGTCGGGAATATTTATGCCAACGAAGCCTTGTTTTTAGCGGGCATTTTACCGACAGTGAAAGCCGGTTCTATCAGTAGAAAACGTTATAATCGCTTAACGGATATTATAAAAAAAGTACTGAGTGCTGCTATTGAACAAGGTGGCACCACCTTGAAAGACTTTACTCAAGTTGATGGTCGCCCAGGGTATTTTGCCCAGTCGTTATTTGTTTATGGTCGAGCCGGACAAGCTTGTTTAACTTGTAAAGAAATTTTGCTTGAAATTCGACAGTCAAACCGCAGTTCGGTTTACTGTCCTAGTTGTCAGCAAGGGTAATGGCGTGGCTTTTGAACAGCAGCATTAAAGTAAAACGACAGCATTCCGCCCCGAATTTTTTGCTTGATATAGTGCCTTATCTGCTCGATATAACATATTGTCAATACTGCTTTCATCCGCTAGTTTTGCCGTTACACCGATGCTAATAGTCAATTTTATTGGCACTTGTTGAAATAAAATAGCTAAATCAGCCATTTCTTTACGTATACGCTCGGCAATTTGTGTTGCTATATCTATTTGGCAATTAGGCAAAAACATAGCAAACTCTTCACCACCTACTCTACCGACAATATCATAGTCTCTTAAGTTGCTTTTGAGGACATTGGCGACCTTAATTAATGCGTGATCACCCGCAGCATGGCCATGATTGTCATTGATTTTCTTAAAATGGTCAATGTCTATCATTAACACAGCCCCCATACTTTTAGTACGTTGTAATTGCTTTAGCTCTCGTTGTGCTAACTCTAAAAAATGCCGACGATTGAATAGCTTGGTCATGTCATCTGTGGTGGCATGTTCATAGAGTTGTTCATTTAAATGAGCGAGCTCTATATTCACCTGTTTTCTGAGGTAACTTATTCTTAAAACTAAAAACGAGAGTAGTAAAATGACAAAAGTTACCGCAATGGAGAGGTATAAAAATTTACGTTGACCACTAATTTTTTCTTCTTTGCGTTCAATAATTTCGCTTTGTTGTTTAAGCTTGTTTATTTGCTGTGAGAGTCGGTTTTCATTTTGTTCAATAGCTAAATTTAGTTGCTGTAGTTTTTGTTGTTGTTTTTTAGTTTCTTCTTCTTTTTCGGTGATTAATATCTGTTGTTTTAATAGTTCATTTTTTTTGTGAGTCAACTCTAACTTTATCGATTGTTCGCTATTTTTTAATTTATTTCGTTGAGTTTGAGCATCAACTAGTAGGCTATTTTGTTTTACTAAATCCGTTTGTATTTGTTGTAATTCTCTTTTATTTTTTGTGAGTGCTTTAGTTAGTTTTAATAATTGTTCTTCCTGAGTTTTAGCATCACTCAGCACTTTGTTTAACGCACTTTTTCGGTCTTTTAACTGCTCTTTCAAATCGGCTTTTGTACCAGCAAAATCAAGCAATTGATCTGATATTTTAAAACCGCGCTTCATTAAATTTTCACGATTAACGGTAAGTGTTATCGTTTTCCCAGCCACAAATAACCCAACCATGAGGTTTTTATTGTTTGTTTTACCGTCGCTGATAATTAAGGTATTACCCTGCTTTTTATTTATATCAGCAATGAGCGACAGTTTATTTCGATTAACAAAAATAATTTCAAAGCCATGGTCAGTTTTATTAAGATGTGAAAGTTGTGTAATTAAAATGCTTTTGCCACGAATGATACGGCTAACTTTATTATTAAGCGCATTCAGCAAGTTTTTATCTTGGCCTAACAGGGCGATGTTGAAATGTGTAAGCTGATCTTCATTAGGCCAAGTAATATGTTTCATTATTTCAAGGATGTAATGAGCCTTACCATCATCAAGAGTTAAGACGCGCTCTGTTTTAGCGGCTAAGCGTAGGCTGAGCACTATGAAGAGTATGCTTGTTATATACCAACAATACTTTTGAAAAGTCATTTATACTATCAATAAATGTGTGAATTTAGTCATTTAAGTTAATTAAACAATACACAGTTAATAGTAGTATAAATTTTAGTTAATGGATCTGGAGTATAATAACGACCTTAAGATAATTTTTCTAATGCTATTCTAACGATGGGATGCACAAATTGACTGACATCACCATGATGTAACGCGACTTCTTTTACCAAGGTTGAGGAAATAAAAGAATTACCTTCGGCAGGTGTTAAAAAAACACTTTCTAAATCTGGAGATAAACGTCGGTTCATATTTGCTAGTTGGAATTCATATTCAAAATCTGAAACAGCACGTAATCCTCGTATTAATACTTGGGCATGATGTTGTTTGGCAAAGTCCACTAATAAACCATTAAAACCAACGACACTCACATTGGTTAAGTCTTGAGTTATTTGTTTGATCATGTCGACACGTTGTTCAAGGCTAAAGCGAGGTTTTTTACTTGGGCTTGAAGCGACACCAATAACCACTTCACCAAACAAACGGCTGGCGCGAACAATCAAGTCTGCGTGGCCATTGGTGACAGGGTCGAATGTACCCGGATAAATTGCTTTTATACTCATATTAATTGTTTCGTTTATGGGTTAATAGACATACTCATGTCATATGAGTATGTTGCATTGTAATGGCTTAGTTGACTTTGTGACAAGTATTAACCGTAAAAACACCATGAAATGACTAAATATTCATAATGTTGTTAAAGTATTTACTCAAAAAGACTTTAAGTTTACTGAATTTTGATAGTATGATAGAAATAATATCAAGGTCTAAAAACCTAAACTAAGAAAGAAGTAACTTCTATGAAAACCCGCGATAAGATAATTCAGGCGAGCATTGTATTATTTAATGAGCAAGGAGAGCGAAATGTTACCACTAATCATATCGCCGCACATTTAGGTATTAGTCCCGGTAATTTGTATTATCACTTTCGTAACAAAGAAGACATTATTTTATCTATTTACGATGAATATGCGCGCAACTTACTGCTTGATACTTTTCCTCAGGTTAGTAGTGAAGTCCAACCACTTGATGCCATTATTCTCTACATGGATGCAGTTTTTCAAATGATGATGAAGTTCCGCTTCTTCTATAGTAACCTACCTGTTTTACTTGATAAAAATCCAAGCTTGCGAGAAAAATATGTCGAAGTGCAACAATCTATTGCCGAGCGAGTTAGTCAATTATTAATTTCGTTAAGAAGTGCTGATATTATTGATTTTGAAGATGAAGAATTAGCAGACATCGTCAGTATTTTACGTATTATCAATACTTTTTGGTTAAGTTTTTATCAAACGCAAAACATCGTCAATGAAATTAATGATTCGGTATTTTATCAAGGCGTTTTAAAAATACTGGTGATTTTACGACCTTATACGACCAAAGCTGCAATGCCTGAACTGATGAAAGCGCGCAGTATGTATCAGCAACGATATCAAGATGCGTTAATGGCAGTGTAGGTTCAATACATAGGTATTTAAAACAACAATAATAATATATGACTATTAGATTAGGATGTTTATATGTCGGTTGATATGATCATTTCAATAAGTATTTTGCTCGCGTTGACTTATTTTATATGGCGGTTAAATAGCACAAAAAGGGTGTTGAAAACAAAAGTTAGTCGCTCGAAAAATAGCCAAGCGCGTAAGTCTGCATCGCAAACTCGTCAGAATTTTCAAACTAATATATTAGCTAATGTAAGTGAGCCACCTCAAGTCGAACTTGAATTACCTGCGGATTTCTTAAGTTTTAAATTATTGATTTCTGATAAACTTAATGAAAAGCAACAGAAAATTGTTATTGATATTAGTCAATCCTTTCGAAAGCCACACCCGTTATTATTACCGTTAACTCAGGGCGTATTTGAGCCAAATGAACTGTTTGATTTGATAAAAACGGATGCTGAGATGACGGCTAAAATCCTAAACGCGGTAAACTCATCACTGTTTGCATTACGCCAACCTATTACTAACATCAATCACGCGATTATTTTTTTAGGTATTTCTCAGGTTAAAAATATTGCCATGCAATTTGCAGTGCAAAATAATATGGAATTTACCGATAAAACACAGAATAAAGCCTATAAGAAACTTTGGACAGCAAGCTATCTAGCTAGCTCTTTTTGTTTACTCTTTGCCAACGAAATGAATGAAGAAAATCCGGCTGAGTTATCAACACACTGTTTACTTTCCTATTTAGGCGACTTGGCTATTTTATCTTATAAACCCTCAGTTGCAGGTTTTTACCTTGATGATTATACCTTGTTTGATCGCAGCAAAGTTTTTCAAAACACGCTTAACACCAATGCTGCGGTAGTGGGTAAGCATATAGTGGAGCAGTGGCAGTTACCTAAGTCAATCGAAACGGGGATAGAGCACAGTATCTCCCCACTAACCAATGAAGCGAATAATCAAGGACTTTCTAGCGAGCAATTACGACAGGGGTTGATATGCTATTTGTCGTGTCGCCTTGGCGATTTAATCGCCTTTGGTGACGTCAGAGATATCACTCAAGTAGGTAAACTTAGTTTTGATGCTTTAGGAAAAGTTGAATTTTATTATCTTCAAGAAAACATCAAAAATATGGGCCTTGATAAAATTAATGCGGTGTTTGCAGAAGCCCGATTTAAGAACAAAATCAATAAAGTCATCGAGCAAGTATTAGGTTAAGTCTTTTATAATGCCATGAAATTGCCTGAACATTATTAAGTAACATCAACTCGGTTTAATGAATGTTCCTCTAGTTTTTTAGCAAATATCCCTCAATTAACAACCGCCAATTTTCCATGTGCCAATGAAATTTAGGCAGTTGTTTTAATTCTTTTAAAAATGATCGCTGCAATCTTGCCATATTTGCTTGTTGCCAACTCGCTTGGTTCGATGCTCTTATTTCACCTCGGTCAAAGTCGATTAAATAAACATCTTGTTGTTCGTTAACCAAAATATTGTGGGCATTGAGATCATGGTGGTAAATATTATTATCGTGAAATTGCTTTATGGTTGCACCAATGTTTGTCCATAACTCATCTGATATGATTTGCTTTGATAATATCGCTACCAAATCTTGGGCATTTTCAATGCGATTACTGAGTAAGTCAGCGCGATAAAGTAAACCGTGACGAGTCACGCGATAAGCAATCGGCTTAGGTGCAGGTAATGCTAATGTTTGCATGTGTGCTAGTAAGGCAAACTCTTTCGCTGCGCGGCTATTTTTTTGTGATGTAAAAAAATAACTGTCTTTAATTATTTTACCTATTAGGCCACCGCGATAATAGTGGCGTAATACCCAATGTTTTACTGAGTCACTATTTTTGTTGTTATGTTGCACAAACCAGGTAGTACCACGTCCTTGCGCTGAACCGGTGACGGCATTTTGAGCTTGCCAATATTGAGCAGATAACATGGCTGGGCTGAACGCTGATATTTCAGTGTTATCAAAGAGGCAGTGAATGTTTTTTTGTTGAAACGATTCTATTGTCATACTTGGCTCATGTTATTAACTTTTGAACTTGTGCTAAGGTACGAGCACTTGCGCCTTGATTATTTAATACCACTTGGTGTGCTTGAATACCTAACAAGTTGGCTGCTTTTTTATCGGCTAACAGGTCAAGTACCGCTTGAGCTAATTGTAGGGCATGCTCATTTTTCTCTGTGGATGATAACTTTATAACGCCTTGGTTTTGCTTTAATTGGTGTGTGATTTCAGTGAAATTACTCATATCACTGCCAACAATAATAGGCTTTTTGAATAATGCGGGCTCTAATGGATTGTGCCCACCAATATCACTAAAGCTGCCGCCCATAGTAACAATGTCGGCTAACGCATAAGCGGCCATTAACTCACCCAAGGTATCTAGCAGCCAAATATCTTGCTCAGTTACTCGCGTGTTTTCACTGCGTTTGGCTAGTGAATAACCTTTGCTAGCACAGAGTTTAGCTACAAAATTAAAACGCTCAGGATGCCTTGGCACTAATACTAACAGTAATTGCGGGTATGACTTTTTGATGGTGTCAAAAGCGGCTAACGCTATTTTTTCATCACCTTGATGAGTACTTGCTACTAGCCAAAGAGGTCGGTTTGTGGGCAATAACTCAGTGAGTTTGGCTTGTTGTTCATTGGTATTGGCGTTAACGCTAATATCAAATTTAAGATTACCTGACAGTTGGCATTGCTGTGGACTTGCTCCGAGTTTAAGAAACTTGCTTAGGTTATCTTGGCTTTGACATAATATTTTATCAAAGTGATTCAGTGTTGGTTTAATCAGGGCATTGATTTTTTGATAATTTTTCACTGAATTAGCGGATAAGCGCGCGTTAATTAACAATAGCTTGATTTTTTTGTTTGCACCACATTGGCTTGCGCATTGACTAATTAAATTTGGCCATAATTCAGTCTCCATAAAAATCATCAGTTTAGGCTGTAAGCGCTTTAAAAATAATTGCGTGCAGGGATAAATATCTAATGGCAAAAAACTATGCTGCACACGCGAGCCAAACTGTTTTTTAACTTGCGCAGATCCGGTAGGAGTGAAAGTGGTGACGGTAATGGCTAATTGGGGATGTTGTAGTAATAACGCTTCGACAAAAGGCGTTAAGGCGATCACCTCACCAACGCTGGCAGCATGGATCACAATGCCGCCTTTTCGACAAGAGTTAGGGAAAAAACCCAAACGCTCAGTCAAACGCTGGCGATAGTGGGGATTACTGAGCGATCGACATAACAAAATCAACAATAAAATGGGCAGTAACAGTAATATAATTATTCGGTAAATTAGTAACGCAAGCATAAATTGTTCTATAGTTAGTTTATGTTAGATTATACCTAAATTTTATTAAATACCTATTAATATGAATCTACCCAATCGACAACAAGCAAGTACCTTCTTTAAAGCTTCACTGCTGCTGATGTTCTTCTCTGTTAGTACTTACGGTTATGAACAAAAACATATCGCTAAAGACGCTGCTCAGTTAGTAAAAATAAAAGCCAATCCGGAGCATGATTTTTTACTATTCGCAGACTACTATGTCGGTGGTAAACGTTCAGGAGGCGTTATTGTTTTGCATGACTGCAACCGAGACCGACGTGCCTATAGTGCTACGGCGAAAAGCTTAGCAGAGCAAGGACTGCATACTTTACTGGTAGATCTTCGGGGTTATGGTGAAAGTATTTCGTCGGCTTATTCTCAAGAAATAGCTAAAAAGAAGTCTAAAGATATTATTAGCTATCAAAGTGAAATGGCATTGATAACGGCACATTGGCCTAGTGATTTATTGGCAAGTTATCAGTTTTTAGCTAAAAAAGTAGCTAAAAATAAAGATATTGCTATCGTAGCGAGCGGTTGTAGTAGTGCATATGCCGTTGCTTTGGCAGAAAAAATTCAGTTTAATTCGATGGTGTTGATCACGCCTAAAATGACTTATGGCGCCAAAGAACGTTACAAAAACCTCGTTGACATTCCAAGCTATTTTATTACCTCACTGCATCATCAAGACAGCTATCAAACAGCACAAGAATTATTTGTATGGAGTGGCGCCAAACAATCGAAAATACAAGTGTTTAAAGGTGACCGATACAATAGTCAATTAATTTCTCGGCAAAAACATTTGGTTAATGACATTGCTCTTTGGGTAAAACATAACCTAAGATAATGGATTCAAACCATGGGCTTAGCTCAGAGTAAAAATAATTTTACACTACGTGATTGTTGCTACAAAACAGTCTTTATAAATTAACTGCGTACACTAAGCTAAAAGCATACAATGACGCACATAATTATTGATAAATGTTGAGGCTCTACATGTCAGACAATAAATCGGCAAATTTTTACCATCATATTCAAGCACAAATCACGCAGGTTAAAGCCGAGGGCTTGTATAAAGCCGAGCGTATTATCACCACCGCACAGCAAGCAAAAATAGCGGTAAATACCGGTGAGCAGGTTATTAATTTTTGTGCCAATAACTATTTAGGTTTAGCGAATCATCCTGCGCTTATCGCTGCGGCTAAAACCGGTTTAGACGAGCACGGTTTTGGTATGGCTTCGGTGCGTTTTATTTGTGGCACGCAAGATATTCACAAAACATTAGAGCAAGGTCTCAGTGAATTTTTAGGTATGGAAGATACCATTTTGTACTCGTCTTGTTTTGATGCCAATGCCGGTTTATTTGAAACATTATTAGGTCCAGAAGACGCGATTATCAGTGACGCCCTTAATCATGCCTCAATTATTGATGGTGTGCGCTTATGTAAAGCCAAGCGTTATCGTTATGCTAATAATGACATGGCGGCATTAGAGCAAAGTTTGATTGACGCCGATGCTGCAGGGGCGCGCTTTAAACTGATTGCTACCGACGGTGTATTTTCAATGGATGGTGTGATTGCCAATCTCAAAGGTGTGTGTGATTTAGCCGATAAATACCACGCTATGGTGATGGTTGATGACTCGCACGCGGTGGGTTTTGTTGGAGAAAACGGTCGTGGTAGTCATGAATATTGTGAAGTAATGGGTCGGGTTGATATTATTACCGGTACGTTAGGTAAAGCCATGGGCGGTGCATCTGGCGGTTTTACCTCAGCGAAAAAAGAAGTGGTTGAGTGGTTACGCCAACGCTCACGTCCCTATTTATTTTCAAATTCTCTTACCCCAGCCATTGTTAATGCGTCATTGCAGGTATTAACATTACTGGCTGACGGTGGTGAATTACGTAAAACGTTAAAAGAAAATACCACTTATTTCCGTAATCAAATGGAAGCGGCAGGTTTTACCTGTGCAGGCGCAAACCATGCCATTGTACCCGTAATGTTAGGTGATGCTAAAGTCGCCAGCGATATGGCTAATAAACTATTAGCCGAAGGTATTTACGTGATTGGTTTTTCTTTCCCGGTTGTTCCTAAAGGACAGGCCCGTATCCGCACGCAAATTTCAGCGGTACATACTAGAGCGCAGTTAGACCAAGCTATTTCAGCCTTTACCAGAATAGGTAAGGCAATGGGCATCATCTAAGTATAGTCATCCTCCTTGTTGCTGTATCGCCCAATTTATGCGTCAAAAGTACTCATTGATACTCATCAACTCCGTGCTTTTTCCTTTAAATTGAACTATACAGCTTAAAGTTGAATAACTATGTGAAAAATGCATGATAAATTACGAGCTTTAAGAATAGATTTAAGAGATAAGTAAAATGAAATCATTATCAAAACTAAAACCAGAGCAAGGCATTTGGCTAACCAATACTGACAAACCAGCAATGGGTCATAATGATCTATTAATAAAAATTAAAAAAACGGCTATTTGTGGTACCGATATTCATATTTACAACTGGGATGAGTGGTCACAAAAAACGATTCCTGTGCCTATGGTGGTGGGTCATGAATATGCCGGTGAAGTGGTTGGCATTGGTCAAGAAGTAAAAGGTTTTGCTTTGGGCGATCGGGTTTCTGGTGAAGGGCATATTACTTGTGGTCATTGTCGCAATTGTCGCGGCGGTCGCACGCACTTATGTCGTAATACTGTGGGTGTTGGGGTGAATCGTGCGGGCTCGTTTGCCGAGTATTTGGTTATTCCGGCTTACAATGCTTTTAAACTGCCCGATGAAATTTCTGATGATTTAGCCGCCATTTTTGACCCCTTTGGTAATGCCGTGCATACGGCGCTATCATTTGATTTAGTGGGTGAAGATGTATTAATAACTGGCGCAGGCCCTATTGGCATTATGGCAGCGGCGGTAGCAAAACATGTTGGTGCTCGTTATGTGGTAATTACCGACATAAATGAATACCGCCTTGATTTAGCAAGAAAAATGGGCGCTACGCGTGCAGTTAATGTTGCTAAAGAAAACTTAGCTGAGGTAATGAAAGAACTTGGTATGAGTGAAGGCTTTGATGTTGGCATGGAAATGTCTGGTGTGCCTATGGCGTTTACCAGCATGTTAGAGAACATGAATAATGGTGGTAAAATTGCCATGTTAGGCATTCCAGGTGGGGAAATGGCCATTGATTGGAGCCAGGTTATTTTTAAAGGCTTAACCATTAAAGGTATTTATGGCCGTGAAATGTTTGAAACTTGGTATAAAATGGCGAGTTTAATCCAATCGGGTTTAGATTTATCGCCTATTATTACTCATCATTATAATATTGATGATTTTCAGCAAGGTTTTGATGTGATGCGCTCAGGACAATCAGGTAAAGTTATTTTAAATTGGGAGTAATATTGTGTCGAAAAATGAGGTACCTGTGGAACCAACTTTTAATCATATGCAAGTAGCAGAATTAGCGCAAATTATTAATGATAAAACCCATGTTGTCGTTGATATTCGTGATGCAAACTCATTTGCTAGTGGTCGTATCACGAATGCTCTGCATTTAACTAATGATAGTTTGGCTGACTTTTTACGTGATGCTGATCCTGATGCCCCCGTGGTAGTTTGCTGCTATCACGGACATTCTAGCCAGCAAGCAGCACAGTTTTTAGTGAGCCAAGATTTCACGCAGGTATATTCCCTTGATGGTGGTTATACTCAGTGGCAATTACAATATCCCGATTACATTTCTCGTTAAGGTTGAATAGACCCAACTATGGCTGAACAAGATAACTTGCTGCCGTTAGTGCAGCTTGAACAGCATAATATCGCCCTGCTTTTTGCGAATTATTTACTTACGCTAGGCATTACCGCACAGGTAGTATCAGAGCCTATAGTCGTGGGTTTATCCACGAATGAAACTGACCGTGCCGTAGTACAACCAGAACAAAGCCCGTCTGATAATTCAAAGCTAGCCTATACAATTTATTGTCAGCAAGACAAAATTACTCAAGCAAAATTAGAGTTTGAATATTTCATCAAACAACCTTTTGATCAAAAATATCAACAAGCGGCATGGCAACATGGTGAAACCGTTACCCTTAACAAAAGTGATTCAGCATTATTAACACAGTTTAAAGTAAACTTTTTAGCCCATGCTGACCTAGTCACCTTAACGGTGTTTTTCTTGTGTTGGTTAGTGTTTTTGGGTAGTAATTTAGGTTGGGCACAATCGCTATTTAATCAACTGCAGTTTTATCCACGTTTGTCTGTGGATGCTTTTATTACAGAGCCTTGGCGTATTTTGGGTCCTGCTTTTTTCCATTTCTCTTGGTTGCATATTGTTTTTAATACCATGTGGTGGTGGCAATTAGGTGGCAGCATTGAAAAAATCTTAGGTAAAGGCACACTGATTAATTTATTACTAATTTCGGCAATCTTTTCCAATTTAGGACAATTTTTTGTTTCCGGCGCCAATTTTGGTGGTTTGTCGGGTGTGGTTTATGCGCTGGTTGGTTTTGTTTGGTGGTATGGTTATTTAGCGCCCGAAAAAGGGCTGTTTTTATCTAAGCCCATTGTTGGATTTTTACTGTTTTGGTTGTTATTAGGTTTTGCTGATTTACTGCCCGTAAACGTCGCCAATACAGCACATTTGCTGGGTTTGATTTCAGGCTGCTTATTGGCGGTGTTTAAGGTAAGGTTGACTGATTAATATCTTTAAAAATAGCGCCTCTGCGCTACATTTATAAGACTGAATTGACCTACAAGCTAATTATCTAACCATTGGGTGAACAATAATTTTTTAATTAAGGGTTTACCTGTTTCCTTGATTAGCAGCGATTTTACTTTCTCTTCACACAACAATTGAATTTCAGAACGGCCTTTAATTGACTTAACTTTTGCCTCGGGCTGCTTGCCGATAATATCAATAATCGCATCTCGCAACAGTGGTGCATGATGTTCAACTATTTCCAAGCTTTTACCCGGCACCATTAACTCAACCGTTAAGCGCACATAACCCATCTTCTTTTTAACCGCGACATAATTCGTGACAATATCAGGCTCAAAACCAAAGTAAGCATAATCAGCCGCTTTACTGGTCAGCGGGATAAATAAATAAGATAAAAAGAGCAAATATTTAAACATAATGTTTACTTCTTGAATTTAAGTAATAAGTACAAAAGCTATTGTATACTCATGTTACCTCGAAATGCTCGTTTCAGCGAGAATTAAAAGGCTTAGAGGCAAGGCATTGATTGAAGAGAATGGTTGTTCAGGAGAATATGCTCCTGCATTCTCTAAGAAGCTACATCCATGTAGCGTCCTTGTCGAAATCAATAACGT
>JAESPR010000072.1 GCA_016765685.1 Colwellia sp. | reverse complement strand
TTGCCAATTATCTAGGGCATTTTGCAGTGTATGGGCAATATCAGCCACAACAACGGCTTTATCAAGATTACGGCTGACAACAACTAATTGCCCGTCACGGGTGTTGTTTTTAAGAGTAGCTAATTTCATGGCAAACCTTTTGGTAATTTTTTCGTAAATAATAAGACTAATATAAAGTACTAATTCTACGAGTTTTTAACCAAAAGCCACAAGTGATCACAAAATAGAAATGATTTGAGTGCGGAAAAAATTCTTTACATGATTTTTTCCACTTAGATTCCAGATATAACCTTCTATTTTGTACTGCTTTTATTTCATGATGATCCCTTAGTAAGTATTCATTTAAGCTGTATGGTTCAATTTAAAGAAAAAAGCACGGAGTTGACGCTAGTCAATGAGTACTTTTGACGCATAAATTGGATTATACAGCGACAAGGAAGCTTACTAACTAGATCTTTACGGTTTTCTTATTGATATCATACTCGCGTAATTTATTTGCAATAGCGGTATGACTTAATCCAAGTTTCTTTGCTAACTGTCTGGTGCTAGGGTAGGCAGGGTAAAGTTTACGTAACAAGTCAGCTTCAAAACTTTTTACTGCAGCATCAAGGGTACCTTCAAATTCTTGTTCTAAATAACCGTGTTCACGGGTATACGCCGGCAATTGTAGATGGCTAACTTCAATTTCATCTCCTTCCAGTAATGAGGCAGATCTTGTTAAAACATTTTCTAGTTGTCGAACATTACCCGGCCATGGATAGTGTTCGATAAAATCACGACACTCTTGAGTTAGTTTTAAATTGGTTCGGCCAATACGCTGTCCCGCATGAGCAAGAAAATAGTCGGTTAGTGGTAAGATATCACTACGACGTTCTCGCAGCGGGGGAATATTTAAACCAAAAACATTTAAACGATAATATAGATCTTCTCTAAATTCACCAATAGAAACTAAATTAAGCAAATCTTTATTAGTTGAGCTAATAATACGAACATTAACGGTGATTTCTTGTTCAGAATTGACTCGTCTAAAGCTGCCATGCTGGATAACACGTAATAATTTACTTTGTAATTTAGACGACATTTCGCCTACTTCATCAAGAAAAACACTACCACCATCAGCCAGCTCAAAAATACCACGTTTACTTTGCTCTTGATCTTTTTCACCAATGCCAAATAATTCAGATTCAGCAACATCATCTGGTAAGGCTGCACAGTTAAGTGTCATAAAAGGTTGCTCTACACGCTCACTGGCGGCATGACAAGCTCTTGCCAATAACTCTTTACCCGTACCGGTTTCACCAATAATTAAAATTGATGAATCAAGTTGAGACATGCGCTTGGCCTCACGAATAACTTTACGCATACCGCTACTGCTTGCTTGTATGCCAGAAAAGCTATTTTCATTCGGCTGCTTAAAGGCATTAATTTGCTGACCTAAACGTGCCTCAGACTTTAAAATAAGTACCGCACCGGCTAAAATTTGTTTGTTTTTTTCAACTTCATCTTCACTGGCAACATTGATCGGCATAATGTCAGCAACAAAGTCTTCACCTTGAAATTTCAACCGGCGAGTTTGCGCCAAAACATCAGCACTATCTAACCAACGGGTAAAATTAAAACCTTTTAACCACTGGCTAATATGCTGGCCTTTAATGCTATCTTCATCACCACCCATGATTGACGAAGCAATGTTATTTACAATACGAATATTACCTTTAGCATCAAGTGAAATAAAGGGATCAGGAAAGGTTTTGATCAAGGTTACCAACTCGTTACGCTCACGTTCAGACGGCATATAAGGTGCGGTTCTAACATCTCCCACCCCTTCTAATAATCGTAATTGCGGCATAAAAGTTTGTAAATCTGAAAATTCCAAATCAGGAATATTGATGAATATTCTGCCGGGTTGCTTTAATTCAATACCACGAACATTAATACCATGCTCAACAAAAATACCTAATACTTTTTGTCCCATGCCAACACGGTCATGACAAGTAATTTCCAAGCGCATGCAAATAACCCTTTCAACAGCTTTAAAAGGGTTATTGTAAACTAATTTTTACAATAAAAAAGCCTTAATAATAGATATTATTAAGGCTAATTAAAAGATTTTCTTACAATACATAATGTTATTGTCTGTGAATAAATAAAACTACATTAATTGATCGGTTTTGGCCGCACAAATAAAATCATTTTTATGCAAACCACCAATTGAATGAGTCCACCATGTTACGGTAACTTTACCCCATTCGAGCAAAATTGATGGATGGTGAAATTCAGCTTCAGCTAGTTCACTAACTTTATTGGCAAATGCCCAAGCGAGTTTGAAGTTTTTAAATTTATACATTCGCTCTAACATCATCACGTTATCACGTACTTGGGGTACCCAGTCAGGAATTTGACCTAACAATTGTTTTAACTCTTCGTCACTTACTTTAGGAGCGTCAACATGACAGGCTTCACATTGCTGTGTTGATAATTCATTACTCATTTTAGTTTCCTAGTTATTGCTTCATTATTGCTTAACGTTAGATGATTTAAGCGACGACTTTGGGTGGAAATTTAGCTTTAAATAAACCTAGTGCTTTCGCTTCTTCAACTAACGCCATCATATCTTCAACGGTTAACTCTCTAATACGGTCTAAATCGCTTATTTTATTTAGCAGAAAATAAACAGGTTGCATAACATCAATACGGTATGGCGTTCTTAACACATCAAGTACTTTGTCTTTGTTTAATGTTCTACGTTCAACATTTTCATCTGTTAAGGCGTATTGTGTTTCACTAGGCGAAGATAATACTCCTCCACCGTATATACGAAGTCCTTTCGGAGTATCTAGCAAACCAAATTCAACAGTAAACCAGTACAAACGCGCTAAAAACACTCTTTGCTCTTTCGTCGCATTCAAACCCATTTTACCATAGGCCTGAGTATAGTTTGCAAATGATGGATTAGTCAGTAATGGACAGTGACCAAATATTTCATGAAAAATATCAGGCTCTTGTAAATAATCTAATTCTTCTTCTGTGCGAATAAAAGTAGCGACAGGGAATTTTTTTTCTGATAACAATTTAAAAAACTCACCAAAACCAATTAATGCTGGTACCGGATAACACTGCCAACCTGTGGTTTCTTTGAGCACTTTAGATATATCACTGAGCTGTGGTATTTCATCCATAGGTAATTGTAATTTTGCTAACCCTTCAATATATTCATCACATGCTTTGTCTTTAACCTGTGATAGTTGACGAGTGATCAACGTTTGCCATACCTTATTTTCTTGTGCAGTCCAGTGTATAACACCCTGCTCATCAGCATGTTTTGAAACATACTTGCTACCCTTTGCCATGGTTGTAACCTTCTCTTCTTTACTTGTTTTTATCGTTATTTTTTATTAAAAAACATCATGGGGGAACCCCTTTAGTTACATTTATCTTAAGGCAAGAAGTGAAGATAAGGGAAGTGATACTGAACGGTCAAAAAACAAACAACAGTGAATATTGTAAAATAATAATTACAACAAAAAATACAGTGACCATATTATAGAGACTATTTGAAGAAATTAGCTCTTTCGACTAATCAAATTTTTAATCGTAGTGAGCATTTCTTTACGTACATGACCTAACTTAGGTTTATCATCAAAAGGAATAGGACGACACAACTGCATTGTTTTAAGGCCCAATCTAGCCGTTAACATACCTGCCCCTAAACCTTGGGCCAAACGGCCTGAGAGTTTGCCGAGTAGATCGGCGCCGATCATTTCAGTGCCAAAATCAGCAATTAACTCACTTGCACCAGCATAAACCATGTTTACAAATACTTGTTTAATGAGCTTTATTCGACTCCAATAACCTAATTTTAAGCCATACAGGCCAGCAACTTTATTGATCATACGCAAATTTCGCCATAACATAATCAACATATCAATGATGGCCACAGGGCTAAGCGCAACTAACACTACCGCCTCAGTTGAAAAGCGAGCAATTTCTGCCATGGCTTTCTCGTCAACTTTAGTGAGCACTAAACGTGAATAAAGTTGTAATAATTCGCTATCACTGTGCTGAGAATTTAACGCATCTTGCCATGCCTGTTCTTGCTCACTTTTTTTATCGAAAAGAAGATCGCAAGGCAGGTTATTCGTAATTTTTTGACAAAAACTTTCAACATCTAATAATACTGTTTTTTGACTAGCCGTAGCGTTATCAGCAGATAATAATTCACTGGCTTGTTGTTTTAATTTTTCTCGACGTTTGAATTGTCTTAACGTTGACCACTCACTAAAAACACTTGATGAAGCGAGTAAAACTAAACACGCTAAAATTAGCGCATAAATACTGGTGATAACAGGTGAGTGAACAAAACCATTAATGAAAAAATCAACCGCTTCAACACCAATGATTATTGCAAGCAAAGAAAAAACAAGTCGCCACAACCACCGAGGGCGAGTTTTTTTAATCACATTATTAGTTGCGCTTTGCTCATACAACTGTTGTTGAAAATTGTTTTCCGGCAATTCATTCGTTTCTTCAATGGCTAAGTAGTCTTGATTATCAAAAATCATCTGCTTACCATCATGGCTTTCTTTAAAATCTATTTTTTCATCATCTAGAAAGTGCTGACTTGAAAGTTCACTCTCCGAAAATAAAATTTGTTGTTGATGCTTTTTTTCATTGGTGTTGTTATTAGTTTTAGTCATGTCATCTTATCCGCCAACAAAAACTGCAATACCTGATCCATACGCACATGAGGTAAAGATTGCTGTTTTGTCATACCACATAGGGGTGAAAAATTTATAAAATTAAACGCACATTGCTGCCAAAACTCACTGTCAGGCAATTTCTCAGGTACTGAACCGGGAAATAAGGTTATTTTTTCTGCTGCGCCTTTTTCATTTGCTAAAGTACTTTTTACCGTACTTTTCACCGCGTAACCTTGAATAACCGACACTTGTCGCCCTTTATGAAAGCTCTTACCCGAATTTGTGCTTTTTACTGCCGCAATAGCAAGGGTTTTCATTTCAATAGCTTCAAAGTTAAGGTTTTGTTTACTTTGATAAATTAATTGATTTAACAAAGATACCATAGGCGCATGCTGCTCACTAGTTACATGATCAGCCTTAGTGGCTGCAAACAACAATTTATCAATTTTTGGTGAAAATAACCGAGTAAATAATCCCGACTTACCGTAACTATAACTTGCTAAAATCATCTCAATGGCCAGTTGCAAGTCAGCGAAACTTTCTGGACCACTATGTTCTGAACAAGAGTTAAGTGGCGTTAGACAATCAACTAAGACAATTTGTCGGTCAAAACGTAAAAAATGTTGTCGATAAAATTTCTTAACAACTTGCTCCTTATATTCAAGAAAGCGTGCTCTTAACATGCCGATAATACTATCATCGCTAGCATTTTGGTAATCATTACCATCAAGTTCAGTTAGGTTGGGAAAAGGGAAAAACTCTAGAATAGGCGCGCCCGATAATTCACCCGGCAAAATAAAGCGGCCGGGCTGTATTACGCTTAGCCCTAATTTATAACGAAAAGTATGCAGTAATTCGGTATATTCTTGGGATAGTTTTGCTAACAAGTCTTCATCTGCACTCGCAAAAGGGTCAATACTAGCCACTTTAGCCAAGAATGTTTGCGCATACTTATTACGGGGTGCCGCAGTCAATAACTCTTGGGTTTGCTCAGACCATTGTTCATAGGTTTGTTTAAGCATAGGTAAGTCAAGCAACCATTCACCCGGATAATCGGTTATATCAAGGGTTAAAGTGGCCATGTCGGCAGCATACTTTAGCAATGAATTTTTTGGCTGATAACGAATAGCAAGACGCAATTCACTGATACCATGAGTTGGCTCTGGCCACGATGGCACTTCATTGGTCAGTGACGCTATTGCTTTATCATAATCAAAACGCGCAATAGATAAGTTTTTTTGAGCAACCCGTTTAGCCGCAATAAAATTACCGTGATGCACGGGATCAAAAAAGCTTAACTTGCTGCCATTGCCTTCATTAATTAACTGATTCACCAAGGAAGTAATAAAAGCCGTTTTACCACTTCTACTTAAACCCGTAACCGCTAAACTAATATGCTGATCAAGCGTGCGATTTAATAACTCACCGGCTTTGTTTTTTAATTTTTCAAGTCGCTTGATAACGTTACTCCGCGTATTAATAAGTTATTGTTAAGGTACAAAATCATCAAAAGTGGTTTGATGATGATCGCTTTTTAAAATAATCGTTTCAATACACAGCATTAATCAAATACAGTTAAGATGCAACGATATGCAACTGATAGTCAGTAAAATCTACTGTTACCACAAAGTGCTTGAAAATATCAAAACCTATAATACCCTTAGGTTTTATTCCACGACTGATTCGACTGTTATTACCAATTGATGTTTCTCGCTTACTTTCCCCTACGTTAGTACGCTCACCTGCAGATGGAGTTAGAACATCCACATTGTCTAATTCATAAGGGCCAATTTTAAGGGAGTTTACTGTAAAAACATCAACGTTAGCAATTCTCGATATACCTTGAACTCGCGATTTTTTTATATCTGTTTCATCTGTTAGCCAACCTTGAGCAACGGCAAGACTTCTTTTTAAATATATTGCACCACTATTACCGGTATCAAACGTTAACCATACCTTTTTGCTATTAATTTCAACTTGTATTGCCGGAAGGCTACTGCTTCTCGACCTTCTCATTGGCACATTCGCATATTTATCCATATCAACTGCACTTTTAGGGAAAATTTTCAATCGCGAATTTGGGAAATCAATTTGTAAAATGGCATTATTAAAAAAAGTAGAGCCAAGTAATAAAGTTGCCTCTCCTATATTTCCAACAGCAACGCCATCTAAATCAAAATCGCCACCAAACATTTTAACCGGTACAT
Organism: Colwellia sp.; assembly: GCA_016765685.1. Taxonomy (GTDB): domain Bacteria; phylum Pseudomonadota; class Gammaproteobacteria; order Enterobacterales; family Alteromonadaceae; genus Colwellia. The sequence goes on along the minus strand of JAESPR010000072.1, from coordinate 33,758 downwards.
TGTTATACAGTTGAACATAACTACTACCGTTCACCCCTTGCACTCTAATTTTTCGTGTTTTTTTAAAATTTTGACCATGTTGGCTTACAAAAGAACTACTGATCATATTTATATTTGAGCCACTATCAAGTATGGCTTGAACCGGTTGACCATTTATTTCCACGCCTATGGTTATTTGATTATTTGAAAATTTAAAGGGTATCCAATCAGCAAGAGTGCTAAAGCTACAAAAGGTAAAAATTAAAAAGATAACTAACTTATGAAATGACATCGATCGTCCTTGTTTTAGGGGTAATATTAAAGTTTATACAAACATTTTTTTTGCTACATCATATTAACAAATTAAGAAGGCAATAGACAAGACTAATACCTTTAACAGCTCAAATTTGCTAGAGTACACAAGCTTAATACTAATAAATTTTCTGAGACTATAACTATGTCGAACGCATCTAATTCGCTACAACAAGCATTAGCTTTTTTTCAAGCAAAAGATTTTAAATCTGCTGAACTAATTTGCAAAAACATACTAAAAAAAATTAACAATCAAGTTGATGCCCTACATCTGCTTGCGCTAATTTATAAACAACAGCAACAATTTTCAATCGCAGAAGAATATTTCAACAAAAGTTTGAAAGCGAACCCGCTGCAGCCTGTTGTTTTACTCAACTTTGCAAATTTTTTAACCCAAACTAACCAGTTTGAATCTGCATCAAGCTATTATCAAAAATCCTATCAGATTGCCCCCACTAATTTAGACCTTTTATATAATTGGTCGCTATTATTAAACCGACAGTCAAACTATAAGAAAACTATTAGCATAATTGACAAAGCGATAAAAATTAATGATAAACATGCTGGGTTTTTTAATATTCTAGGAAATGCGTATAAAAATTTAGCACAATATGATCAAGCGATAATAGCTTTTAAAAAAGCATTGACCCTTAATCCAAACGATTTTTTTGCTTGGCACAATTTAGGCGTTACTTATAGAATAAACAGTAATGCCAATGAAGCAATTAAGTGTTACCAAAAAATACAAATATCGGGTGAAAAAGTACCTGAATTTCACTTTAATTTAGGTTGTGCATACTATGATACGAACCAAATGGAACTAGCTGAATTATCCTTAAAAAAAGCGATAGCACTCCGTTCTGATTATGTAATGGCTCACGAAGCTTTAAATAAGTTGTATTGGGAAAACTCACAGCAAAGTCAGTTTTTAAACAGCTACTCCAGTTATATGCAAAAAAATAAAGCTTCTGAAGATATGTACTTCTCTTTTGCCGCACAATTAATTTTATCAACGCAGTTGGAAGAGGCAAAAGAAGCATTAAAAAGTGCAATAAACACTTATGGTGCAAAAGCTAATTTTTGCCATGCGTTGGCAACCATATATATTAAGCAGGGTATTGAAGCTGATGAATCTTTAAACTTATTAAATAGTTCAATACGTTTAGAGCCAAACAATATTCGCTATCGTATTGATATGGCAAACATACTAATTAAACAAGAAAATTATAAAACCGCCCTACAACACCTAAACATTGCGCTTAAAGTAATGCCGCTAAACCAAGAGTTATGGGGTTATATTGGCCTTTGTTGGCGTTTACTCAATGATGAACGGGAGCACTGGTTAAACAATTATGATCAGTTTGTGGTTGTTCAAAAAATTGACACCCCTTTGGGTTATGATAATTTGGAACATTTCATTTATGAACTGCAACATTTTATGAAAAGCTTACATAACTCAACCCAACAACCACTGGATCAAAGTGTTATGGGTGGCAGTCAAACAACAGGTAATTTACTATTAAATTCCGCTCCCATTATTCAAAAATTAAAAACCGCAATTAACAACAATGCAAACAAATATATCAATAGCTTACCTAAAGATCCCAGCCACCCTTTTCTTTCAAGAATTACGGAAAGTTTTAATTTCGCTGGATGTTGGTCAGTATTATTAAAAAAACAAGGCTTTCATACTAATCATTTACATCCTGAAGGTTGGATATCAGGACCTACTTATATCGATATTCCTAAAAATATTTCACCCGAAGATCCATTAAAATCTGGTTGGGTCCATTTTGGCGAGACATCATTAAACCTGGGTGATAGAGAAAAAAAATCTGTTGAACATTGCCCACAAGAAGGCGATTGTGTATTCTTCCCAAGCTATATGTGGCATGGCACCAACCCAACAATTTCTGACGAAATTCGTATGACAACTCCTTGTGATATTCAGCCTCTGTAATAAAAGCAGCTAGTCTAAGTTTATTTTTTCACCTCCCCTTTCTGGCTTCACATTTGTTCATAAACACTTAAAACTCAGCGATTAACTCACTGATATGTTTTTGATAATTTTTCCAACGACCCGATGAGCTTGCATATAATGGTTTTCTGACTTGCCATACACTGGCGGTTTTTACCCTGTTTTTCATTTCATGAAAATTTAAACAATTCGAATGCCAATCTAACTGTAAGTAATGAATCAAACCTTTAATTTCTTCCTCTGAATTGCTCACCAACTCGTCATAATTAAGGGTATAAATATCCCCTTTAAATCTATCTTGCCAGTAGGCCATTAATTTAGCTTGCTGCTTATAGTAGTGTGCAGTGTTTTCAAGGCTTAAAGCATAATTCATTCGACCACCCAGCCTTAAAAAATAAACAGACAAGCAGTTATCTAAAGCATTCCTTTGTGTATAAATAATGCGCGCATTAGGAAAAAGTATTTTGATCAAACCAATATAAAGGTAATTTTCCGGCCTTTTATCAATAATATTTACGGCATCAGGAAAGGCTTTTGCTAAGTCATTAAGGTATTCATCGGCAATTTTTTGAAACTTGCTTATCGATAGTTCTAACAATGACTGTGGAAATGGAGATAAGCTATTTTCGATCAACCTGAGAAAAAATTCACGTTCACCACCGGCAGATACTTCAGGATGAGCAGCCAAAATTTGTTCAACTAAAGTAGAGCCTGAACGAAACATTCCGCATATAAATATTGGATGAGCATTACTAATAGCACTAAATTCGTTAAAAACACTGTTCGAAAATATTTTAATAATTTGTTCTATGTATTCTTCGTGAATAGCTTTATTGTAACGGTTAGAAATTTTTTGATCTAATAGATTTGCAGTTTTAAAATGTAAAAATGCTGAATCATACTCGCCACAATCATCAAAAACTTTTCCCAGAGCAAAATTAATATTAATTTTCTCAGAAATGTCAATGTGAACGTCTTTATTTGCTGAAACGAGTTTACAAATTAGCTCTGCTTGCGGGTCTTCTACTTTATTAATCTGCGCTAGTCTCGCCAAAGCATCATAGTATTTAGGCTGAAGGATAATAATTTTTTCGAATAATTCAGCAGCCAATTCTTTGTCGCCTGCATCTTCATACAAATTGGCCAAATTATATAACGCTGGAATATATTGTTTATTTAATGTTAATGCTTGTTCAAGCGCTATTTTTGCGTCTGTTTCCAAACGTAAATAATCTGAATAAATAACAGCTATATTTAAGTAAACTTCCTCTGGTTGAGCAATATTCAAACTAAGTGCAGTTCTATATTGTGTTATCGCTTTTTCATACTCACCGGAAAACCGTAAATTATAAGCGTGATTAAAGTAGGCTTCCGCGTCATTATCAACAAGGTCAAGATAATCCGCATAACATTGACTAGCACTGCGCCAATCGTCAACTTGCGCAAACTCTTTAACAAGCAACTCAATATAGTACTTTGATGTTGGATTTTGCTTTACTAAAGATTTTAATTTTTCAATTTGTTTTATCTGCATAATAGTTTTATATGTTACGACTTTTTTGCTGCACAAATAAAAACGGTGAGCCTAAGCTCACCGTTTTTTATATCTAAGAACTAGTTATTAGAACTTAACTGTTACGCTTGCATGTAAGTAACGACCTAATGTGTCGTAGAAACCAGCAACTGCGTTACCGTTAGTAGATAATGTACCACCAACCATTGGCGGCTCTTTATCTAATACGTTGTTAACACCAACTAGAAGACCAACATTATCGTTAAGATCGAAAGCAGCTTTTAAATCGATATAACTTTGAGCATCAATTCCGCCATTCTCGCCAACTAATTGGTCACCAGTACCTTTCTCAGCATCATATTCACTGTAGCCAACTTCGCCATAGTATCTCCAAATAACACTTGCAGTCCAGAAAGTATCCATGTCGTAAGATAATTTAGCCGTATGACGCCATTCTGGCTGAGCAAAACAACCGTCATCCATGTTACCCACACAATCAAAAGTTGCATCAGGAACGCCTGGAAGTGGCTCGTACTCTTTCTTAGTCATAAAGGTACCAATTAAGCTAGAAGTCCAAGTACCACCTAATGCTTCAAGTGTATAGTTAGCAGAAACATCAACACCAGCAAAGTTCATGCTAGATAAGTTAATGCTAGTTGCTTTAACAAAACCAGCAGTACCTAACCAAAGACTACCCGCGCCACTACGAGTAACGTTATCACAGTAAGCTGGATCACCCGTTAAACCACATTGCTCAACAGTACGTTCTGCACCAACTGAACCAATTACGTCTTCTACAGTAATATCCCAGTAATCAATAGTAAAGTTAAGGCCTTCAATTGGGTTAGCCACAATACCAAAAGCAATTGAATCAGAAATTTCAGGTTGTAACTCTGGGTTACCACCAAATAAACCATTATATTGGCTAGCAGGGCTTGCGGTAATATTACCGTATTGTGCTGCAGTTACGCCTGAGTTAGCACACTGCGCCGCAGATTGCGCTGGTGTAGCACCCGCACATGGATCAGTACCGCCCCATAAACCGTCACTTTGAGGAGCAAATAAGTTAGACACGTTAGGCGCACGAACTGAACGGTTCATACTAGAACGTACTGTCCAATTTTCAGTGATTCCCCAATCTATAGCAACTTTATAAGTTGGCTCGCCGCCCGACGTATTGTAATCAGAATAACGACCACCTAACTCTAAGGTTAAGCTTTTAGCAAAGGCTGCATCTTCAAGTAATGGAATTGCAAGCTCACCAAATATTTCAGTGACATTATATGAACCTTCAATACTAGTGGTTGAGCCACCTTGACCTAATAAAAGACCTTTAGCAAACACTTCATCAGATATACGCGAGAACTTCTCTTCACGGTATTCTGTACCAACAACCATAGCTATTGGAGTATCAGCTGATGGCAAAGTAAAGTCTAGCTCACCAGAAACATAAGCATTAAATACCATTTGTGTAGTATAACCGGTTAAAATCGCAGTACCTGTTAAAGATGCGGCAGCTTCAGCAGTAACACCTTGGTAAGTGAATACATCGTAAGGAATACACTCTGAGTCTTCAGCACAAGCGGCATCGTTTACAGCAGTTGCTATACGAGGAGCAAAGAAATCGTTTAAGTAGGCAGCAGTAGAGTTAGTAGCTCCGTATTGGAACGACGCTTCATAGAACCAGTTATCATTAATGTCACCATTAATACCACTTACAATTCTAAATGAATTAGTAGCAATGTTACTTGAACGAGGTCCGCCTTCAACGTTACGTTTACCGATATAAGTGGCAAAGTCATCATCTGGACCTAAACCAAAATTGTCCATAACATAAGTTTGTTGATCTGCATTTAATTGAGAAACAGGTAGAATATAGGTTTCTGCAAAGAAAGTCCCCGACTCAGCAATTTGAGCAACCGTACGGTTATTCATGTAACTTATTTCTAAGAAAGGACGTGCATGCTCATTAATTTCATAATCAATAAAAGCACCCAATGAAATTTTCTCATCAGGGCGCATAAAATGGTTTACTGGTGCATAGTTGTATTGGTTACCTACAGACGGTTGGAAATTACTTCCTTCAGTAAGCGTTAAGTAATCCCAGTTACTCCAGTCAAATCCACCACTACTAGTAGCAGGGCTAAAATAGAAGTTAGGTATAATAGCATTACCTGAACCACCACAACTTTGACCCGATGCACTTAACGCACAAGAAGAGTAATCACGCGCGGCTTGACGTAGTTCATTAACTTTACGATAAGTAGCATAAACAACGGCATGGCCTTTATCATCGGCAAAATCACTACCTATTGTTAAATCGAAGTTATAAGATTTTCCGTCAATGCCACTGCTACCTGAAGGATATTCAAAACCTTTCTCATCCATCAAGCCCTGAATGTAGCTATTGTCGTTATTATGTTGATAACCAGAAGCACCTACAGTAAATTCTAGACCTTCAAAGTCGTTATCCATTACAAAGTTAACAACACCCGCTACCGCATCAGCACCATAAGTTGAAGAACCACCACCGGTTAATACTTCAACACGCTTAACTAACGCAACAGGAATTTGGTTAATGTCTGGAGATTGAGAATAAACACCACCGGGTTGTAAACGACGACCGTTTACTAGTACAAGTGTACGACTTGCACCCATACCACGTAGATCTAAACTAGCTGTACCAGACGCACCATTTGATACGAAAGCTGTTTGACCAGTTTCAATCATAGGTAAGCTGTTTAGCATATCTTCAATACGTGTAAAACCTGAAAGCTTAATGTCTTCAGAACTAGTAATATGAACTGGGCTTGAAGATTCCATATCGGTACGTTTAATACGAGAACCGGTTACTTCAATACGCTCTACTTCTTCTTCAGCGCCTTCTTCAGCTGAAAATGCTGAAGTTGAAACAGATGCTGTTGCAGCTGCACCAAACATCATGGCTAGGCGAATGGCCTTAGCTACTTTGCTATTGTTATACATGTTTACTCCCTGGATCACATTTGTGATTGGTTGTTATTTATTTGTTTATTTTTAGTTTGTTCCGAGACTATATTGTCTCGTAAACTTTTTTGAACGGGCCAAGCGACCTGATCTGCCAATGACAATACTAGACGGAATTAACCCGCATCGTCAACACCATTTATAACCATTTGGTAAACTTTTTAACAAGCAGACATATTCAGTTACACCTAAACCCATAAAACAACCCCCAAATACCAACATATAACTTGCTGTTTTTAATATAGATAAATCAAAATAAACTGTAATTTAACTTCATATAAAACTTTTCATCTTGACATTCATAAACAACAACATATTTAAAAGTAAACAAAACGTTTCTAAAATAAAAACTCAGAAAAAACAATTATTTAAAAATGAACACATCGATACAACCCAAAACAAAACAACAAATCACAATAAAAATAAAACAAGCAATAACAACAGGTTAAAATAAAAAGCAACCTTTACGTAAAGATAAAGTGACGAACTCGCTATTTTAAATGTTAACGATTTGTAAGGCTCAACATAAATTATGACTTTGTCACTTAAAAAAATATTAAAGACCTTTATTCACATTAACGATAAGATACCTCTAAGATGTATTATGACGTTTTGGAATATCAAGGTGAATTCGATAGTTCGTTTAGCGGCTGTATTAGCTCGTTTAACATTAAAAGCAAAAAAAATAGATGCTTTAAATAGGCAATCTAAAACACATAAGCTGATAGAGAACCATAATTTGTTTTCTATCAACCTGTTTTCGAGTCAAAGCGACCGTTATATTGACTATATTGAAGAAATAGAACGAAGGTTAAATGAGTTTTCTCGCCTAATCACTAACAACAAAATTGAACTTTCTAAAGTATTGTTGCAACGATTAGAAGCACAAATTTTTTCAGTTTCTAATGCTTTAAATGCAAACCCCGTTATACATCAAGCAGCTAAGCTAAGTTTTGACGCCAATAACAAAGTACGTATTAAAAAAGCTAAAATGAAACAAGCAAGAAAATATAATGAATTAGCTAAAGTGGTTATGTTAAGTAGCCATCAACTTTACCAAAAACTCACCGAACACCATGAGTTTGAGCGTCGTTTAATGGATATGGTATCTGAAAGAGAAATAGCTAGAATAAAGTCTAAAAACCATGAGAGTAAAAAAATATCTGCCGAAGTGCTTGCCTTGCATCAACGCCTTGGACGCTGTCGTAAGGCTATTTCAATTATTGAGCGTGATATTGAATTAGTTGAAAAACGCTAGCTTTTAAAGAATTAAATTAGCATTTTAGCAAATCACAGGTTAACCTTAACTCAGTAGTTCTACTTATTATAAGAAGAAGGTTTATATGAAAATATCTGACGACATTCATAACTATTATGAAAAATTGGTACTGCAACATTTTGCTTTGTTTAAATTTGATGACAAATATGACGAAGACTTTATCGCTGATTTAACTTGCGTGGTATTAAACCAACTGCCAACTCGCTATATTCGCCATGAAGTTGATATGGCGTTTTACCTACCAGCTTCAGAGCGTTTTGAAATGGAATCAAAAGTACAAAAAGCCATTAGTAAAGCGGTAGAATTTATGAAGATGCATCGTGCAACAAGCTGATAAGTTTTTATTTTAAATAACGTTATTAAAAGAGATTTATCTAGATTGGGTGGCAACCCTAATAGCCACACCTCGGCACATGAGTCGTCTGCTGCGGTTGCTTCCTTCCGGACCTGGCCGAGTTCACAGAGTATCATTGCGAGGGAACCAAAAGGGTCACCATAATATGAACTGAACCCAACTCAACTATTAAGAATAGCTTACTGCTAGGCGGCGCGAATTATCGCTAATCAAATCGATGGATGCAAGCACTAGTTAACTATTTTTTCAGTTACCTAGTGCTGCTTGGGTGTTTTTTATGCAAACATCACCGGTAATTGCTACGCCTTACTGAAATCTGCCCAGATAATACCAACCAGACTAACTAAGTGATCTTTTTAAATGCTTGAGAATTAATGTTTGAGAAGTTACACGGTAGAATAAAAAAAGCCCAAATTTCTCTCAACTTGGGCTTTACACTTAATTTTGTCTGGCTAAAAGCTCGCTTATAGTTTATTCGGCTTCGGGTCGCATATGAGGGAATAAAATAACATCTTTAATAGTAGGAGAGTCGCTAAATAACATCACTAAGCGATCAATACCGATACCCTCACCTGCTGTAGGTGGTAAACCATATTCCAGGGCGCGAATGTAATCATCATCAAAATGCATGGCTTCATCATCACCGGCATCTTTTTCTTCTACTTGCTTTCTAAAACGTGCCGCTTGATCTTCTGCATCATTTAACTCAGAGAAACCATTGGCTAATTCACGACCACCAACAAAGAACTCGAAGCGATCAGTAATAAATGGGTTGTTGTCATTACGACGTGCCAGTGGTGAAACTTCCCACGGGTATTCGGTGATAAAGGTGGGTTGGTCTAATAAATGCTCAGCCACTTCTTCAAAAATTTCACAAATATATTTGCCCGGCCCCCACACTTTAGCCGCGTCGCCTTCTTTAACACCCACAGTTTTTGCCATGGCTTTTATCGCGTCAAAGTTGTTTTCAGGGTCGCGCAGTGCCGCTTCATTTATTTGATGTCTTTCCTCGCTGTATTTAACAATGGCATCAACCATAGATAAACGCGTGAAAGACTGTCCAAAGTCATAGAATTTTTCTTCTACTACTTCACCATCATTATTTTTAACAGTATTACGAACCATAGTAGTGCCCAATACATCTTGAGCAATGGTACGTAACATTTCTTCAGTTAAGTTCATCAAATCATTATAATCAGCGTACGCTTGGTAGAATTCAATCATGGTGAATTCTGGATTATGACGGGTTGATAAACCTTCGTTACGAAAGTTACGGTTAATTTCAAATACCCGCTCAAAACCACCCACCACTAAACGCTTTAAATAAAGCTCTGGCGCAATGCGTAAGTACATGTCGATATCAAGGGCATTATGATAAGTTTGAAATGGCTTAGCCGTAGCGCCACCAGGAATAATCTGTAACATCGGCGTTTCAACTTCCATAAAATCACGCGCGACAAGGAACTTACGGATACCGTCAACAATTTTTGAACGCATTTTAAAAGTATTGCGGGTATCTTCATTGATGATCAAATCAACATAACGTTGACGATATTTCATTTCTTGATCTGACAAACCATGAAATTTTTCTGGTAATGGGCGTAACGACTTAGTTAATAGCTGGTAGTGATCCATATTGACATAAAGATCACCCTTACCTGATTTATGTAAAATGCCTCTCACACCAACAATATCACCAACATCTAAGCTACCTGATTTAGCTCTAATTTCTTTTTGTACGGTTTTTTCAGCATAAGCTTGAATACGGCCCGACACATCTTGTAAAACCAAAAAAGGACCACGTTTTGCCATAACACGACCAGCAATAGCGTAAGTCACTTGTAATGCTTCTAGCTCTTCTTTGGTTTTTTCACCATGCTCTGCTTGAATATCTGCCGCTAAATGTTCGCGGTTAAAATCATTGGGAAAACCATTAGCAGGGCAATTCTCACGAATTTTGGCTAATTTTATACGGCGCTCGGCAATGAGTTTATTTTCATCTTGGGCTGGAGCTTGATTATTTGCTTGGTTTTGGCTATTTTTTGCTTTGTCAGTCATTTTTTACTCTCTATTTAATTTTTTGTCGTGCTTCGCTCCGCTCGTGACGACCTACATTTTACTGGTAGGTTGATGCTTGCCTCGACAACACTATTATCAATTACAAGCCAGATTTCAAACTGGCTTCTATAAATTTGTCTAAATCACCGTCTAACACCGCTTGCGTGTTTCTATTTTCAACGCCGGTTCTTAAATCTTTAATACGGCTATCATCTAGCACGTAAGAGCGAATTTGACTGCCCCAACCGATATCAGACTTACCGTCTTCTAGTACTTGTTTATCTTCATTTTGCTTTTGCATTTCTAGCTCAAACAATTTAGCTTTCAATAGTTTCATTGCCGCTGCGCGGTTTTTGTGTTGCGAACGATCGCTTTGACATTGTACGACTGCGCCGGTTGGAATATGAGTGATGCGAATAGCCGAGTCGGTTTTATTGACATGTTGACCACCCGCTCCCGAAGCTCGATAAGTATCGACACGTAAATCGGCGGGATTAATATCAATCTCAATATTGTCATCAATTTCAGGGTAAATAAACGCTGAAGCAAATGAAGTGTGACGACGACCACTGGAGTCAAACGGTGATTTTCGCACCAATCGATGCACGCCAGTCTCTGTGCGTAACCAACCGTATGCGTAGTCTCCAGTATATTTAATAGTGCAGCCTTTAATACCGGCAACATCACCGTCGGTGACTTCAATTGCTTCGGTTTTAAAACCTTTGGCATCACCCCAACGCAAATACATGCGCATTAGCATTTCAGCCCAATCTTGTGCTTCAGTGCCGCCAGAGCCTGATTGAATATCTAAATAACAGTTGTTGGCATCTTGCTCACCACTAAACATCCGGCGGAACTCAAGCCTTTCTAATACTGCATCTAAGGCTTTTGCCTCGCTTTGAGCTTCATCAAAGGTTTCTTGGTCTTCTTCTTCAACCGCTAACTCAACTAAGCCTTCAATATCATCACAACCTGTTTCTAACTCAACTATGGTATTAACCACTTCTTCTAGTGCGCTGCGCTCTTTACCTAATGCTTGCGCCCGCTCTGGCTCATTCCAAACATCGGGTAACTCTAATTCTCGTGAAACTTCAACTAAACGCTCTGCTTTAACGTCGTAGTCAAAGGTACCCCCGAAGCAAGTTGGCGCGTTCGCGGATTTCTTTTAATTTATTTATTATTGGATTTATTTCAAACATAAGTTTTTAAACATCGTTCTATAAGTGATTTAAGCCGTAAAAAATAGTCGCGCATTATACCGTAAAAGGGGGAATAAGGAAACGCCTAAGAAGTGGCGGTTTTGTCTCTTATGTTCTTATTATTGCTCAACAACAACGATATTTTCTACCATTAATTGCACGGTGCGTTTACCGCGAAATTCATTTACATCTAATCGGTAAGCTAAATGCACTTGTTTTGCTTGAGCATTAGGCCAAGATTTAATATCAATATTAAAAGCAATACCATCGAACACTTTTTTACCCAATACGCCTTGTTTTTCTACTACCAATTTAAGGTGTTTTTCGCCAACAATACGCTGCTGTATTAAAGTAAAGCTATCATCAAACAACGGCTCAGGAAAGTTTTGCCCCCATGGACCTGCATCGCGCAGCTGCTCAGCAAAGCTAAGTGTTAACTGTTCAAGTGCTAATTCACCATCAGATAAAATGATGCTTTGTAAGTCTTCTTCTTTTAACCATTTACCCGCTAGTTCGTTAAAAACAGTTTGAAATTTGACAAAATCTTGCTGTTTGATGGACAAGCCTGCCGCCATCGCATGACCGCCAAACTTTAAAATTAAATCAGGGTACTGGCTGCTAATATGCTCTAACAAATCACGAATATGTAAACCCGGAATTGACCGAGCTGAGCCTTTAATTTCTTGTCGTTCGTCGTTATCATCCGCCTTATCACTGCCTTTAGCAAAGACAATACAAGGGCGATGAAACTTTTCTTTTAAGCGACCGGCAACAATGCCGATTACCCCTTGGTGCCAATCGGGGTTAAAGAGGGCAATAGCATTGGGTAAGTTGTGGTCATCAAAATGTTTTTCATTAAATTTTAGCGATTTAAGCACCGCTTCTGCTTCAATTTGCATGCCCTGCTCTATCTCTCGGCGGGTTTTATTTAACTCATCTAAATCACGCGCCATCACTCTTGCACTAGCTAAATCAGGCGCCAATAAACAATTAATGCCATAAGACATATCATCTAAGCGTCCCGCAGCATTAATTCTAGGTCCTAAGGCAAAACCAAAGTCTGAAGCCACTAAACGTTGCTGGTTTTTATTGGCCACTTCTATTAAGGCTTGAATGCCCGGACGGGTTTGTCCAGCGCGAATACGTTTTAAACCTTGTTCAACCAAAATTCGATTATTACCGTCCAGAGCGACTACATCGGCTACCGTACCTAAAGCAACCAAATCGAGTAGTTGCGCTATATTAGGCTCAGCAATATTTTGTGTGATAAAATATTTTTGTTCTCGAAGATGGCTACGCAGCGCTAACATCACATAAAAGGCAACGCCAACACCCGCCAGTGATTTACTGGGAAAGGGACAACCCGCTTGGTTTGGATTAACAATAACATCGGCATTTGGTAATTCATGACCGGGCAAATGATGATCAGTGACCAGAACTTGCAAACCAAGTTCTTTAGCACGATTAACGCCGGCAACACAGCTAATACCATTATCAACCGTTACTAACAGCTGCCCGCCTTGACTCGCGGCAATATCCACTATTTCAGGGGTGAGGCCATAACCATATTCAAAACGGTTCGGCACTATAAACGAGTGATTAGTGCTGCCCATTAAATTCAGCGCCACCATCATTAACGCAGTACTGGTAGCGCCATCTGCATCAAAATCACCAATAATAATGATATTAGTGTTGTTGATTAGGGCTGCATGCAATAATTCGCAGGCTTTTGGTAAACCTTTCAATGAGCCGTTTTGCTCATTGGCACCTACTCCCTGCAAGTTCGCTACTTTTAATTCAAGTTGCTGCGCTGATTGAACGCCTCGAGCAGCGTAAATTTGCTTGATAATAGGGGCTAAATTATCAGGTAAGTGTTCATCAGCAACGTGTTTGCGGCGAATTATTCTTCTAGTCATTTTGTTGTATCTCGTGTTGCTCGTGACAACTTATACCCGTGATACTTCAAAATGCGAGTTTCAGGATGTCTGAGCGATTCATGATCAAGGCGCATCTTTTTATTAATGGTTATTCCCTTAAAAACAGATGCAACGACGAGCATGATTTGCTCAGTCATTCCCGTAGGGCTGGTTTAGAAACGTTTTATGCGGCGTTATTGATTTCGACAAGGACGCTACATGGATGTAGCTTCTTAGAGAATGCAGGAGCACATTCTCCTGAACAACCATTATCTTCAATCAATGCCTTGCCTAAAGACGTTTCTAATTCCAGCTGAATCCTTCATTTTGAGGTAACACGGGTATACAGCCACCTTATAAGTTTTTCAATGTTTGCACTAATTTTTCGGGTGGTTGATAACCTGGCACCATCATACCATTGGCTAAAACGATTGCAGGAGTACCATTAACGCCTATTTGACGGCCAAAGTTTAACTGACCTTCAATGGGTTTGTCACAAACTCGATAAGCAACATTACGGCTGTTTTTCGCATTGGTCATCGCCGCTTGAGGATCTTCAGCACACCATACTGAACGTAAATCTTTAAAACCTTGCGTATAATCGCCAAGTCTATCTTTAACACCTGAACGTGGATAGGCTAAATATTGAAAAGTAATGCCTAGGTCATTGTAATCAGCCATTTGCTTATGCATTTTACGACAATATCCACAGGTAATATCGGTAAAAACACTGACTACATATTTTTCATCTTTGGCTTTAAACACAATCATATCGTCTTTAAATTTTTCGATACCTTCAAGACGCATTTTAGCTAAGCTTACTTCAGCTAAATCAGTCACTTCAGCAACTAAACTGTACACTTTACCTTGAATAAAATAATCACCATTGTAACTCGAATAAAACAAACCTTGGTTAGTAACCAGCAAAGCAATACCCGGCACTGGTGTTTTTTCTATTTTTTCTACCGTTAAACCCAGTTTTACTTTAATTTTGGCTTTAAGTAACTCGGTATTTAATTGCGTAAAATCTAACTCAATAGGTTTAGCAATACTCGCTGGCACTAATGAATTATTTGCTACCGCCAATTCATTTATTGAAAAAAACACACCCGTAGCAGCTACCACTAAACCACCAACAATTAACACCTTTTTAAACATAGTTATTTTCCTAAATTACTTCAATCAATAGTCAGATACATTATACAGACCGTTTTGTTGCCATGAAATTACAGTTGTTATAGAAAATTTGCAACAAAAAATAGTTTTACTTCACTATTAAATCAATAAAAAAGGCATATTGCAGCGACGTTTTATTAATACGCTTAAAACGTCCCGAGGCACCACCGTGACCTGATTCCATATCGGTTTTAAACAGTAAAACATTGTCATCGGTTTTAAATTCACGGAGTTTAGCAACCCACTTCATAGGTTCAAAATACTGTACCTGTGAGTCATGCAAACCGGTAGTCACTAAAATATTTGGATAATCTTGTGCTATAACTTGATCATAAGGCGAATAAGCTAACATGTAATCATAAAAAACTTTTTCTTTCGGATTACCCCATTCATCAAATTCATTAGTGGTTAAGGGGATGCTTTCATCAAGCATGGTAGTTACCACATCAACAAAAGGAACCGCAGCGGCAACACTATTATATAACTCAGGTGCCATATTGATCACCGCGCCAATTAGTAAGCCACCGGCACTGCCGCCAGCGGCAAAGACATTGTTTTTGTCACCGTAACCTTGCGCTAACAAAGCGTGAGTTACATCAATGAAGTCGGTAAAGGTATTCATTTTGTCGAGTTTTTTACCGTTTTCATACCATGGCCGTCCCAGCATTTGTGAGCCACGAACATGAGCAACGGCGTAAACAAAACCGCGATCAAGCAAACTTAAACGACTGTTAGAAAAACTGGGGTCGATAGTATTTCCATACGAGCCATAACCGTATTGATAAAGCGGGTTAGTGCCATCTTTTTTGAATTTATCTTTACGGTACACTAAAGATACTGGTATTTTTTTGCCATCTCTAGCCGTAATAGCAATACGCTCTGAAGCGTAGTTGTTGCTATCAAAACCACCTAATATTTTAGTTTGTTTTAGCTGTGTTTTTGCCAAGGTATTTAGATCAATATCATAGTTTGTGCTTGGCGTAGTAAAGCTTGAGTAATAAAGTCGTAAAGCAGTATTGTCTAATTCGTTGTTACCATAAAAGTATAATTTAAAAGCACTATCATTAAAGCTGAGCTGCTGTTTTTTGCCGGTAGATAACTGTTGCACAGTGACTGTGGTTAGGCCATTTTCTCGTTGCTGGTAAACGAGGTGATCATTAAATAATTCAAAATCATCTAACTTAATATTATCATTAGCGGCAATCACGTTTTGCCAATGCTTTTTATTACCTAACTTACTGGCATGAACCTTCATTAAACGAAAGTTAGTGGCTTGCCAGTTAGTTTTTATGTAGTACCAATCATTAAGTTTAGCTATAGCATATTCAATATTCTTTTCTCTGGGAATAAAAGCCGTTGCAGCTGACTTGTTATTGTTAGCGTCAATTAATGATACGTCTTTTGCTTCGGTGCTTGAGTGCCAAATATAGATATTACTGCCATCTTTTTCTTTTGACATAGAAATGTAATAAGTTTTATCTGTTTCTTCATAAACAAGCTGGTCATCAATTTGTTTCGTGCCTAAAACATGACGATAAATTTGATAACCTAATAATGTTTGGGGATCTTTTTTAATGTAATAAACAGTTTTATTATCATTGCCCCATTCAATTCTGCCACTAGTACCGGCAAGCGTATCACTGAGTAATTCACCTGTTTTAAGATCCTTAAAGCGAATATCATAAATACGGCGGCTAATGGTATCTTCACCGTAGGCTAATAGTTTTTCGTTGGGGCTAACTTTTAAACCATGAATTTGATAATAATCGTGTTTTTTAGCCAACTCATTTATATCTAATAGCACTTGGCTATTACTGCCATTAAAGTCTGTGGCGCGAATATAAATAGGATGTTCGCTATCACCATGCATTTGATAAGAATAAAAAAAGTTGCCTTGCTTAATTGGCACTGAATTATCGTCTTTTTCAATACGGCCTTTAATTTCTTTAAAGAGTTCCGCTTGCAAGCCTTCGGTACGAACTAGCCTAGCTTTAGTGTAATTATTTTCAGCTTCAAGGTGTGCTAATATTTCCACGTTTGTGCGGGTATCGTCTCGCATCCAATAATAGTTATCAATACGAGTATCTTGATGAACTGTCATTTTATAAGGAATTTTTTTGGCTACTGGTGCAGTAGGTGTATCTATTTTTTTTGCCGATTCACCATTATGGCTACAAGCTGCGACGAGCAATGTGGCGCATAGAGATAAAATAAGTTTGTTCGTTGATAAAGTCATTTAATGTAATATTTGTGTTAATAAAGTGTAGTTTGATTAACATAACAGATTGTTAGATGAATTCAAGAAGCTTCGCGGTAGAATGCTGGTAAAACGTGTTAAGTCATACCAGACAAACAAAAACACCTTCGTTATGAAAAGCTCAACTGTTTTGAAACTCGCATATTGATATGGTTTGAGTATATAATCGCCAAAATTTATCGAACCTTGTTGGGCAAACTTAGATGAAAATTGGCTTGTTTTATGGCTCTACCACTTGTTATACCGAAATAGCCGCCGAGAGAATTCAAGCAACTATTGGTGCCGGGCTAGTCGAATTACACAATATAAAAGAGGTGTCATTGTCCCATTGCCTTGATTATGATTTTATTATTTTTGGTATTTCCACTTGGGATTACGGTCAACTGCAAGAAGACTGGGAAGCTACATGGCTTGACATCAATGCGCTTGATCTGAGCAATAAAGTTGTTGCTTTGTATGGTATGGGTGATCAAATTGGTTATACCGACTGGTTTCAAGATGCTCTAGGTATGTTACACGAACAAGTGATAACACAAGGAGCACAACTTATTGGCTACTGGTCAAATAAAGGTTATGAGTTTGCCGCTTCAAAAGCGCTAACAGAAAAAAAATCACATTTTGTCGGCTTGTCATTGGATGAAGATAACCAATACAACCTTAGTGAAGATCGTATCAACCAATGGTGCGAGCAAATTTTAATTGAGTACAGTGAAATCTAGGTATGTGGCTCGTCTCGACAAATCGCCAACGAGCTACGTTCCACAACTTTTAGTTACAACCCTAGCTGAAAACTACTATAATTATCACCATCTTTGTAAACACCAAAAAATTAGTGAAAATCCCCTATGTTTGAGCAATTTGATCTCGACTCTGAATTATTAGCCAGTATTAAAGAGTTAGGTTACAAAAAACCAACCTCTATCCAAACACTGGTTATTCCACCTGCCATGGCCGGTAAAGACATTTTAGCTTCTGCGCCAACAGGTACAGGTAAAACAGCGGCTTTTTTATTACCTATTGCTCAACATTTACTTGACTACCCGCGCACCCAACCGGGTTTTCCGCGCGTTTTAATATTAACGCCAACGCGTGAATTAGCCATCCAAATAGGTGGTGACAGTGACAACCTAACTAAGCTAACCAAAATAAAAACCGGCGTTATCACCGGTGGCGTAAACTATGGCAGCCATGCTGACATTCTCAATAGCACTACCGATATTCTCGTTGCCACACCCGGACGTTTATTAGAATACATTGAAAACGAACAATTTGACGCCCGCGAAATTGAAATTTTAGTGCTTGATGAAGCGGATAGAATGCTTGATTTAGGTTTTAGCGAAGCTATCAATCGCATTGTGGGTGAAGCACGCTGGCGCAAGCAAACCATGCTTTTTTCAGCAACATTAGAAGGTGCGGGTGTTATTCGTTTTGCTAAAGAGGTACTTAATGAGCCTGAATTTTTAGAGTCAAACCCATCTCGCAAAGAAAAGGCTAAAATTCACCAATGGCTACACCTTGCTGACAGCGCCCCACATAAACTAAATTTATTGGTAAACACCTTAAAACAGCAAGGTGTCGAGCGCACCGTGGTTTTTGCTAATAAACGTGAAACAGTTCAATATTTGTCAGGTAAGTTATACGCTGAAGAATTGCCTTGTGTTTGGCTTGAAGGCAAAATGCCCCAAGACAAACGTAATAAGGCTATTGAGCGTTTTAAAAGTGGCGAAGTCAAAGTACTGGTGGCCACTGACGTTGCCGCCCGTGGTTTAGATATTGATAACATTACCCATGTTATCAATTTTGATCTGCCACGTAAGGTCGACATTTATGTTCATCGCATAGGCCGTACTGGCCGTGCAGGCGCTAAAGGTACTGCAATTTCGTTAGTTGAAGCGCACGATATGTCTGTGGTTGGCAAAATTGAACGTTATCAAAGTGAACGTTTACAGCGGCGTGTAATCGAAACACTTCGCCCAAAAAACAAAGAAGCGCGGGTTGCTAATAAAAAAGCAAAAATAAAACTAACCACTGCTCAGAAAAAAGCTAAAGCTAAAAAACAAGCCAAGAAAAAAGTAAAACAGACCAAAATGAAGTCTTAACATAGTAACTACCTGAGAGTTTCAGCTTAACTAGCCACTTTATAGCAAAATATGTGGCTATTTTTTTGCGATTTTTTTACAAATTCAAAACCTCTACTACACTAAGGCTTGAGTATTCTTTTCAATAAAAGGATTTACCCGTGAAACTCAAGCTAGCTTACCGCCAAAATATGTCGCTAACCAATACCGGCGTCAAATTTTGTTTGCTAATGCTGTTTTTTTTGATCTTATGTTTAATCATGATAAATACAGTATCCGCCAAAGAAAGCAACCAAGCAAACAGTCAACCCAACAATAAAACCCATAAAAAACAGGTAATTAAAGCCTTATATATTCCCTTACATACACGTACAGCCATTATTGCCAGTTTGAATCCACAACTGAAAGTTATTAATTACCAACATCTAAATATAGACAAAGCCGGTTTAAAGCAAATTATGGATTTAGCTGTTGAAGGAAAAATAATAAAACATGGGGTTAACATAGATGATTTTGCCAATGAAAATTTTCGACAAAATTTAGCAGAGTTATAAAGCTAATACTTTAAGCGAAACAAAACCACGGAAATTAAACCGTATGATAGAGCAAAATAAAAACATCAAAAAATCATCGTTACAATACCTGTTAATGAAGTGGTTTTTATTATTAACCTTACTGCCATTAATATTGATATCGTTGTTGAGCTATTTGCAAAGTAGAGAAAGCTTAATCAATAGTGCCACTGATAAGTTAAGTATTTCAGCGCATGAAACCAAAACCTTTATCGATAATTGGTTTCGTTACCGAATGATGGACATTGCTAGTCAAGCTGAAAATTTATCTACCGCACAAAATTTAGTAGCACTTTCGACGAGTTACCAGCAATACCAACAACCACTGAGTGATTTTGTAAAAAGTTACCAGTGGGTCAAACAAGTAGACAAAATGAGTAATGCGCTGATTAATATGCAGCGTAACTACGATTATATTCACGATATTTTCTTAATTGATAACTCCGCTAATATTTTATTTAATTTAACCCATGAAGAAGATTTAGGCACAAACTTACGGTCAGGGAAATATAAAAACACCCATTTTGCTAAAGCCGTACTGGTTAGCTTAAATACCGGCAAAACTACGCTCTCTGATACCGAACGTTATGCGCCTTCTAATTATTTACTTTCGGCATTTATCAGCGCGCCGTTAATCAATGAAAATGGCGACCCTGTTGGTGTTTATGCTATGCAAATAAAATTAGATGCTCTTTATCGTTTAATGGTCAACCAAGAAAAATATACTGATAACCTAACCCACTATATTATTGATGAAAAAGGGCTACTACAAACCCCATTAAATAATGACTGGCAAACAGTCTTGAATAAAAACATTACTGTGCCTGCTTATAAAATATGGCAATGGCAGCAACAAAACAATAAAGGCAATAAAGGCAATAAAGGCAATAAAGGCAATCATCATAACGTTAAGCAATATCATGAGTATAAAAATATTGAAGGCGAAGAAGTAATTGGGGTATTTCAACCCATTAGTATTGCCAACACCCGCTGGATATTAATAACAGAAAGCCCGTTAAACAAAGTATTAGCTGATGCAAACTGGTTAGCACAAACCACATTTTGGTTAGTTGTTTTTTTTACTATTGTGGTCAGTATTGTAATATTCTTTCTCAGCAAAAGTATTACCAAGCCGTTAATAAAACTTGCTAACGCCAGTTTACGTGTGGCTTCAGGCGAAAATCAATTACAAGTAAAACAAAGCTCTAACGATGAAATTGGTCAACTTACCATGGCCTTTAATCACATGGTAGAGAAACGCAGCCAGCATCAAAATGAACTTGAAAAAATTAATGAACAAGTACAACAAGATGCCAATAAACTTTCTTTAGTGGTTAACAATACTGGTGTCGGCTTTTGGAATTGGGAATTAAGTTCAGATTTAATTGATTGTAATCCCCGTTGGCATGAAATAACCGGTTATTCCCCTCAATCACTAACTCCTTTTACGGTTGAAAAATTTGGTGCTTTATTACACCCTGATGACGCCCCTGCTGTAATGAAGCTGTTAACGCAA
This sequence comes from Colwellia sp., assembly GCA_016765685.1. Classification (GTDB taxonomy): domain Bacteria; phylum Pseudomonadota; class Gammaproteobacteria; order Enterobacterales; family Alteromonadaceae; genus Colwellia. The sequence continues at coordinate 12,564 of JAESPR010000072.1, read as the reverse complement.
CACTTAAATGATGAAAGCATAAAATACGACATTGAATTTAGAATAAAACATCAACAAGGCCATTGGTTATGGCTGCACGACAGCGGTAAAGTGGTGGCTTACAATGCCCAAGGTGAGCCTAACCGCGTTGTGGGTACAATATTAGATATTAGTGAACGTAAACAACAAGCACTACAACAAGAGTACGACTTGCAAGCAACGCAAGTAAAATTAGCTATCAACAAAGCTTTACATCAAACTTTATCTTTGCCAGAGAAACTGAACCAAGCTATCGATGAATGCTTTAACTTAACCAACTTAGATTTGTTAAATAAAGGCGGCGTGTTTTTATTACCCGAAGGAAAAGCCAAATTAAGCCTATGCAGTTTACGCGGTGATTTCAGTACAAATTACATTCATCACGAACAAGCCCTTGCTTTAGGTCGTTATTTATACAACAAAGTCGGTCAATCAGCTGAAATTATTACTGGTGATAACCGCTTTAAAGAAAACCACCATGCTAATCATGCTAATAACAAAGCAAACAAACCCGCCCATGGTTATTATATAGTGCCACTAATACACAATGTGGCAGACGACCAAGTCACTGTCGGTGTGTTATTTTTTAATACGCCAATAAACCCAGAGGCTAGTGAAGCAACAAAAACACTCTTAACCGAAGTAGGTTTATTATTTACCACGGCTATAGTGCAAGAACAAGCGAGAGAATTATTAGAACAAGCGACAAAAATCGCCGAGCAAAACAATCAGTTAAAAAGTGAATTTTTAGCCAGCATGAGCCATGAAATACGCACCCCCATGAATGGTGTATTAGGCATGTTAGGGCTGCTACTTAACTCTAAGCTAAGTAATGAACAACAACACAAAGCCAAATTGGCCAAATCGAGTGCTGAATCATTGTTAACATTAATCAATGATATTTTAGATTTTTCCAAGATAGAAGCCGGAAAAATGGACTTAGAACTATACGACTTTAATTTGCGCGGTATGTTAGGTGAATTTGTCGAAGCAATGGCTTTAACCGCACAAGAAAAAGGGCTAGAAATAATTTTAGATACCACTCAAGTAGAACAATCGATGGTGAAAGGCGATCAAGGTAGAATTCGCCAAATACTCACCAACATAGTCGGTAACGCGATAAAATTCACTCAAAACGGTGACATTATTATTCGAGTCAGTGCCGTACCTGCAGGTCAAAGTAAACTGCTATTGCTTTGTTCAATACAAGACAGTGGCATTGGTATCCCTGCTGATAAGCTAACATCTCTATTTGATACCTTTTCTCAAGTGGATGCGTCAACAACACGCAAATATGGGGGGACAGGTTTAGGTTTAGCTATCACCAAAAGGTTATGTCAATTAATGGATGGTGACATTAATGTTCACAGCCTTGAAGGCACCGGCAGCACTTTTGAATTTAGCATTGTGATTGAGCCTAGTGAAAAATCACAACGGGTGATGCCAAGCATTGATATTAGTAAGCTCAACATTCTTATTGTTGATGATAACAAAATTAACCTTGAGGTATTACGAGGGCAGCTAGAACATTGGGGGGCTACAATCACCGAAGCCACTGATGGTGAACAGGCATTAATTTTGTGCCGTCATCGTCTTCAACAAACAACGTTGCCATTATTTGACGTTGCTTTTTTAGACATGCAGATGCCAAAAATGGATGGCGCCGAACTTGGTAGAAAAATTCGTAGCAACTCAGCCCTTAATACCATAAAACTAGTTATGATGACTTCTATTTCTCAAGGTAATGAAGCCCGCTTTTTTGCTGACATTGGCTTTAATGCTTACTTCCCTAAACCCGCAACGACTTCAGATTTATTTGATGCTTTAGCGGTTGTTATGGATAAAGATGAGCAAGCACAAACCAAGCAAATTGTTACTCATGATTACCTACAAAGTTTTACTCATTCAACGATAAATAACAATGAAACCATCTGGCCAGAAAACACTCGAATTTTGCTTGTTGAAGATAACCGTATTAACCAGCAAGTTGCTTTAGGTATTCTAGAGCACTTCAACTTAACTGCGGATATTGCTATAAATGGTATTGAAGCACTAGCAGCACTTCAATCATCAAATAAGGAGGTAAACAGTAAGCCATTCACACTTGTTTTAATGGATTGTCAAATGCCTGAAATGGATGGTTATCAAACGAGTAGAGAAATTCGCAGTAATAAAACCGTTGATAAATATTGTGATATTCCTATTATAGCCATGACAGCTAACGCTATGGAGGGAGACAAAGAAAAATGCCTTGCTGCTGGAATGAGCGATTACCTTGCAAAACCCATTACACCTGAGCTATTAAAAGAAAAACTTCAACACTGGTTAGGTGTAAATAAACGCAATGACAAAACGAAAGAAGCGCCCACGGTCACTAAACATTATCAAGAGGTTGAACAACATAACAGCACTACAACAGCAAGTAATAAAAACAACACACTAGACATGATTAACATGACTGACCAAATATCGACCGATGAAATGACCCGCGATAATGCCCTTCTCCACAAAGAGAATAACTATACGAATAATGACAATACAAGCAAACTCATTTGGGATAAAGCAGCCTGCTTAAATAGAGTTAGTAATAATCAAGCATTGTTGATGAGTTTAATTGGTATTTTTATTGAAGACACCCCAAAAATGATAACCGACTTAGCTCAAGCTGTGGAGCTAAATACAAACAGTACTTCCAAGCAATACCAGAAAATATATAACCATGCTCATGCTTTAAAAGGTGTTTCTGGTAATTTAAGTGGGCTTGCATTACACCAAGTTGCTAGCAAGTTAGAGATTGCCGCAAAAAACAATAATCAAGCGGAAGTAAATGAATTATATTTAAAACTCAAACATAGCTACCAAGAACTACTTAAGCTCTTCGAAAGTTTCTTAACAAGCGTGTAACTTGCTGAAACACTAGAGTAAATAATTATGTAAATAAAGTGATTGAAAAGCGACCCAATAAATGAGTACACTAAGAGCAGTAACTCATCTTAACGCTATGAACAATGAGCATCAAAAAAAACAACAATTCACTAACTGATATTTTCATCAGCTATCAAAGCACTATCAAAAGTATTATCAGTCGCATTGTCAAACCTGACGATATAGATGATATCGTGCAAGAAACGTTTGTCCGTAGTTATGAAGCAAGCTTGAAACAAGAAATTAAGTATGCGCGTAGTTATATGCTTAAAACAGCTAAAAATATAGCTTTCAATCATAATGCAAAATGGGATAACAAATTTAACGACTCCATAGAGGATTTTGTTGAACCACCTGTTGAATTAAGTAGCAACCACTTTGAAGACGATTATGAATCTAAAGAGCGTTTTTTATCTTTTTGTCGCGCCACCGATCAACTTTCAGGCTCTGTGCGTAAATGTTTCATTTTAAAGAAAGTCTATGGACTGAGCCAAAAAGAAATAGCACAATATTTACAGTTGAGCGAAAGTACCGTTGAAAAGCATGTAGCGAAAGGGCTATTAAAAAGTGTACAATACATGAAACAAATGCACTATAACGTTGGTCCAACACCAACAGCTAAGAAAGCATCGAAATCAACAAGTGCGAAAATAAAAAACATCGTCAACAAATAAACGAATAAATTCAATAAGTAAATGAGTAAACCAATGAGCAATGTAAGTCAGTTTCACACCAAAGAGCAGATTCAAGAGCAAGCTTGCCTTTGGATCAGCCGTATGGATCGTGGCTTATCTCAAACAGAGCAAAGAGAACTTGTTATTTGGTGTAATCAAAATGCGACTCATCATGCAACTTTATTAGAAATGGCTTCTTATTGGGATGATGTTTCTGTACTTAATGAGTTAAGTGGTTTATTCCCATTAGAAAAAGTAAAAAAATCGAACAATACGTTTGTTGCTATAGCCTTAGCCGCGAGTGTCGCTATAGTATCCTTATTTTCTACCAATGCTTTAATTGAACAATCATTCTTACCTTTCATCCCTTCATTTCATGAGCAAGCTTTAACACAAACACAAACACTAAAGACCTTTATTGGTGAACAAAATAGCTTTACCATGAGGGATGGCACGCATATTCAATTAAATACCAATAGCATAGTTGAAGTTGCTTATACATCTGAATTTCGTCAACTAACCTTAGTGCAAGGTGAAGCCAGATTTGATGTTGCTAAAGATAAATCTCGTCCTTTCACCGTTAATTCTGGTGAAAAATCGTTCACTGCTTTAGGCACTATATTCAATGTGCAAAAAAGTGACGATCATACAATGGAGTTAATGGTTACTGAGGGTCGAGTGTTAATCACTAAAGCAAACGAAGCATTAGAGCTGATAAAGCAAACACTATTAACCGCAAATGAACATACCAAACAATCAGATCTTCCCGGCGTTTTAGTCCTTTCCGGTGAAAAAGCAGTTATTGCTAATCATATAGAAACTCCCGTTAAAAAAGTTTCTCTTGATCAGGTGCAACGTGATTTAGCTTGGCAACAAGGCATGTTAATTTTTGATGGTGAGCCTTTGTCAACAGCTTTGGTTGAAGTCAGTAGATATACTTCAAGTCGTTTTAAAATTTTAGATCCAAAAATGGCCAATATAAAAGTGTCCGGCTATTTTAAAGCTAATGATATTGATGGTTTATTAGCGTCATTAAAGAGTAACTTTAATATTAATTACTCTAAAAATACCGACAACACCATTTTACTTGCATTAGCCGAATAACCCTTTATCTTTCCAATAGATATTTTCTCCCCTTTATTCAAAAAATAGCCACTATTTTTACTGGCTATTTTTCACCATTTCGCTTAATTTAGGTAACTCTAAAATAATTAAAAAACTATAGAGGACTTCTCCTGCTCACTTGTTTATTAATACTGCGCAGTTGGCGAAAGCAATTTCGTCAGTTTCAGCTATCAGTTATGCCAAAATGGTTACATCAGCTTTTCACTACAATAATTTTGATGTTAGTTACTATTAACGCCAATGCTGACAGCTTGATACGCTTTGATATTAATAAACAACGAGCTGACAAAGCTTTAATAGCCTTTGCACAAAAGGCAGATCAAACCATTGTTTTTTCATTTGATTTGACAAAAAAACATCAAGCAAATACATTAAAAGGTTATCATTCAGTAAGTTCAGGTCTAAAAAAATTATTAAAAGACTCAGGCTTAATCGCTGTTGTTAATAACGCTGGTCAACTGAGCATTCAAGTTGATAAACACTATAGAGGGATAACACCTAAAAAAAACATAGTAGTAAAACCAGCCTTAGCGCCCGTTATATTATCGACTAAAAATCAATCAACCTTTGCTCAAGAGTCTGAGCAAGAAGTAGAAAAAATCTTTATCATTGGTAGTCGCGTTGCTGGACGTTCAGCCAACGACCTTCCTGTACCGATTGACATTCTTTCAGCTGAAGCATTGACCAATACAGGTCAAACCGAAGTAGGTAGAATGCTGCAAGCTATTGCTCCTTCTTTTAATTTTTCTAGTTCGTCAATTAGTGATGGTACTGATGCGCTTCGTCCTGCAACATTGCGAGGTTTAGGACCAGATCAAACATTGGTACTTATTAATGGCAGGCGCCGTCATCAAGCCAGTTTAATACATATAAATACCTCTGTTGGTCGTGGTACTGCTGGTACTGATCTGAACGCTATACCTGCTGCTTCCATTAAACGCATTGAAGTTTTACGAGATGGCGCAGCTGCACAATACGGCTCTGATGCTATTGCCGGTGTTATTAACATTGTATTAAATGACGCAAGTGAAGGCGGTAAAGTCACGGTGTCTTATGGTGAATACTCAGAGGGTGATGGTGAAACTACCAATATAGATATCTCTAAAGGATTTGTTTTAGGTGATAGTGGCTTCTTTAATACCACACTAAATTTTCGTAATCGGGGTTATACCAATAGAGCGGGTTTACATGGTTCTTGTCAATTTTTCGGATGTAGTGAATTAGCCAATGGCAGCATATTACTAGGTGACTCACGTGAAGCAACAGCCCCACGTAATACCTTTAGAATTGGTGATGCCGAGTCAAGTCAATTTGGTTTAACGGTTAATACGAGTTATGAGTTAGGTAACGGCGAATTATATGGCTTTATTACCTATTCAAAGCGCGATAATGAATCTGCAGCTTTCTTCCGCGATAATGCTAATTATGGCGGTAATGCACCATTACAAGATGGAGATGCAACGATACCCGCAGGGTTTTTACCTAAAATCAATTCGGGAATCAAAGATATTTCCTATAACCTGGGTTATCAGACCGTCTTAGAAAATGGCGCAAGTTTAGACTTATCTTATACTTATGGTCAAAACAATATTGACTACATAACTAGCGACACTATCAATTCATCCTTTGCTAACGCATTGCAATATAATTCAGATGGTTCGCTTGCCAATATAACCCCCAGTGAAATACGAAATTCAATACCTCGTCAAGCTTTTGCTTATGGTTTAGAATTGGCTTTATCAACATTAAATATTGATTATACTCAAGACTTCGAACTATTTTTTTTAGCATTAGGTGCGGAAATTCGCACTGATTATTATAACGTTACCGCTGGTGAAGAGTATTCTGTTAGAGATTATGATACTGTTTTAGGTGAGAGTTTATTTCCAACCGATAGAAATGCTGGCACTCAAGGTTTTGGTGGTATCGCTCCTGTATCGAATGTTGATGAAAACCGAAATGTTATCTCATTTTACGCTGACGTAGAAACGGAAGTTACTGAAAACTTAATTGTTAGCGGTGCAGTTCGTTACGATGACTATGACGGTTTTGGTGATAGCTCTAACGTTAAACTAGCAGCTAACTGGTCTATCACCGAAGAGTTAGCGATTCGTGGTGCCGTGAGTACGGGCTTCCGCGCGCCATCAATGCAACAACTTTATTTCAATAACATTAGCACTCAATTTATTACCAACACTGACGATCCTAACGGCGATCAAATTGCCGTGCAAGTTGGTACTTTCCGTAATGATTCCCCCTTAGCACAAACCATTGGCATCCCAGAGTTAAAAGAAGAAGAATCGACTAATTTTAGCTTAGGCACAGTGATCCAAGTTACCGATAACATTAACTTAACTGTAGATTGGTATTCAATTGATATTGACGATCGTATTGTGATCAGTAATAAGTTAGGTGCTGGTCTGTCGCCCGCATTAGATGCTGCCTTAAAAGTCTCTGGGGCAGGTAAAGGTCAATTTTTCTTAAATGGGGCTGATACAAAAACTCAAGGCGTTGATATTATCGCTACTTGGGATACTGTTATGTTAGGTGGTGAGTTAGATTTAACTCTCGCAGCTAACTTTACTAAGACTGATGTGGTTAGACTTTTCACTCCCAAAAATAGTGGCTTAGGTGATGTACCGCCAGAACAAATTTTTTCAAAACAAGACATTTCTATCATTGAAGAGTGGCAACCACAAGATCGCATCAGTTTAAGTGGTTTATACAAAATAGGTGACTTTACCGTCAACTTAGCTTTTAACCGTTATGGTGAATACACGATCACCGACGGTGGTAGACAAACTTATGGCGCAGAGGTATTAACTGATTTACGCGTTAGTTATCAATTGGCTAACAATTGGTCATTTAATATTGGCAGTAATAACTTGTTTGATGTTTACCCTGACAAAAATGAAATTGGTAACTCACGAACAGGCACTATTGTTGATGGTAACGGCAACACAATAGTAGATAGCCAAGGTGTATTTACCTACTCTCGTCGCTCTGCACCTTTTGGCTTTAATGGTGCATTCTATTACGCTGGTGCTGTATATAAATTCTAGTACAATCGTTGCAATTCTAAAATAATTAAAAAACTATAGAGGATTCCTCCTGCTCACTTGTTTATTAATACTGCGCAGTTGGCGAAAGTGATTTCGCCTGTTTCAACTATCAGCTAAGCCTAAATGGTTACTACAGACTTTCATTAACTTGACAATGATGTTGGTAACTTTAAATACCAATGCTGACTGTTTGATACGCTTTGATATTAATAAACAACGAGCTGACAAAGCTTTAATCGCATTTGTACAAAAAGGCAGATCAAACGATTGTTTTTTCATTTGATTTGACAAAAAACATCAGGCAAATGCATTGAAAGGTTATCATTCAGTAAGTTCAGGTCTAAAAAAATTATTAAAAGACTCGGGCTTAATCGCTGTTGTTAATAACTCTGGTCAACTGAGCATTCAAGTTGATAAACACTATAGAGGAATTACAACAATGAAAAATAAAACCATGAAAGCAGTGCTAGTACCAATATTATTAGGCGCAGCCAGTCAAGCAGCTATAGCCCAAGAACCCGCTCAAGCACCGGGTGTCAGTGGCAATGTAGAAAAAATTCAAATTATCGGCTCTCGTAGTTTAAAAGAGCGTTCAGTAATGGACTCTCCTGTGCCTGTAGATATTATTTCTGCCGACGACATTAATGCGGTCGGCGGCGCTGCTGACATGACCGATAACTTAAAAGCCCTTATTCCAAGTTATACTGCCACTCCAGCAACAGGTGATGGCAGCGCCTTTGTTCGCCCAACATCACTTCGTGGTACTTCTTCAGATCAAACCCTAGTTTTGATTGATGGTAAACGACGTCACCGTTCAGCTTTAGTGCAATTTTTTGCGCCTGCTGCAGGTAACGGAGCCCATGCACCTGACGTGGGTATGATCCCGTTAATTGCGTTGAAACGAGTTGAAGTACTTCGTGATGGTGCAGCGTCTCAATATGGCTCTGATGCTATTGCTGGCGTAATCAACTTCGTCACTAAAGACTCAGCAGAAGGCGGCTCACTTGAGTTACAATACGGCCAACATTATGATGGCGAGTCAAGCATGAAGTTGGCTGTTAACAAAGGTTTAGCCCTTGGTAAAGACGGTTTTTTAAATTTAAGTTTAGAATACAGTGATAATGATGCTTTATCTCGCGGTGTTATTCGCGCTGATGCACAAGCTCTACTTGATGCTGGTGTTCAAGGCGTAGGTGCTGATTCCCCTTTTGGCGATGCACCTTTTACGCAAACGTGGGGGCGCCCTGAAACTGAAGCGCTGCGCATGTTCGTAAATACCGGTATTGAGCTTGATGGTAACAAACAACTTTATGGTCGTTTCAGCTATGCTGATACCTCAGGGCGTTATCGTTTTTTCTATCGTAATCCAGAGCATTCGACACTTAGACAAAGAGATGATGATGGCAATCTAGTCGGAGGGCTAGTTTTTGAAGGTTTCTCAGGTAAACAAGCAGAGGTTGGCTTCACTCCGTTTCTTGACGGTGATCAAACAGATTTCAGTGCCATTGTAGGTTTAAAAGGTGAAATATTTGAAGATACCGCTTATGATTTTAGTATCAGCACTGGCTCAAACGAACTAAACTACTTCTTAAATAACAGTATTAACCCAAGCTTAGGGTTAACCGCTGACTTACAAATCCCACAAATGGGCTTTAATACCGGAGGTTACAAACAAGAAGAAATCAATGTTAATGCCGATTTTTCAGCGCCAGTAGGTGATAATTTTAACGTCGCATATGGTTTTGAGTGGCGTGAAGAAACGTATAGCAGTATGGCGGGTGAAGTTAATTCATACTCTGATGCCGACGGTAACCCAAGTGGCGGCGTAAGTGGCATGCGTGGTATAGAAGCGAAAAATGCCGGTTCATTCTCTCGTGATAACGTTGCTGTGTATATTGACGTTGAGCATGATGTTACCGATGAATTATTAATGCAATATGCACTTCGTTACGAAGACTTCTCTGATTTTGGTAGTACAGCTAATTGGAAGGTTGCCGGTAACTATAGTATTACCGATAATTTTTCATTCCGCGCAGCAGTATCAACAGGGTTTCATGCGCCAACACCAGGTCAAGCAAACGTAAGTACGACCATTACCACTTTTGATGGTTTAACAGGTGCTCAAGTAGAAGAAGGGCTAATTCCTGCTACATCTGCTCTAGCTATTTCTTTAGGTGGTCAAGAGCTTAAAGAAGAGCAGTCTACTAACTTCAGTGTCGGTTTTTCATCTAATTTAGGCGACACTACTAACTTAACCGTTGATTTTTATCAAATTGCTGTTGATGACCGTATTTATCGTACTGGTAACATTCCAGTTGATGATCCTAATTTTGGTTCAGTTTCTTTCTATACTAATGTATTGGATGTTGAACATAGCGGCGTAGATATTGTACTTTCATCTACTTTTGATTGGAGTAATGCCAGTACTACTGATGTTGCTTTTGCCTATGGTTACAATAAAATTGACGTAGTAGGTATTCGTCAAGTAAACGGCCAAAGCCCTGTTTCAGATTCGACTGTAGAAGATATCGAAAATAACTTCCCTAACAGCAGATTTGTATTAACCACTAATACCAACTTTGGTGATGATTGGAATCTTATGATTCGTGCTAATTTCTATGGTTCACATTATGATGAACGTGGCACTATTGCTGGAACTCTTGATGATGATGGCAACATTAAAGATGGTTCACAAAGTGTTGAAATTGATTCCGTTGTCTATTTAGATGCCGAGCTTAGCTATCAAGTAAATGATGCCTTAAGACTTAAACTAGGTGCCTCTAATATTTTAGATTCATACATAGGCGAAGTTAGTTCTCCTTATGCTAATCGTCAAAGTGTTGGTCTACAATACCCACGTCGTAGTGCAGCAAATTATGAAGGTGGTAGTTGGTATTTAGGTTTATCTTACGGCTTCTAAACTGACTGTAAAAAATAGAGTTATACTTTAAGCAAAGAGGTTATGTTTTTTTCATAACCTCTTTTTTATCTACAAGTAAAATCAGGTATTGAACAGCTTTACCTATGGCTTTCGATACTCAAAATCATAAAAACAACTCACTAGTATTATTCTCACCGCTAGTTACCTTTTTCGTCGAGTGGCGCCGTTACGCTTTTGTAGCGCTTGGCTTCTTGCTTTCTTCTTATTTACAGCTCTTTTTGGCGCTTCTTTCTTTGTTAAATCAGGCTCATAACCGGGTAACCATTGTTGTAATAACCGCTCATCAATAACTTTCTCAATAGCCGTTAATAACCACTCTTCACTAGGTGATACCAGAGAAAGTGCTAAGCCATTTTTACCTGCACGGCCAGTCCTGCCAATACGGTGTACATAATCTTCTGCCACGTAAGGTAATTCGTAATTAACAACATACCCTAAATCAACAATATCAATACCGCGAGCGGCTACATCCGTTGCCACTAAAGCACGAATTTTTCCTGACTTAAAATCAGCAAGCACTTTATCTCGTGCCCCTTGAGATTTATCACCATGAAGCGATTTCGCCTTAATACCATCTTTACACATTTCTTTAGCAAGCTCATCGGCAGCTTGTTTAGTACGAGTGAAGATGAGTACTTGCTGCCAGTTTTTTGAACCTATCACATAAGAAAGTAATTCACGCTTTCGGTCTTCATCTACTGTATAAACAATTTGTTCAACGTCACTCGCGGCACTATTGCGTTCATCAATTTCAATACGATGCGGATCTTCGAGCAGTTTATGACTTAATTGTAATATCGCATCGTCAAAGGTTGCAGAAAATAGCAAGGTTTGTCGTTGTTCAGGAATACATTGGAGTATTCTAGTTATCTCATCTTTAAAGCCCATATCTAACATACGGTCTGCTTCATCAAAAACAATCGTTTCTAGATATTGTAAACTCAAAGAACCGTTAACTAAATGATCAAGTAACCGCCCTGGTGTAGCAATTAACACTTCTGCCCCAGCATTTAACGCTGCAATTTGCGGCTTAATACTGACGCCACCATAAGCAAGTGCCATACTAATTTCCGTATACTTGCCATAGTACTCAAAGCTCTTAAAAACCTGTTGAGCTAATTCTCGAGTTGGGGCTAGCACTAAGACCTTAATACCTTGATTCGCTTGTCGCTGTGCTGACAACCTCTGTAATAAAGGCAAAGCAAAAGCGGCTGTTTTACCTGTACCGGTTTGGGCGCGCGCCATGACATCTCTGTTATTTAAAATATAAGGGATGCTTTGCTGTTGTATAGGTGTTGGCTCAGTATAGCCTTGTTCAACAACTGCTTTTAGTAAAGATTTATTAGTTAATAGCGATTGAAAAGTTATGGGCATAAGTCTATTGATCAGATGTAATTAGTTAGCATGAATATTAACAGAATTGAGTAGTTTAAGACAAAAAAATACCAGCAAACAGCTGGTATTTAATCATTATAAAGATGGTGGAGGGAGGTGGATTCGAACCACCGAAGGCGGAGCCGTCAGATTTACAGTCTGATCCCTTTGGCCACTCGGGAACCCCTCCACAGGGTTGATGTTATAAAACATCGAAAATGAGTCTAACAATGTCCCGCTACGCTCTCACATGGGCTTTACTGCAACATAAGTCACACTACCATCGGCGCTATTGCGTTTCACTGTTAAACGAATTAAAAGCCTAACAATGTCCTACTCTCACATGGGAACTCCCACACTACCATCGGCGCTACTGCGTTTCACTGCTGAGTTCGGAATGGGATCAGGTGGGGCCACAGCGCTATTGTCGTTAGACAAAAACTTT
>JAESPR010000071.1 GCA_016765685.1 Colwellia sp. | reverse complement strand
TTCTTAAGCTCATAAATTAATCAATCGAATAAATATCCGCCACCGGAAGCACCCCGAATTGATAAAGACCGTGCTTTAAATCTCGCTTTGGATGCGCACGCTGACAAAGTCTGCCTATAATATCAACGATTTCACGTAAGACATCCGTTATCGGTTCCCCGCGAACTATGCCGTTGACAAGTAATTTCAGCCAGTCCGATGCCGCTCTTGCTGTTTTTTGTGTCGAGATCCAAAGGGATTTTAATTGCTCGGTACTAAACGCCAATAACCGTTTGAGCAATACCGTAATGAAACTGGCGTAAATCAGTGTCTTGACGATGTGCTTATTTTCGGTACTGAATTTTTTTAGATTGCAATATGATTTTAGTTCTTTAAAGAGCAATTCTATTTGCCACCTCAAACGATAAAGGCGAACAATATCAGTAGCTGGCACCGTATCTCGGGGTAGGTTCGTTACCAAATACCCGATACGTTTTTTCTTTTTATACCAAAATGCTATTACTCTGAAATCCATATCGTACCCCGGCCACCTAACCGTTAAATCCATCGTGGCATTCTTGTCCACCAGTTTCAGTTGTTTGAGCTTTTTTCCGTGCCACTTGGGTATTTCATTACCATCATAATCATATGCCTGTTTTATTATCGGGTTAATGCTGCACGCTGACTGACCGATAAAATAGCCACCATTTTGCTCTATTTCCATCATCCTTTTTCGGTCAAAATAACCCGCATCTTCCAGTGTCAAAGTGTTGTTTAGCTTTTCCGGGAGCGGTGAATGATGTCTTTCACTTATCGTGTCTGCTGTCAAAGCAAAGTAGTCAATTGAACTGGTCATTAAATCCATCGTGACATGAAGTTCAACCGCAGCGGGGGTATGTTTGGTAAACCGTCCGGGAAATGTGTCTCTCAGTCCGGAATGAATGGCAAAAGAACAACCATCATGTAAAACGACTTTCTCAAAAGGGAAATGCTTACCTGAAGATAGTGACGTTAGTTTTAGTGATTGAACGACCCACGTTTGCAGTGCATTTTCAAAGCAGTTTTTAAAGAAATCAGTGCATTGGCTTTTCTTAATTTGATTATGGAAAGGCTTATACTTTATCGGCATTGCGCTGATCGCCTGATATTTTCGATGGATATCAGCGATATTGGCTTTCGACTGACAACCTAGGGTTTCAATAAAGGCTAGTAATAATTCAAGCGGCTTGAGCTGGCGGGCTCGTTTCACCAGTTGAGTTTCTCTTGCCGTCGCAAATAATCGCTGCGAGTTAAAAATGTCTTGGACTTTTTCTGTAAGTGCGGTAAGTTTCATAGTATTCGTGTTCTGTTTTCTTGTTTTTTTTGGTAAATCTATGAGATCATAAGCAGGGCACGAATACACCCTTTTTTGATTTTTTTTAAACTCGTGAAAAACTCTCTCTAAATTGCTAAAGATCCTACGTATGAGGAATTACTAGGTTAACCCCGACCACTAAGACCGTAATAAAAATTATCACGCTGATAATGGCAACAATAATAAAATGGCTCAACTTACCATGGCTAAAATCTTTTTCTCTATTTTTATTGCTTTGCACGCCAAAAAAAGCAGCGGCTACACTTTTGAAAATATCTTTAATTGTAAGTTTGTTTTCAGTCATTAAGCGCTCAATTCAACCTGTGTAGTTAATGAAAACTATAATGCAATAACTCAACTAAATCTAGAAAATGTAAATGTGCTGATTTGGTGTCATTGGAAAGCCAAGAGGCCCAACTTTTGTTCTGCATGTATATGGCGTTACAAGGGTGGTTGCTATGATTCATGGGCAAGTTTGATTTAGCTGCCATGCATGACGTTAGTAAATCAGTTTGATTAGTAAAAGTATGACTACTAAAGTTAATGGTAACCGCTAAAGTCATGGTTAATGCGAAGGTAAAAGTGGCTAGTTTTGTCATCATCCGTTTTGACATGTGAAACTCCATTTAATGTAAAATTAATGCGAAAGTGTTAATTGGCCATAGTGTAACCAATTAACACTCTATTGTCATTTGATCTTTTAAATAGCGTTTAGAAAGACTTACCTATACTAAAAACTAATGATTCATCACCTGCGCCTGTTTCTAAATCTAATTCTTTAGAGTTAGCAATTAAAGCGACACCTAAATCAAAGCCTGCAACTTCAGCGCCGTAACCTAGTTCAATGTAGTCACCATTAAAATCTTGACCCCAAGTACCGTAGGTTGCGTAAAATCCTTCGTATTCAGCCGTTAATGATAAGAAATCATAATCAGACTCGCTATCTATACCGATAGAGGCATCCTTGCTATGCTTACCCACATTGTATGAAACAGAAAAAAAGCTATAAGACGCGCCTAAGTTTATTTCATTATAAGCTGAATCAAAATCACCCGTGTATTGGTATGAAGTAAAACCCGCACTTAAACCGAATTCGCCAAGCTCTACCCCATAACTACCATAAAAGTCTACTTCGATACCATCTTGCACATCAGCAATCCAAGTACCCACAGAAAAATTCCCCACTTCATAGTCAACCCCCGCACTAGCTGAAGCTGTGCTTGTTTGTGCTATACCACGGAAGAAGTATTGTGACACTACAGCGGCATTGGCGCTGAGTCCTTCAACAGCGGATACTGAGGGAGAAACAAGCCCTGATGTAACTAAAGTTGATGTTAGTGCGATGCTTAATAGTGATTTTTTCATGTTTTTCTCTTTAAGTTATTATAAGTAGTAGGCTGATAACGAAGTTGCAAAGATGATGCCCTAGTTAAATCTAAGGACATTTATTATAATAAATTCACTGTAAAACAATATGTTAAGCTGGGTTGTGTGTTTAATGCATTACCATGAAAATCAACTAAAGTGCGCTATAGTGGTGCGAATGTTTAATTGTTGCGCAAATAAAGTGCAGTTTAGGTCAAACTCGCATTTCCAACTGGCTTGGGTATAATAGCGGTATATTTTTCTAGAGTCTCTTTCTTATGTCTTCTTATTTAATTGCTCCTTCTATCTTGTCAGCTGATTTTGCTCGCTTGGGCGATGATGTCGCTAAAGTATTATCGGCGGGAGCGGACATAGTGCATTTCGATGTAATGGATAACCATTTTGTCCCGAACTTAACATTCGGCCCTATGATTTGTAAGTCGCTGCGAGATTATGGCATTACTGCCCCTATTGATGTTCATTTAATGGTTAAGCCGGTTGATAGCTTAATTCCTGAATTCGCCAAAGCAGGTGCCGATATTATTACTTTTCACCCAGAGGGTAGTGATCACATTGATCGCACCTTGCAGTTAATTAAAGACCATGGCTGTAAAGCAGGTTTAGTATTAAACCCAGCAACTCCTTTGCACTGTTTAGATTTTGTGATGGACAAATTAGACGTTATTTTATTGATGTCGGTTAACCCTGGCTTTGGCGGACAATCATTTATTCCGACCACGTTAGATAAACTGCGTTTAGTCAAAGAAAAAATAGAACACAGTGGTCGTGATATTCGTTTACAAGTTGATGGTGGTGTTAAAGCGAATAATATCGCTGAAATTGCCGCAGCGGGTGCTGATATGTTTGTTGCCGGTTCGGCGATATTTTCACAACCTGATTACAAAATTGCTATTGATGAAATGCGCGCACAGTTGGCCAAAGTACCGAAGTAAAATATTAATAACCGTAAAGTATAAGAATTAAATCAAGGGAAATAATGAGCAAACCTATTGTATTAAGTGGCTGTCAGCCATCAGGCGAATTAACTATTGGCAATTATTTAGGCGCATTAAAACAATGGGTCAATATGCAAGCTAGCCATGAATGTTATTACATGTTGGTGGATCAACATGCCATTACGGTTCGTCCTAAAGCGGCAGATTTACGCAAAGCAACGCTAGACGGCTTGGCGCTTTACCTTGCTTGTGGTGTTGATCCGGAGCAAAGCACCATTTTTATTCAATCTCATGTGCCAGAGCATGCGCAATTGAGCTGGGTATTAAATTGTTATACCCAAATGGGTGAACTAAACCGTATGACCCAATATAAGGATAAATCGCAAAAATCTGAAGCGAATATGAATTCGGGCTTGTTTACTTATCCGGTATTAATGGCGGCTGATATTTTGTTATATCGCGCGGATAGCGTACCGGTTGGTGATGATCAAAAACAGCATTTAGAGTTAGCCCGTGATATTGCTACGCGCTTTAATAATCTTTATGGTGATATTTTTACGGTGCCAGAGCCTTTTATTCCTCAGCATGGTGCGCGCGTAATGAGCTTGCTTGAGCCGACTAAAAAAATGTCGAAATCAGATACCAACCCCGGCAATTTTATTGGTTTGTTAGAAGAGCCGAAAAAAATAGCCAAAAAAATTAAACGTGCAGTAACTGACTCAGACGAGCAAGCACGTATTTATTATAACCTTGACGAAAAGCCCGGAGTGTCTAATCTATTGTCTTTGCTTTCCTGTGCCACGGGCGAATCAATTGACCGCTTAGTGCCCGCGTACGAAGACAAAATGTATGGTCACTTAAAAGGTGATGTTGCCGAGGCTGTTGTGGCGATGTTAGCACCCATTCAAACCAAATATCATCAATACCGTGAAGATCAGGCCTTCCTTGAGCAAGTGATGAAAAACGGTGCTGAAAAAGCATCTGCACGCGCTAGTAAAGTATTAACCGCTGTTTATGATGCGGTAGGCTTTATTCCTCGCTCATAATTTCGCCTAAAAAGCCCTACTCTGCGTTGCTAGCTACTTGTTTAGCGAATTAAACAAGTAGCTAGCGCCTTGATTAAGAATTTTTTAGTCTGAAATATTGCATTATTTCTTTAAAGCTTCTTTTTTAGTCTTATCAAAAAGCGTACTACTTTCTTTAATAAACTCATCAACACTGGTACTTGGTGCAAGTAAAAAACTTGGCATCATAATAGTGGCGTCATATTGTGGCCTAGGATTAAACTCAGGTTTATTGCTGTACTGTATTAAATAACTACCGCCAAATAGAAGCATAGTAATACTTGCAGCGACAATAATACGACGCCTAGCACTCATGTGAAAACCAATATAACTATTGAGCCAAAATAAGCTAAAAGTAAGGGCTATAGAGCTGAACATAACCAATAGCGGGATTATTGAGCCGCTAGCACTATTAAATGTTGAAATGCCTTCTAATAAATCGCTAAACCACATTAAGTTGAAAAAAGCGAAGCTTATGCCAAGTTGTGCCATCACTCTCGCATCATGTTTGTTCAAATGAGAAACCAAGGCGACCCCTGCTGGCCATAGAGCAAACCCTAGTACCATGCCAATAGTGGGCACTAATAATTGGCTAAAATTTACTTCTGTTGGCGTGTTAAGGTAAAAAACAGCCCCAGCAATCAGGGTAAATAAAGTAACACTTAATAATAATGCCATCGGGTGACGCATTAAATTAATAAAGCTTTCAAAAGGGCTAAAAGCGACGGTTGGCTCAACACTATGATCGCTAAATAATATGCGCAATTGGCTTTTACCTAGCGTGATCACATCACCATCATTGATGATATGTTGATCGGCAGCATGTTTTTTCTCTTTTATATTTTCGATAAAAGAGCCGTTAATGCTTTGGTTGTCGGTAATTTTCCACTGTTCATCAAGTAACTGAATACTTAAATGATTTGGGCAAATATGAGGGTCAGCTAAAATGATATCGTTGTGGTAATCGCGGCCAATATGTATTTGTGGTTGTGATAATCTGTGTCGGTGCAGCAGTTTATGGTTACGGCTGATTTCTTCAATTATTATTGCTTTTGTTTCATCAAAGTCGACTTTTAGGCTCTTTATTTCCATGACACAGCCTCCATAAATTTACGGGTAAAGGCTAAGGCATTTTCTTGATTAACACCGGCAATGGTAAAGTGGCTTACTAATGCTTGTGTTTCTTGATCGATAGAAGCACTTAAATATAAGACATCAAATAAATCAGGAAATTTTTTATAAGCCCGAGTACAAAAAATACTTTTGTTGGTAATGGCTTGGTTGTCTGGCATTACTAAATCATGGTGGCATTGATATTCAGTAACATTTTCCTTGTTAGCTCTATTACCCGCACCCGCACGAGATATTTGCTGTTGGTATAAATGGTAAAATTTGTTAGCGCCAATATCTTTAGCCTGCATAGTGCGAAATTCTATTTCCATAGTGCCAGTGAAAAAACGAGAAGAAATATAAGTATTTTCATCTAATGAACAATTGGCAACTGCTGTTAATATTAACGCATCGGTTTTATCGGTATTTGAATCTCCCCAACAGCGAATAAAGGGAACATCAATAATAGGGATAATGCCATTTTCACCCAGCTGTTTTGCTTGCCATGGACTGTTTAGTATTGTGGTTATCAATTTGTTTTGACTAGCCATTAATTGCTCAGCCATTTGTTTTTCAATAGACTCAGGAGCAGATTTTAAAAAGGCTTGGTATAAATTAATTAACTTGTCATGTGGCACTAAAAATCCGATGGCATTGCCCGATGTAGCAACATTAACGCCAACAACTTTTGCTTGCTTGTTAACAACCGGTCCGCCGCTCATGCCTGAATTAATTGAACCAGTAAAATGAATACGGTCGTTAAACGATTCTTTTTTCAAACCATTATAAGTGCCGGGCACAACAATCATGCCTAAGTCATGTGGGTTACCTAATGAGAATAATTGTTCACCGTTTTTTGGGGTACTTTCTGATAGTTGAAAATACGGCATGTCTTGCTCGGTATCACGCCTAACTAAGGCAAGATCATTAATTACATCAACGCTTTGTAGTGACACATCACCCTTGTTTCCTTGGTGATCTAAATACTCAATACGGTATTTTTTTGGGTGTAGAGCATAACTTGAAATGACATGATAGTTAGTGGCGATGATACCATCATCGCTAATTTGAAAACCTGAACCAATAGAAGATTTTTCACCACTAGCAATGTCTATTAATTTTATTTGATATAACGAAGGTTTTAGCTGATTAAATAGCTGTTCTGCTTGTTCTTCTGCATAACTACTGGAGCTTAGTATTATAAAAACTAAGGTGAAAAAGGCTTTCATTTGTTTTCCTATTAATAATTGCTCCGACCATTGTGCCATGCTCTACGTATTAGTCACTTAATATTTCATCTATCCTTTTTTTAAGGTAGATTAAGGTAGTTTTTGGATTGAAAATAAAGGACACGTAATGATGATTAACAGTTTAAATGTTCAACAAGCAGAACAGTATTTACTTTCTAAACCAGAAACTTCGCTTTATTATCCCTTTGGTGATGACGTAAAGGTATTTCGAGTAAAAAAGAAAATGTTCGCTACCATAGCGTTAGGTCAAACAGCGAAAAGTGCTAAAGCTTCAGAAGAAGAAAAATCATACTATTGGATGAATTTAAAATGCGACCCTGATGAGGCGGTGATGCTTAGGGATATTTTTCCTGCGGTTATTCCTGGTTATCACATGAACAAAGTCTATTAAACGTTAGCGCTACTATTGATGAATCACTTAACCTATTGAAAATAAGTATTATGAAACTTGAAGAGCTTAAAAAATATTTATTGTCCAAACCTGAAACTGTCGAAACATTTCCGTTTGGTGATGATGTTCATGTTTTTAAGGTTAAAAATAAAATGTTTGCCTTAATCGGCCAGCGTAATGATTTAATGATGCTTAACCTTAAATGCGACCCTGACGAAGCACTTGCATTGCGTGATATATTTCCTGCAATTACTGAAGGTTATCACATGGATAAAAAGCATTGGATTTCAGTATATTTTGATGGAACTGTGCCAGTAGGGGAAGTACAGCGATTAATTGATAATTCGTTTTTGTTGGTTGTCGGTAAAATGACAAAGAAATATCAGAAGTCGTTACTAATACACTTTTAATATTCTTTTGATGATTATCGATAGTGTGCTTTAATAATTTATCTGTATAATTAAATAGATTAGTTATTAAGTTTTTGATATCTCTTTAAGGATATTGTAGTAAATGGCAACTCAAGCACTCGTTAATCCAGAGTTATTAAGCTGGGCTAGAATACGTTCTAGCTTCAGTGAGAGTGTGCTTGCTAAAAAAATAAATGTAAAAGTTGAAAAAATTTTAGCGTGGGAAAACGGCGAGTTAAAGCCTACTTTTCGTCAAGCTCAAAATTTTGCTAGGGTTACTAATACACCTTTTGGTTTTCTGTTTTTACCTGCTCCCCCTAAAGAAACCCTACCTATTCCTGATTTACGTACTGTAGATGGTATTCATCTTGATGGTCTTTCTACTGAACTAAGAGATGTTTTAGAGCAAGTGTTGCACAAGCAAGATTGGTATCGTGATTACTTATTATCTAATGATGAAGAAGCATTGCCATTCATAGGGAAATATAACGTCAACTCTTCTGTTGCTGACGTTGTTAATAACATCAGAGAAACTTTAGGTGTTAGCATTCCTTTACGTGGAACTTGGGATGAGTATCAAAGAGATTTAATTGCCGGTGCAGAAGCCGCAGGTATCTTAGTTATGCGTAGTGGTATTGTTGGCAATAATACTCATAGAAAATTGCAAGTAAGTGAATTTAGAGGATTTGCTATAAGCGATAATTTAGCACCTATTATTTTTATTAACAGTTCTGATGCACCAACAGCTCGTTTATTTACTTTAATACATGAGCTGGCACATCTATGGCTTGGAATAAGTGGTATTTCTGATAACGCCCATTCTCAAGGAAAAATAGCCCATGCAAAAGAAGAAAAATTTTGTAATGCTGTGGCTGGTGAGTTCTTAGTCCCTCAAAATTTACTGAAAAAATTATGGCGTGAAAATGATAGTCTAATTAATAACCTTTCTATTTTAGCTACTAAATTTCATGTAAGTAAATTGGTTGTTGCTCGTCGAGCTTTAGATGTCGGGTTTATTAGTAATGAGACATATCGAGAGTATTATCAATCTGAACTTGAAGCTTTTAGGAATAAAAGTGGCGGCGGCGGTGATTTTTATCGTACAGCGGGTGCAAAGAATAGTACTAATTTTTCTAGTGCAATAGTATCCGAAGCATTAAGCGGTCGAATGTTGTTAAGAGATGCAGGTCAGTTATTGGGAGTAGCACCTCATGCTATTCAAACGTATGCGAGAAAATTAGCCTTATGAAGTATTTGTTAGATGCAAACACCTTTATTGAGGCGAAAAACCGTTATTATGGCATGGCAATATGCCCTGCATATTGGCAATGGTTGTTAAACTCAAATGAACAACATCAAGTTTGTAGTATTGATTTTGTAAAAGATGAGCTAATTCATTATGGTGATGAACTGAGTGATTGGGTAAAAGATCACCAGCACATATTTTCACCTGAAAGTGATGAAGCGACTCAGAAAGCTTTTCAATCTGTTATAGGCTACGTTATGTCAATGACTGAAATGAATAACGGTACGCATGAAGAGTTTCTTCGCGGTGCTGATCCTTGGTTAATAGCAAAAGCTATGGCGACAGGAGCAACCATTGTTACTCATGAAAGTTATAAAAATGGTATTAAAAAGAAAATTCTAATCCCTAATGTTTGCAAAGTATTAGGCGTTGAATATATCAATACTTTTGAGCTGTTACACAAACTTGAAGCAGAATTTGTATTACTAGCAGCCTAAGTTATTCACATAACACCATCAGCTTTCAAACTATAAAAAGAATCTTCCCCAATAATCACGTGATCTAAAACTTCAATACTTAATAGTTTGCCAGCTTTAACTATCTTTTCAGTAAATTTAATATCAGCAATACTAGCTTGGGGTTCTCCACTGGGGTGGTTATGAATTATGAGAATCGCGGGAGCGTTAATTACTACCGCTGTTCTCAATACTTCTGCTGGTCGTAATGTAACTTGGTTAACAGTGCCTTTTGCAACAACCTCAAAATTCATTATTTGATACTGGTTATTTAGGTTAACAACAATAAATTGTTCTTTAGGCTCATAACGTAAATACCCGAACACATCATAAATGAGCTCGGGTGAGTTTAAAGATCTGCCAATAATATTTGAAGAAGTATGCCTAAACATATAATTTATGTTTATCTCTCTAAGGATAGGCATTAAACATACTCTTTCTTACCATGGCATACACCACAGATAGAGGAGTTAGAGCAGCGACCGCACGATAAATTTAAGCATCTGCCACAACGTAATATTATCCCTTTGCTATTACAACTAGGGCAAT
This sequence comes from Colwellia sp., assembly GCA_016765685.1. Taxonomy (GTDB): domain Bacteria; phylum Pseudomonadota; class Gammaproteobacteria; order Enterobacterales; family Alteromonadaceae; genus Colwellia. Next base: position 8,164 of record JAESPR010000071.1, on the reverse strand, counting down.
GTCCCAGCCGTGCCATTATTTTTTACCTATTTTAGTTACGGCAGTTTCTAGTTGTTCATCGAACTCATTGACTTTTATCGCGGCTACTACAAGCTCGTATGCGGCGATTAAAGCGTCGATATTATCAACAACGACTACTTGCTTAGATTTATCAATAAAAAGTGTTTTTGCACCATATTTGATCGTTGTGTGAAATTTATTATTTTGCTGATAAAACCATTTTTTTATCTGTTTAGGCACAGTTACCTTAGTTTTATTACCTTCGAGATCTGTAACTGTTTTCATGTGAAAGGCTGAGTACTCTTTAATGTTCAGCGAAACACTTTGCCATTTCTATTTGTACTTCTATGCGAGCAATAAGTTTATTTTGTCGTTGAATAAGTGGGTCGGTTACTGGTTTTGTTTTAGCGATAAGGGTTAATGAACTTAAAAGTGATTTTGTCATATTTGACTCCTGTTAGTTACTTTTAAGTAAATGTAATGTCGGTTTAGGTAGGTGAGCAACCGAATTTTATTTAGTGAGTAATTAACTGATTGAAATAAACTCAAAAAATTGATAGATTCCTTAGTGGTTTATGGGCAGATTTTGGGTCGCGTATCGCGATCAGTGAAAAAAATGTCCGTTAGGATTGCCCTTCAGTATGATTATGCAGTTTCATGATAATCCTTCTAGTGCGAAAGAGTGCCCATAAACCATTACTCAAGGGAATTGGGCTGCATATGTCAAAACTTCAAATCTTCAAATCTTACAACAAGCCACTACAAAAAGAGAACTAGCTGGGTTATTAGGTGTTAAAACTTCGGTTCTGACCTACAGCTTATATATTCTAAAGCCTGATACACAATATATTCAATTTCAAAAGCCTAAAAAAAACGGTGGCAACCGAGTTATTTCTGCACCATCGGGTAAATTAAAAAGCCTTCAATCTGGTTTGTCAAATTTATTGTTAGACTGTATTGATGAAATCAATGATAAAAGGTTCACATCTCAAAATATAAAGAAGCCAGCGCTTTCACACGGTTTTGTAAGAGAAAAATCCATCATTACCAATGCGATGATGCATTTGAATCAAAAAAGAGTTCTAAATATAGACCTTGATAACTATTTTGATAGCTTTAACTTTGGACGTGTTAGAGGTTTTTTTATAAAGAATAATAACTTTAAACTTAATGAAGATATTGCAACAGTTATTGCCATTCTTTAAGTGCATCTTGTTTGAAAACTAGATTATAGTTCATTGATATCAACCTTTATTTCAGGCTGATCTTTGCGCTCTTCAACAAGTTGAGCAAGCTCCATATCTTCTAATTTATCCATTAACAGTTCATAAGCTTTTGCAGGGATACAATAGAAGGCGGGTTGATTTCGGTTAAGCACAGCAACAGGAAAGCCATCTCCCTGGTTAACAACGGCCATTGGATTCTTTTTTAATTCAGAAATACTCGTTGTACTTTCTGCTAGTATTGTATGCATGATATTTCTCATTAAACCTGTTTGTGGTATTCATAATAGGTCCTTTTAATCTAGATTTCAATATTAAGAGTTTTTAGGGGTCATAATAGTAGCGCTAACGTTTATATGATTAAATCAAACTGGAATTCAATCATTTTAGATGGAACAATTCCTCAAGGTGAGCTTGAACGGGTGATGGATAACTCGTATTTGTTGGTGGTCAGTAAAATGACCAAGAAAGATCAGCAGTCGCTTTTTATTCATATGTAACGGTAAAGTTGTTAACTGAGTTATTAGCGCTGTCGGTTCGTAATATGTTTTTCAGGTACCATATTTTTATGTAAAACAGCAAAGATGACTAACGTTTTTTTATCCAACGTATAATAAATAATATGGCTAGCGTAAGGGAAGCTAAAAGTTGTGAGTGAAATATCGGTTCTTTGAGTTCCTATAGATGGGCTGTCAGATAATAGCAGTAATGTTTTGTTCAGCTCTTGTAGGTACTTTACCGATTGCTCTCTTCCCCACGTTTTTAAAGTATATTTTCTGATGTTAAGTAAATCTGCACGAGCATCTTGTGTAAACTTATATGAAAGCATTTAGTCTAATTTTCCAGCGATTAAATCAGACATAAATTGTTTACCTTCAGCCAAATTACCATTTTCTATATCAAGTTTAGCTCTAGCCGCTCGCTCTTGTAACAAAGTGAATTTAACTTCTTCCATTTGTTGATATTCATCCATTGATATTACAACTGCGACGGGTTTGCCGTTCTTATTTATTTGAACAGGTTCGCGTTGAACTTTTAATAACATTTCCCCAAACTGTGTTTTAGCATCATTTGCGGTGAGTGCTTGCATTGTGTATTACTCATTATGATTAATACCAATAGTATAGTCGAATCGTTCGAAATAAGCCATTTGAACTAAATTAGTAGCGCTAATGATTACATGATTAAAAAACATTGGATTACCATTGTGCTTGACGACTCAGTCCCCCAAGGCGAGCTTGAACGAATGATGGATAATTGTATCTGATGATGAAAGAGGTTGATGGTAACTAAAATGACTAAGAAAGATCAGCAGTCGCTTTTATGCTCTTATAAAGCTGTCAAATATTTTATTAGTTATTTAATTTGCGTTATTTATTTGAAGAAAAAGTGTATTTTCAATGCCAATATCAATAAAGCCATATTGCCGATAAAATTTATCCATACCATCTAAATAATGTACCAAAATTGCGGCACAACCAATTTTAGCTGCTACGCTTTCTATTCTTTCAATCGCATTAACTAACATAGCTTCATCTAATCCTTGCTCAGAATGTTCAACATCAACAGCTAATCGACATAAGATGGCTATCGGAATTTCATTAGGTGCATTACGTTGTAACGTTTTTGGAATATGTTGACGTTTAATTGTTCCCATTGCTGTTGAATAATATCCAACGACAAGGTTGTTATTTGTGCTAACAACAAATGTTTGAGTAAATCCTTTGGTCGCATTACGTAATGATTTTTTTGATAACCAATTATTTAAAGAAGGCACCCCACAATCAAAATTATTTGTTACGTGTTCTTTATTTATTGCGGTCGGTGAATTTAGATCCATGGTTTAGTTTTACTTAATGCTTTACTTAACTTCTCGTTAGCAGTAAATGGTTCTTGCATCAATTGAGCGAAACGCTCAAACGTACTGTCTTCAACAACGTGCTCTCTACGATCTAATAGCACTTCCTCTGCATGTTCAGTTGCAGTAAACAGCATGAAATCAGTTCGAGATATATTAAGTAATTTAGCGGCCTTATCTATTAGATCTCTTTTCATTAGCGGGGCTTTCAATTGTATGCGCACGGTATTCACGGAAAGTGCCGACATAGTGCAATGATCCTTTAAATTATTTATGAAAAGTATAGTATGTCGTGTGTACTATGTACACACGTTTTCCACTGAGGAAGTTGATGAAATGGTAGCGTTAACGATTATATGATTAAGAAATTATGGGTAATTGTAATTTTAGACGGTTCAATCCCTCGAGGAGAGATTGAGCGTATGATAGATAATTGTTTCTTATGGTAAAGTAGGTTGGTGGCCAGCAAAATGACCAAGAAAGATCAGCAGTCGATTTTACTACATCTATAAGCAAGCTTTAACTTGTTAAATGTAGCTCATATTTCATTTGGTAGGTCGACACGAGCGTAGCGAGGCTCGACAAAAGTGTGCTTTGTCGAGGCAAGCATCGACCTACAGCCCCATCCTGAGTAATCTACATAGGCATGAATAAATATGACTCTGCTTGGCTTAGTGCAAAATTTTTATAAGTATATTGAAATATGTTGGCAAGATATTTTGATGCTTTTTTTTGATAGAGTATATTTAACCATTGGCAATAATTTTTTTCTGTTCATTAATGATATCAGCAACAGTTAATGAACTTTCACCACTCATTTCACCTTCAATTAAAGCCATTTGTATCGCTGATTTTTCACTTTGGTTATGATGAATAAGATCTCTAATATAATCACTCGCATTAGCAAAGTGACCGCTAGTAACTTGTGAGTCAATCCAATGTCGCATTTCGCTTGGCATCGAAATATTTAGTGTTGCCATTGTCATTCCTAAGAAGTTTATAATTCTATTGTTAAGGTATAAATAATCATGGCATATATTGGCAATGTTTGCCATTTTACAGGCGAGTTGAATTGCAAGACAGTGGTGCTAACTATTAGTATTATCACCACAAAAAAAAGCGTGTGTAATGATGGTGCTATTGGCAAGCGCTTCGTTTTTCGGTAAGACTTTATTACCAGCTAGCAAATAAATGACTTTTTGTCCCTGATTTGCTAGTTCAATAGCATGCTGATAATTAATCAATATGCTTGACGTTATTTCTTGTGGAAATTTATCGGCATCGCGACGCACATACTCAATTAGTTCAATATTAACATCGTCATCATAAAAAACCGTATCGGCAAATTGCATGGCGCGGTGGGCACTTAGGGTTAAGTTGTCGGGATTGCCATCTTTGGTATGAATAAAAATGATCTCCCCACAAGGTGGCGCTATTTTTTGTTTGATGCTAGCGATTAATTGTTGCTCTGCTTGTTGTTGTTTGCCGTCAAGTATGGCTTGCCCTATAGGACCTCTGAGGGTTTTTTCCCAGAAGCTACGACGGTTACGTAACCCTTTCACCCGTGCTTTGACATGCTCGCGAAATTTATAAGAAAAATCAGCTAACTTTCCATACGCATGAGGTAATGTTTTTTCAATTTGCTCTCGTAACATACGAATTAAAATGGGAGAACTAGCCGAACTTGATAACGCAATTATCATTGGGCTCCTATCAATGATGGCGGGTGTAATATAAGTGCAAAGTTCTGGCTGGTCGACGACATTGGTTAAAATATTTAGCGGAGTTGCTTCTTGGTAAACTGCTTTATTAACTAACATGTCATCGGTAGCCGCTATGACTAAATTAATGTTGGCAAAATGCCCCGCTTGGTAATTATGTTTTAACCAGGTTAATTGGTGTAAGTTAATTAAACGCTCAACACTTGCACAAACCCCTGTGCTCATTACGGTGATATTAGTAGTAGCTTTTAATAATAATTCAATTTTACGACTCGCAACTTCTCCCCCGCCAATAACCATGGCTGAGATATTGTTTGCATCGAGAAAAACAGGAAAATATTTCATTGTTAATAGTAAGTTGGTTCGTTTAATTAAAGGGTATATTCCACTTGTGCAAAATAGCTTGATATTCACCACTGGCTTTTAGCTTAGACAAGGCCGTTTTAATACGCTCAACCACAGCTTTGTCAACGTCTAAACTCGCGGCAAGGTATAAATGCGAAGCAAAATTTGGAATTTGGTAAACCAGCTTGACTTTAGTTGCATCTAAATTGAGATCGTTCAATTCATGTTGCCAAAATATATCGTTGGTAAAGGCTAAATCAGTGCGACCGCTGTAAAGCATATGCCAAAGCACCTTGTAATCGCTGCTTAAATATAAGTTTTCATTTTCGATGAAACCATTTTTTCTCAGGTAATGTTCTGCTAAATCTTCTCTGATTGTGCCTATACTGTATTTTTTTGCGTCGTTGATAGATGTAATAGTAAAATTTTTTGTACTTTGTAATGAAACTAAATAAGAGTTAATGGTCAGTAGTTCACCAATCCATTGAAACAGATCTTCTCTACTTTCATCTCTAAACATAGAAAAAATCAAGGTATTATGAGGCTCTAAGGCAATTTGATAACTTCGAGCCCAAGGGTAAACTTCAATAGTTGCTTCAATATTAACGTTTTTTAGTAACAAATTAACCACTTCAACCATAGCGCCAGTTATAGAGCCATCTTTTTGTAATATTTGTAGAGGAGGCAAGTTTTCAGTAACTACACGTAATGGTTGTGACATTACGGTGACAGAAAGTAATAAAAGGAGTGAAAAAAATAAGGCGTTAAGGCTCGACACTTGTCCTTCACTTAATAGATGGTTTGTCTCTATCCTACTATGAAGAATTGAGCCTGTATACCGACAAAATAAAAACGTTAACCTAACTTAGCGTTAATTTTTTTTCACTTATCGCCAAGCCATTAGTATCACCGTAAATATATTGACCCGCAATAAAGTCAAGACCGGCAAAATGCAGAGTTTTATTGATTTCGCCCAGTCCAAGTTTTTCAGTTTTAATGGGGTTACAACCAAGTGCTTTAACGCCTAATGGCAGGCTCGCTATAGTACCTGCATCACGAATGCAGCCATTGATCACTATTGCTTGCCAGCCATTAGCAACGGCTTGCTCGGCTAACATGTCACCCAAAAGTGCTCTGGTTAAACTTGCTTTTCCATCTACTACCATGACTTTACCACTGCCATTGGTGGCAACAAGTTCTTTAACTTTCGAGTTATCGTTAAAGCAAACAACGGTAACTATTTCACCACTAAAAATAGTGTTACCGCCATAGTCGGTGAACAGCGGTTGGGCTAACTGCAGTTGTTGCTCGTGTTGATCAAATAAGTCAGGCAGCAGATCTAACATGGTTAATAACTTAAACATCGGGTGAATTTGCTCCTACTCTAACATCAATGAATGATAAACTAACATTGCGAACATTTATTGTGATCATAAATCACACACGAAAAAAATACCGGAATAACAAAATGCCTTGGATACAACTTAGATTAAGCGCCAATGAAGAAACGGCTGAAAAATATAGTGACTGGTTAGTTGCCTGTGGCTCGCAAGCGGTCACTTTTATTGACGCAAAAGATACCCCTATTTATGAGCCATTACCCGGTGATGAAGTCATCTATTGGTCAAACACTGTGGTGATGGGGTTGTTTGAGGCAAGCCATAATATGGATAAAGTGATCAGTTATTTACAAGGTATTCACCCTGACAAATCACAAATGAAATACAAGCTTGAACAGTTAGAAGATAAAGACTGGGAACGTGAGTGGATGGATAACTTTCACCCAATGAAATTTGGTGAAAGATTATGGATTTGCCCAAGCTGGCTTGACGTGCCAGAGCCAGATGCAGTCAATGTAATGCTTGATCCCGGCTTAGCCTTTGGCACCGGCACCCACCCCACCACGGCGCTGTGTTTAACATGGTTAGATGGTTTAGATTTACAAGATAAAACCGTGGTCGACTTTGGCTGTGGCTCAGGTATTTTATCGTTAGCAGCATTAAAACTAGGCGCAAAAAAAGTTATTGGCATTGATATCGATCCACAAGCTTTACAAGCCAGCCTTGCTAATGCTAAGCGAAATAAGGTTGATGACAGACTTGAGCTTTACCTACCCCAAGACCAACCTATATTCAAAGCCGATGTGGTTGTTGCTAATATTTTAGCGGGACCTTTGCGAGCGTTAGCCCCCACTATTATTGAATTTGTGGGTGATAAAGGGCTACTAGCACTTTCTGGTGTACTAGAAGAGCAAGCACCAACTCTGCAAACGCTTTATGGGCAGTGGTGTGATATGGAGCCTGTTAGCGTGCAAGAAGAGTGGGTTCGCTTAAATGGGCAACGTAAATAATCACTTTAACCAATACTAGCTAATCGACAAAAAGACCAGACTACTCTCGCCTTTTTCTCTTTCAAATAAGCTAGTTTAAATCAGTGATAAGGGTTTTTAGCCATTTTTCTTCGGTAATAAAACGCCAAGACCAGTGCTGGTAATTTTTACCAATGCCCAGCGCTAGAATTTCTTGTTCGTTTTTACCTGTTGCTAAAAAACTACTAACCCGCTTGATGCTGTAGTCGATCATATCGGCAAATTCTTGGTAACGGGCTTTATTGGTTAATTTACCATGGCCGGGGATAATAACGACATCATCTGGCATCGCTACGATAATTTTTCTAATCGCGGCCAAATAACCTTTCACACTGCCGCCATTTTTTAGGTCAACATAAGGAAAACCAACTTCAAAAAATAAATCGCCGGTATGCAGCACATTGGCTTTTTTGAAATAAACAACGGTATCACCATCAGTATGTGCAACAGGGTAATGGCTAAGAGTGATTTCTTCATCAGACAAATAAATGTTAACACCTTGCTCATAAGTAACTACAGGTTAGGGCGATTGCATTAAAAATAACTTGACACAGATCCCCATATTTGATCTATTACTTCGCTTTAAGCAGAGTAAAATGACCAAAAAGAAGCCTACACTAATCGAACATTTCAAAGATATTGCCGATCC
>JAESPR010000058.1 GCA_016765685.1 Colwellia sp. | reverse complement strand
TGGTCTGCCGATTAACGATATTTTACGAGCGGCAACGATAACACCGGCATTAGCGTTAAAACGTGAGCAACAAATTGGCATTGTTGCAGCAGGTTTTACTGCGAACCTAATTTTACTTGCCTCAGATCCACGTAAAGACTTGTCAGTATTACGTAACCCCGTTGCCGTGATTAAATCTGGGCGGGTGTTCAACCAAGCTGCTTTGGCTGAGTTAGATAATAAAGCACAACAGCATATGAACTGGTTTAGTGCTGCTATTATGTATTTATGGGCGGCTTATTAATCAATATACCTTGAAATAGTTTTTTGTTAAAGGTGATTAATCGAAAATAATTTTTTTACAAACTATTAGCTATCAAACCGCCAATAACTGTCCATTTAAAACACATTTAACAACAGCTTGTTGTCTATTAATACTATCTGTTTTAGTTATGCAATTGGCTAAATGAAAATCAACAGTTCGTTGGCTAATGCTGAGTAGCTTGCTTATTTCCCATGAGGTTTTTCCTTCTGCCGCCCACTTTATACACTCTAACTCTCGTTTTGTCATAGTGTTTTTCTGATGATCTTTAAATAATTTATGGTACTTATCATAAATTAAAGGAGATAACATTAGCCAGTACCAGCCTAGTTTTTCTAAGGTCTCTGGTTGAGTGGTTAGCTCAGGTATCGCAAGAAGTAAACAAGCAAACTCGTTGCCAAAGCCGTTAATTGGAATTAATAAATTTGCTTGTTTATGAATAAATGAATCACTGTAGTTCTTGTCTTGATCAAACAATAAAGTTTGGTAATTGATAGGGGCACTTTCGTTAAGGCAATATTGCTTGATACTGTTATCTTCTGATATAAAAGTTTTTATTTCATTAGGTATCTCACCATAAATAACAGGTGAATTTTTTCTGGTTGGGCTAGGGCTAAAAATGATTAAGTTAGCCCTGTCATATTTAAAGGTTATGGTTACTTCAGTGAAGAAATTATAGAAGCTTTCCTTTGAATTTATAGCGTTAATTTTTTTTATCATGTTTGCTATGTTATTCATATTAAGCTTCTCTTGAATTAAAAAATAAAGTTAAAGAAATGGGTTCAATCTCTCTTGCAGCCTTTTGGGTTAAGAGGACAAAAAAAGTAGCTAGGATCATTTTGTAATAAATTAAGTTTATCACTACTTATTTGAGTTTGTGCTTGAAGGTTTGATGCAAATAATATTGCAACTAGAATGCATGATGTGATGGTTGTTGTTATTGTGTTTCTCATAAGTGATTTCTTCCTATTTTTTATCGTTAAAAGTTAAATACGTTATGGTGTTAACCGCATTTAATGTGGAGGAAAGTCTTGTTTTGAACAATAACTAAACTAGAACTTAATGTTAATTATCTGTTAATTTTAACTAAGTTATCAAAAAGTCATCTTATTTTAGAGTTAATGACACTATGGTCGAGTTTTCCTGTCCTCGCTGTGAGTATGTTAATGATGAACCATCCAATTTTACTGAAAAGTAAGGTCTAACTTTGTTATAGCTAAATGTTTTTTCGGTTAGAACGGGGTGATTAATATTGCTAATATTTAATTCAGAAAATGTTGTTGTTACTAAGTCATGGCTGCTCCAATAAATAAAATCACCTCGAACAGTCCAATAAGTATTTGGTTCATATGATATGCGGTGATTTAATTTGAGTTGCTCTTGGGTGTTATTGTTATAAAAAGATAAATTTTCTTGAGCATCTGCGACAATATAACCTTTTTTGTAGGGGCGTACATACCTAAAGCCTTTAAGTATGCGAGTAATGTTGTTATCTAAAATATTGTAACGCTTTATCTCCCACTGCTCATGACTTTTAACTGAAAATAACACACTTTTGCCGTCACTTGAAAAGCTAGCATCACCAATAAATTCATCCGCTGAAGTGATATAAGTCAAATTTTTAGTTTTAATATTAAATAGTACAATACGATGATTAATTTTAATAAGCTCCATTGCTGCGATTGCAGAATAGTCGAGATGATCTAATTCATATTCGGTTTTAAGATAAGAGGTGATTTCAGCGGTTTGAGTATTGAGTTTTCCTAAGCTGATAATGTTATCTTTATAAGACATTATTAATCTTGAATTATCATCAAGTGAATGGTGAATAGAATAAATTCCTGCTTCATTTTTATCATAGTAGGTGAACTTATTGTTCCAGTTGTTAAATGGCAACGTTTGTTCAAAAAAGGTTTTTTTGGGACTGTGATCTTGAATTGCTAATAGGTGTAGAGAGTTTAAAACATGTAAATCACCTAACTTATGCGGTTTATTTATCAGTTCCTGCTCTTTGCCATTATTTATATTTATTCTAACTAATTGCTTCTCATCCAATAGTGATAAATATTGATTATCTAACCATTTTAAATCATAGATGACATTTTGTGGATCACGATGGTAAATAATGCTTTTAGACGTTAAGTTGATGACTCTAACCTCATAAACTTTTTCATAAGCAGAATAACGAACAATAGCTAAAAGCTCGCCATTAGGTGAAATACTTCCCCTAATATCAAAATAATAATTTTGGGTACTATGAGTTACCTGTTCGGTCTTTTTTGTGTTGATGTTGTAGTTGTATATTAAACGCGGTTCGTTTTGGTGTTTTTGTCCTGAAAAATAAATAAGCTCAGCATCAGGTGAGGTAAAAATATTGCCGATAGAAAAATAACCTTCTAATAGTGTTTCCTTTATATAGGGAGGCTCAGTTAAAAGGATGATATTTAATGATGAGTTAGCTTCTCTAAGATCAGAATAAAATAGATTCTTATTATTGGCAGAAAAAGCTAAAGCAAGTGGCAGAAAAGTATTAGCTTTAACAGCCATAAAATCATGAGTATTGTTTTTTTTAATAAATACCTGATAACCTTGTTCTTCACTTACCTTTCCTGAAAAAGCTAGAAATTGATTATCCAATGATTGAGCTACTGTTATTTTGTCTCCTGGTAAAGACTTAATAACTTCACTAACAACAAGTGAATTAGCTTCAGATTTTTTGTCTTTGGTAAATTCTTGATAAAAAACACCTAAAACAAGCAGCACAGAAGCAAAAAAAAATGTAGTGAGTACAATAGTTTTTTTGTGAGTTTTATTTTTACTAATCAAAGCTGTGTTTTTAGCGGTAACACTTGTTATAAGTAAGCTTTCGTGTGTTTTAACACTACTCTCGGGAGAAAGTTCCGACTCGGTAAGCTGCTCATCAATATATTCAATATTGCAAATGAGCTTGTAGCCTTTTTTCGATAAAGACTTAATGTAATTAGGATCTTTATGATCATCATTAAATAATATCCGTAATTTACTGATGATCCTGCGAACCGCGGCGTCTGAGACAATACGTCCTTGCCAAAGATTCTCGTGTAACTCAGCCATAGTAATGTAACGTTCGTTATGTTCAACGAAATATAGCAGCACCTCTAATACTTTAGGTTCGAGGATCACTTTCTCACCATCGCGGCTTAACAGCATCTCATCTACATCCAGTTTGTAACACCCTAGCGAAATCACTTAACTTCCTTTACTTGACAATAGAACCCATTTTACCTAGGTATCAAAGAATAACGTAATAACCCTTTTTTCTCTATTAGTATTTAAGTTTTTGATAATAAAGATAGTTACGCTTTAGTTACGCAAAAATCACATAATAATTATTGGCAGTTTTATTATTATGTTCAATATTATGTTGATGTTTAACTTAATAAATATTTGAAGGAATAATAATGAAACCTGAGAAAAATATGGTAAGTGCAGTTAGAACTAATGAAGGCTTTATCGAAATTACCAGCTTGGAGTTACTAGATGAAATGGTTGGCGGTTTAATTAATCCAGATGCAATTTTTTGTCAATTAGAAGAAGAAAGTCATAGCCCACAGAAACACCTTGCCACTGAAACAGGTATTTAGTGATTAGATGACAACCACGTCATACCTGTTAGATTTACCAGTTATATTTTTTGAAAAACTTTACATAATGAATACATCCAACTCCTTGGATAATAAAAACGAAATAAACGTAATTAAAGGAAGTTTAATATGACTGATAAATTTGAAAATATCAAAAGTGACGAGATTAAAATCAACAAAGATGGTGAAATTGAGTTAAGTGATGAATTAGCTAATGCCGTTTCTGGCGGCTTTGATCCAGAAGCAGAAGAAGATGAGGGCATTATTACGGTCAATAATTGTGATTGCAAAATAAAATAAACACTTGACAAGTTACTTCATGGAGTTATTCAAGGTGATGATGCAATCAATTTATCTATTAAATTTAGTTATTGGTTGCTTAATCAATTTAAATAATTCCGACTCGACTATTAGTTAGTATTTTTAAGGTAAAGTGTTCTATGAATGATGATTCGAAAGTTAAAGGGTTTTATAAAAACTCTTTAGCCCATGCTCTTAATCCCAGATCATTTCAGTTAGTCTTATTTCCAACTGAACAATGTAATTTTCGTTGCGTGTATTGTTATGAAGATTTTGAAATTGGAAAAATGCCTGAATGGGTTGTTTCTGCGATAAAAATTTTTCTAGAAAATAAAATACCTACATTAGATCGACTAAGCTTATCTTGGTTTGGCGGTGAACCTTTGTTGGCCACAAGAACCATTTATGAAATAGCTGAGTTCGCCCAAAAAATCGCAAGTATAAATAATTGTCAAATAGTAGGAGATGTGACTACAAATGGATACTTACTTGATCTAAAAACACTAACCCGATTCGCAGAGCTTAAGCAAAATGATTTTCAAATCTCAATTGATGGAGATCAATTGGGGCATGATAAAACAAGAATCAAACAAAATGGAAGTGGAACTTTTAAGCAAATTTGGGATAACTTAATCACTGCGGCAGAATCAGAACTAGAGTTTAAAATAAAACTAAGGGTGCATATATCTGATTTAAATCAAAAAAGTGTATTGGTATTTTTAGAACGTTACGATAATAGTATTTTAAGTGGCGACCACAGGTTTCGCTTGTTTTTTCATGAGATAGTAAATTTAGGTGGAGATCAAGAAGTCATTAATTCTCTCAGTGGCATGCAAACAGCATCACAAATGGTTAAAAGCTTAAATCGTCGCTATGAAAAGCAAGCAGTAAACATGAATAAAAATGGTAACTATATTTGCTACGCAGGTAAGCCAAATTCATTAGCCATTCGCGCTGATGGTAATCTAAATAAATGCACTGTTGCCTTAAGTGATGAGCGCAATAATATCGGTAAAATCAATCCTGACGGCACATTGACCATCAATAACCAAAAATTTTCTACTTGGATCAAAGGTTTTACTACACTCGATAGTTGGCAAATGGGCTGCCCATTAAGTTATATGAACCAACACTCAAGTGTAGGTGATATTGAAATAAAAAAAGTGAGTTAACTATGTCTGTTATTAATATGTTTCGCAAAGAGGCGCTCAGGCAACAGTATAAAAACCAAGAGTATGGTCATTCAGTGATCAAACAGCCGGCAATTATTAATAAATCCATTATTTTTTTGTGTATCATTTTGCTTATTGCTTTTATTAGTATTCAATTTATTTCATTAACGACAAATCAAAGTTATCAACTAAATAGCAGCGCTGAAAATTATTTCCCCTTAGTTATTTCTCAAGCGGTTGTTGTTAATGAACAGCTTGTTAAAAATGGCACCATGGTGAATAAAAACCAGCCTTTGGTAAGCATTAGTCATATTAGCTCGACCGGCAAAAGTGATAATCAACAGTATCAAAACCCCCAATACCTAAGCGCAACCAATACGGGTTATTATTTTCATGCACAAGTAAATCAAAGTGTTATTCCTGCCTACCAACCAGTTGGATACTTATTGAAAAATAATGATGATAATGAGTTTGTTTTTTGGTTGCGTGATAGACCTAAGAAGGAAGTTAAAGTAGGTAATACTGTTGAAATCATCCTAAATAGCCAAAAACTTCAAGGCAGAGTTTCAATGATATTTGGTGAATATATTGTCGGTGAGGGAATTAGAATTGCCATAAAGTTAGAGAATGCTCAATACCTTGCTTTGCTGTCTCCACAAAGCAGCCCAAAATTACTACTTGTAAAGCAGCCGAAAAACATTATGCAATTATTAAAATAATTTGAGTTTACCTATGAAATTAACCGATTACATCGACTTTAAAGCGGCCAAACTCCCCATATTTCATCAAAGTGAAGTTGCTGAATGCGGTATTACTTGCCTTGCTATGGTTGCCTATTACCATGGCCATAAAATTAATATGTTAGCAATGCGTCAAAAATACCCTGTCGGGATTCAAGGTATCACTGTTAAGCAAATGTTATCTGTTGCCAATGATATAGGTTTGTCTGGCAGAGTCTTAAAACTGGAGTTAGGGCAGTTAGCCAAAATGAAAACACCAGCTATTCTACATTGGAACTTTAATCATTTTGTTACCTTAAATTCAGTTAATCGCCATGGAATTACTATTCATGATCCCGCTAAAGGTAAAGTAAAGCTAAGCTGGAACGAAGTGTCCGAAGCTTTTACCGGTATAGCAATAGAGTTAACTCCAACGAATAGCTTTGAGCAAAAAGATGAACGCATTAAAATGCCGTTGCGAGCATTTATTGGTAACGTTGATGGTTTGGGTTTATCACTGCTTAAAATATTTATTATTGCTATATTGCTACAAGGATTATTTCTGGTTGCGCCTTATTATATCCGGCTAGTCATAGATCAAGGCATTGTTTTAGCAGATCAAAGCTTATTAGTGTGGTTTTTAGTAGGCTTTGTTGGTATTACGTTATTAACATCAGCAAGCAGTACTTTGCGTTCAGGCGCTATTTTATACCTAGATAAAAATTTAGGTTTTCAAGTCAAAGCAAACATCCAACGTCATCTTTTGCATTTGCCGATGTCCTTTTTCGAAAGCCGTCATATTGGTGATATTAAGTCGCGATTTGAAGCTTTTAATGAAGTACAACGAATGATCAGTCGGGGTTTTATCTCGGCAATAGTTGAAGGTTTGCTTGGTATAACCACTTTAATCATTATGTACGCTTATCATACTTCTTTGGCGCTTATTTCTGTAGCATTCTTAGCACTAACGTTTTTAATTCGTTTTAGTTTAACCAATAAAGAGAATAAATACCTAGAGCAAGCTTTATCTAAGCAAGCAAAAGAAAACAGTCATTTTTTAGAAACCATTCGCGCTATTATGCCGATTAAGTGTTATGTCAAAGAAAGTGCTCGCTTGTCATCTTGGTTAAATTTATTTGCTGATTCTACCAATGAAAATATCAAACGCGAAAAAATTGGTATTATTGCTGAAGTATCACAAGAGCTAGTGAGTAAATTGGAATACTTATTGATTGTTTTTGTTGGTGCTACTTTAATCATTGATGAAGTGTTTACCGTTGGCATGTTTATCGCTTTTCTTGCTTATCGGCAACAGTTTGCTAACAGCACCCATACTTTAGTTGATCAGTTGTTTCGTTTTAGGTTAGCATCAACTTACTTAAGACGTATGTCAGATATTGTGCTTCAACCACAAGAAGATCAACAAGGAGGTTTAACGTTGCAAAAAGAAAACATTCAAGGAAGCATTGAAGTGCAAGACCTCCATTTTCGTTACAATTCCTCATCTGCATGGCTATTTCAAGGGCTAAACTTTAAAATACAAGCAGGTGAGTCCGTTGTTATTATTGGCCGTTCAGGTTTAGGGAAATCGACTTTACTTAAATTAATGGTAGGTCTTATTCAGCCACAACAAGGTGATTATTTTCTTGATGGTCACTCTATAGCTTCTATTGGTATGAGAAATTTCCGCTCTGTATGTGCCACCGTAATGCAAAACGATCAATTGCTCAATGGCTCTTTAATTGAAAATATCAGCTTTTTTGAACCGTCACCTGATGTTGAACGAATTAAAGAGGCGGCAATAGGGGCAAGTATTTGGGACGATATTCAAGCTATGCCAATGGGATTACATTCACAAGCGGGTGATTTAGGTAGTGCCTTGTCGGGTGGTCAAAAACAACGTTTATTACTTGCTAGAGCCTTATACAGCCAACCTAAAATTTTATTCTTAGATGAAGCGACTAGTCACTTAGATACTAAAACGGAGCAACAAGTGAATGAATATTTAAAAAATAAAGAAATTACTCGTATCAGTGTTGCTCACCGGCAAGAAACTATTAATGCTGCCGACAGAATAATCGATCTCGATCAATTAATCAGTCAAAGCAGAGCTTCGGCAATAGCAAGTTAAAACATTTATCCATTTATCCATTTATCCATTTATCTATTTACCTTTATTAAAGGTAAATAGATAAGAGTAAGAGAGCTATTAAATATGAACATTAAAGCAAAAATTATTTATCAATCTATTGTCGGTATCTCTGTCATTATGCTGATTTCAGGTTGGAGTTTAGGTTACAGCGATGATGCACAAGTGGTCGCTCGTGCTAGCATTACCATTGCCAAGGTTGAAGCAGGCGACTTTGCTATAAAAGTTGAAGGTTATGGCTCATTACAATCAGTGAATAAACGTTTGTTAACGGCAACCAGTAATGCAATGGTGGATGAAATAAAACTTAAAGCCGGCGCTGTGGTTACCGCTGATACGGTGATTTTAGTATTGAAAAATCCTGAATTAACCACACAACTTCGTCAAGCACTGGCTGAGTTGCAAAATGCCAAAAATAATAAACGTCAGATCAACTTACAACAGCAAAGGGAAATGTTAAATAATGAGTCAAGTTTGTCTGAGCTTGAGTCTGAAAGTGAAATTGCCATGCTGCAAGTTGAAGCCGAACGTATACTAGCCAAAAATGGAATAGTTTCAGGCATTGTCGCCAAAAAAAATGAGTTAAAAGCCAAGCAGCTGCAAAAACGTGTTGTTTTAGAAAAATCCAAAATTGCCAAACTTATTGTGATGCAAGAAGAGTCGCTTGCCATCCAAGACGATTTAATTTCTCAGGCACAAGAAGAGTTTGACGTGACAAAGCAAATGGTTGAACAGTTATCAGTAAAAGCGGGCATTAATGGCGTAATTCAACGTTTATCACTGAACTTAGGCCAAAGTGTCAGTGCCGGAGCTGAGTTAGCGTTAATTGGTAGTTTGTCGCCACTGGTGGCTGAAATAAAAGTGCCGCAATTACAAGCTTATATGGTATCTGCGGGTATGAAAGCAATGATTAATACCATTAATGGCTCTTTAGCAGGGCACGTGGTACGGGTTGATCCTGTGGTGGTTGATGGTGCAGTGCAAGTAGATATTGAACTGAGCGAGAGTAATGATAGTGTTAAACCCATGCAGTTGGTTGATGCTACGGTATTTGCGCAAGTGCAAGAAAATGTTAACTATATTAAAACCCCTACAGGAGTGAATGAAAATACCACGGTTAAATTATTTAAGCTTAGTGAAGATAACCGTGCCATGCAGGTGGAAGTGAAGTTTGGCAAAACATCAGGTCAAATTATTCAAGTGCTTTCAGGTTTAAAAGCAGGTGACAAAGTGATCAGTTCGAGACTAGATTTACCGAAAGAAGTGACGCAAATAAAATTAAGCAGTTAAATGTACAGGTTTTGCGCGACTAAAGTCCCGCCTACCAACCCATTTGTAGGCGGGGTTTTAACCGCGCTGAGAAAATAAAAAGGAACAACGATGAATACCGAAATACTAAAAATTAAAAACCTTAACAAATCTTTTAGCTCTGGCGAGCAAGTCACTCACGTGCTAAAAGGCATGAGTTTTGCTATTTATGATGGTGAATTTGTTGCCATTTCGGGCCCCTCTGGTTGCGGTAAATCTACCTTATTGAATATTCTTGGTTTATTAGATACGCCAGACAGCGGTGACTATTATATTGACGGCCTGCAAGTTGCGGATATGAATGCCAGCCAAAGGGCGCAAATTCGTGGCAATCGTATTGGCTTTGTTTTCCAATCGTTTAACTTAATTGATGAATACAGTGTTTTAGACAATGTTGCTCTGCCGCTTAAATATCGCGGCGATAGTGTCGAGCAGCGTCAAGCGCGCGCTCTCGATTGTTTAGACAAGGTCGGTTTGGCGGATAAAGCACAATTTTTTCCTAGCCAATTATCGGGTGGTCAACAACAACGCGTTTCTATTGCTCGCGCGCTAGCAGGAGACTCAGGTATTATGTTAGTGGATGAGCCAACGGGTAACCTAGATTCAAAAAATGGTGATGCCGTAATGGCGTTGTTACAAGACTTAAACAAACAAGGCACTACCATAGTATTAGTGACTCATGATCCCCGTTATGCTGATATGGCTGGGCGAACTATTCAACTTAGTGATGGCGAAATTGTTAATGACATCTCTAATAAAGAGGCGAATAAAACGTCTAATAAAGAGCCTAGTAATAATACTAAAAAACTAACCGCTGAGGTTGCTTAAAATGTTATTACAATCAGCACTATGCAATTTTAAACGCGCTAAACAATATTACCTTACTACGGTTTTTACCTTGGCTATTACCTTGTCTATGGTATTAAGTGTTTTTAGTTTGGTTGATTTAGTGTTTTTTGCGCCACTGCCTTATCAAAATAGTGAAAATTTATATCAACTTGAAGGTAGTATAAAATCTTCTACTTTTGACGGTGTTGGTACTAATGTTCAACTGATAAAATATGTTAAAGATAATAATACAGTCTTTAGTGATCTTGCTACTTACCATACATGGTCAAATTATAAACTTTACGATCAAGTAAACAGACCTGAAGTACCGGTATTACTTGCTTCTCATAATATTTTTGATTTATTAGGCGTATCACCAGAGTTGGGGCGTTTGTTTAGTGAAAAAGAAAAATACGGCAATAAGCAGCCTGTCATTATTTTAGGTTATCGCGCTTGGCAAAAGCATTATCAAGGTGATGATAATATTATCGGTAAGAAAATTCAGCTCAATCAACGCCGCTTTATGGTAATAGGTGTAGCTCCTGACAACTTAGTGCTGCCCCAATATGAAAATATAAATGAATCTTTTTGGATACCTATGGACATGGATGAAGTCTTTAGCTTTCAGAAAGCAGGTCAATATTATATGGGCGCTTATAAAGGAGTGGCTAGGATAAAAAAAGGATTTTCTCTAGAAGATGCTAAACAACAAGCTAGCGCACTTGCTTTAAAAGGTGCTGAACTGCATACCCCATCGATATTACAAGATTTTTCTGTTGGCGTTAAAATTACGCTTTATAAAGAAGCGATACAGGGTGATAGCGGTAATATAGTGCTAATGTTACTTGTTGGTGTGGTTTTACTTATGGTGATCGCTCTAATTAACTTATCAAGTATGCAACTGGCTCGCGCTGTGGCTAAAATTAAAACTGTCGCGATTAGCTTTGCTTTTGGTGCTAGCAATAAACAACTGTTAATCGAATCTTTTAAGCATAATATTTTGGTTATTGGTTTGGCGGTTTTATTAGCCTTAGTCTTAACCAGTGCAAGTTTTTCGGTTATTCATTTACTTGCCAATGGCACAATTCAGCGCTTAGATAGTTTGCAGCTAAGCTTCAATATTTTAATACTGGCAGTAGTATTAGCTATTGTCATTGCTTTGCTTTATTCCTATATTGAATTGAGTGTAGTAAAAGAAAAAACCTTAACGACTAGCTTGCAAAGCAGTGGTAAAGGTGTAGGAAAACAAATGAGTGCAGGCGCTAGCCATCTATTGATAGGTTTACAGATCATGCTGTCATTTGTAGTGCTCGTTGTGGCAAGTCATGTCGCATGGCAGACGTTATCAGAAGCATTGCGTGATAATGGCATAGAAACTAATAGTAAATGGTCGTTAACGTTAAACTATGCCAATATAAAAAAATCCGCCGAACGTGAAAACATTCATAAAAGCCTGATGAGCCAATTAAAGCAAGCTTCTGCAGTGACCAACCTAGTGCCAATATCTGAACCAAGAATTCCAAAGAATATTAATAATACGGCTATCTATGATGAAAACAATAACTACTTATCGCAAATAAGAAGAATAAAAATAGCACCTAATTACTTGTCTGAGTTAAAGCTTGAGGTTACTGGAGAACAATTTAAAGCAAGGGATAACGAATTAAAAAATTATCCAGTGATTATTAATCAACGTTTAGCTGATTTAATGAGTGATGATTTTGGGCAAGTTATTGGCCATAAAATAACCCTAGATAAAAAGAATTATCACCAAATCATTGGCGTCACTGCTAATACTTATGTGCCAGGCGCGGTTCATTATGAAGCTTATGAACTGTACGTTCCTAAGCAATATCAAGGTAGCTGGGAATATTCATTTTTATTAACCGCTAGTGATAATTCAACCATAGAGCAACAAGTACGTGACTTAGTTACTAAGCTAGATTCACGCTTAGATATAGCGCAACTTATTACTTTAGAACAGCAATTTGATGAAAAACGCCAACGCCACTTAACCGCTGCTTGGTTAGCAATAATATTAGCGGTAGTTTCATTACTTATGGTTGTTATTGGCGTGAATGGCATAGTGAATTATATGGTACAAGTACGCCGTTATGATTTAGGCGTAAAATTGGCGATGGGAGCCAGCAATAGCCGCTTATTAAAAGACAGTTTGGGGGAACTCATGCTGCCTATTGTTATCAGCTTGTTCTTTGCTTTTTCACTAAGTTTCTTAGGGCTAGGTTATAGTCGTAGCCAGCCCGACTTAACTGTTAACGCTAACTGGCTACTTGTTACAGGTATTATTTTAGGATTTATTTGTATTTCTTTATTAGCGAGTTACTTTCCGGTGCGAAAAATATTAAGCAATGATCCCGTAAAAGCATTGCGTAATGAGTAACGGAGCAATGAAAATTATTTTTTACTCAATCAATAGTTGTTTATTGCTGATACTGACTTTTAATTTCTTCATTGTAAATGCACAACCCAGTATAAGCCCAGCTGATAAATGGTTATCATTAATAAATAACAGTTCACAAGAAGAACTTAGCCTTGCGCCTGATGGCGAACGAGTTATGGTTTTACATCAGGTAGGTTATCCATCAATAAGTTCTTTAGCTGAGCCAAGAGTATCATTGGCAGGGCTTGAGTTTTATCAAAAAGTGGCTTCCCAAGTTAATGTTAGGCAATACAGCCATATCGAGTTATTAGAAAAGGATAATACGTCAAGAGTTATTCACCCTAAAAATGGTGTGATTTTAGATTATAACTGGGCACCAGACTCTGAATCTATCGCATTAATAATACAAGATGACACCAATATTACCTTGTGGTTATACGATATTGAATTGCAGCAGTTAAAACAGTTATCGCCATTAAGCTTGTCAGCACGCATTGGGGGGCGATATTTGCGTTGGTTACCTGATGCGAGTGCTTTGATCGTAAAATCAACATGTAAGCATACTTTTAAAGGAACTGAGCAAGCGTTAAAGCAAGCTCAAATTGAATCTACCCAGTTGCAAAAATCTCAAGGGCGTACCTATAAACATTTATTAACAACTATACGTAAAAGGCAACAGTTTCAAAATTTAACTTCATCTCAATTAGTTAAAATTGATCTACAAGGAAATGAAAAATTATTTGGCTCGGTTGAAATGGTAGAACATTTTGCAATTTCTCCCGATGGTAATTATTTGCTAGTGGAAAGTTTGCCAGAAAAACTTTCTCCTTATATCCCTTATAAAAAATGGGGACGGCAATATCAAATAGTAGATTTGAATCACGGTAATAGCATTTATCAATTGCCTGATCTAGCGAATAAAATAAATTTAGCTAAAGCAAAAGATAGTGTTCCATTAGGTGCAAGAGGTGTTCACTGGCTTCCGTTTAAAGCAGCAACAATTGCTTGGGTTGAACCAACTAATAAGGGTGTCTTGTCACAGCAATCAGCAGTCAATGATATTATTTATGAATTAGCTAGCCCCTTTAACAAGGATAAAACAGTTTTACTGAAGGTAAACTGGCGTTATTACGATATAAACTGGAGCCGTTCAGGCACGGCCATCTTGCAAGAGTGGCGCTACAGTGACAAACAAGCTAAAACGCATTTGTTAAAATATGGGGAGGCACAACACACGAAACTTTTATCACAACGAAACTATAAAGATAAATATGCCGATATTGGTGATCCTATGCTAAGACGCACAGCAACAGGTAACCTTTTATTAGTAGAAAATAATAATCTTGATGTTTTTTTTCGTGCTAACGGGCAAACAAAAACTAATATTGCACCATATATAGATGCTTACAATATAAAATTTGTAAGTAAAAAACGATTATTTACTAGTAAGAGAGACATGCTAGAAATGCCTTTGGAGTTGAGTGAAAGCAATGTTTTTGTGCGTAGAGAGAGTGCCAATAGCCCACCTAGTTATTTAAAGTTAAGCGGTGAAAATTTTTCTAAAGAATCATTGTTATATCAAAGGGGGGAAAGTAATGAGCTTCGAACAAATTCTCAAGTAATCAAATATCAGCGTAGTGATGGAATAAATTTGCAAGGGTTATTACACTTGCCAGCTCAAGCAAATATAAACAAGGATAAAAAAATACCTGCCGTTTTGTGGATATACCCAAGAGAGTTTAAAAATAAAAAGCTAAGTCAACAAACAACAATTACGCAAAATAAATTTATCAATTTAGATCCTTCAGGTCCTTTGCCTTTTCTTTTAGACGGTATTGCCGTTTTTGAAGCGACGGCTATGCCGATTATTTCAGAGCAAGGGGAGCCTAATGATAATTTTATTGAGCAGTTAGTAATGAATGCTCAAGCGACAGTAAAAGCTTTAGAAGAAACAGGAATGATTGATATAAATAGGCTCGCTATTATGGGGCATTCATATGGTGCATTTTCCGTTGTTAATTTACTTGCACATACAGATTTATTTCAAGCAGGCATTGCAAAAAGTGGCGCTTATAATCGCACTTTAACACCTTTTGGCTTTCAAGGAGAAAGGCGTGACTTATGGCAAGCCAAAGATAATTATTTGGCAATGTCTCCCTTTTTATATGCAGATAAAATAGATGAACCTTTATTATTAATTCATGGTGAAAATGATCTTAATTCTGGCACTTTTCCAATGCAATCAAGGCGTATGTACCAAGCCTTGGTTGCAAATAAAAAAACGGCAAAGCTAATTATGTTGCCTTATGAAGGGCATTCTTATAGAGCTAAAGAAAGTTTACATTTAGTGCTTAAACAACAATCTGATTGGCTAAGGCTGTGGTTGAGCAGGTAAAATGAATTAAATGCTCAATCACTAAACAAAGCGAAAGTTTTCGGTTTTTACTTGCTAGAGCTTTTACATGTCAGAGAAGAAAGTGCAAAGGCTAATGTTATCGTTATATTGTAAAAAAGAGGCTGTAAAAAGACTTAGTCGCTAGTGCCACCACAACTTTCACCATCGCTATGAATATGACCATGTTTAAGTTCTTCTTTAGTCGCTGCTCGCACTGCTAATATTTCAACATCAAAACGTAAATCAAGGCCAGAAAGTGGGTGATTGCCATCAACGGTTACTTCGTCATCAGTAACATCAATTACAATGACGGTTTGCTCACCATCGTCAGTAGCGGCACGTAATTGTGTGCCAACTGTTAGCTCTTCAACGCCTTGTAGCAATTCTTTGGGCACCGTTTGTACGTAGTCATCATGACGCTCGCCATAGGCTTGTGCACAGCTTACCGCGACTTCAAATTGATCACCTGTTTGATGATCAATGAGCGCATCTTCCAGCCCCGGAATTAAATAACCCGTGCCTTGAATAATCGACATAGGTTTATGATCATAAGAGCTATCAATTAAGGTGCCTTCGCTGTCAGATACCGCGTAGTGCATTACCACGACTGAGTTGTTGATAATTTTCATTTGTTTATCCAGTGTTTAATTAGGGGTTACAATAAGTGTAAATTAAGAGAGAATTACTCCGTTACCAACGAATAAGGCAGAGGTTGAATAACGACTTTTGACTCAGGTTGTGATTTTATTCGTAATTGAGTCGCCTCAGTTATATCGTTACTCAGTACAGCTTGAAGATAACATTGGCCATTATCTGCTTGATAAGTCGATAAAATATTCCCTGCTTTTCGCCAGTTTTCACCAAGCTGTTTTTCGATAATATCGTCAGCTTGTAGCGGCTGTTTTAAAGACGTTGTTAATGAAAATAGTGCTTTTTTATTTTTGCCTAAATACTGCATACGCGCGACGGTTTCTTGGCCTAAATAACAGCCCTTTGTAAAACTAATGCCGTTAATTGCTTGTAGATTCAGCATTTGTGGCACATATTCACCGCTACTATCATGGCTAAGTTGTACAAAACCTTCGCTTATTTCAAGTAAATCCCATACGGTATTAGGGTAAATAGGCAAGTTTACCTTAGCTAAAATACTCTCGAGTATCTCAGCAGTATCAATTAATAAATAGCGTGTTAGCTTGCCCGCTATATATACTAGTGTAGTTGAATCTGACTGCACTACAGGGTTAAGGCTGTCTGGAATGCGGGTAAAGCTATTTTGTAATATATTTTCGGCATTATCCCCTGCAAGCGCAAAAAAACTTAATTCATCGGTTAGGGTAATGTCAACTTTGGCAAAAACACCAAACTTTTTAAGCTCGGCTATGGAGCTATTAATGCTCGCTTTGGGTTGAATAAGTAAATGAGCAGCGTTGCGATTGATTAAACGAAAAGTGCTAAATACTTTTCCTTTAGCATTGCAATGAGCTCCCACCAGTAAACTGTGCTCTGTGCCGGTAGCTACATCACAAGTCACTTGTCCTTGTAAATATTTAGTTTGCTCATCTCCAATTAAAGAGATCGCGCTATAATGACTTAGTGAAACTAAGTAAGTGCTTGGTAATTGCTCAAGAGAGGGGTAGTTTGTTTCAATTTTTGGCATTAGCAGAAAACTATACAAGGATGATAGAGTGTAAATAAGGGTGAATTAGCGTTAATTCAAGTCATGAAACAACTTTAAAGAAAAAAACAGATAATTAATGGGTGAGAAAACGAGTGTTGTTGTTACACTATACCTGAGCCAATAAGGCTATTTTTATTTTTAGGTAATTTGATATGCCAACAGCCGTAAATTCTCAATCAACAGTTTCTCAACCTAAAGACTCCTTACCTACAGCCGCTCTACCTAGCGTAAATAAGGCGAGGCTCAAATGGGCATGTCGTCGTGGTATGTTAGAGTTAGATGTGCTTTTTATTCCTTTTGTTGAAGACGCTTACGATGATTTAAACGCAGCAGACCAACGAATCTTTGAACGTTTACTAACCTCGCAAGACCCAGATTTGTTTGCTTGGTTTATGGGACATAAAACTTGTGAAGACCACGAACTTAACACCATGGTGCAATTTATTCTCAACCGCGTCAAAGGTTAATATTTGCGTTAATAAGTCTCGTTATAGAACTTTTTTTTATGTAGCAAATAGCGCATTTTTTTTATTGTTGTTAGTGATTTTTTTCACTTATGCCTACCTGTTTGCTTTAGTGATAGCTGTGATTGTTATGGTATTGTTAAGTTGGTTTTTGACTAAGCAAAACGGTCAAAAAGTGATTGTTGCAAGGTTTGAATTAAGCGACCAAGGATTATGCCGTTTTGATGAAAACCAACACTACCAATTGCAAGCAAGTAGTCGACTAAGTTTTTTAGGTTGTTGGTTAATATTGCAACCACTGTCAGCCGTTGGTTCGATGTTTAATGAAAAAAACAATAAGCCCAACACGCAGTACTTTATTTATCGAGATAGTTTAAGTGAGCAAGATTTTTCTCATTTATCAAAAGTTATCGCTCAATTAAATCGTCAGCATTAGGCGTTAAAGTTTTGTTAACATCGCCTTGTGCGACACTTCGTGCGGTAAGTATAGTGGGTTTAGCTTCGGCTAAGGTTTCTGGAAAATCTAAAGTGTAATGTAAACCGCGACTTTCTTTGCGATCCAGAGCACAGCGAATAATTAATTCAGCCACCTGCACTAAATTCCTCAATTCAAGTAAGTTATTGCTTACTCTGAAATTTTGATAATAATCTTGGATTTCTTGCTGTAACAATTCAACCCGATGCAAAGCGCGTTCGAGCCTTTTAGTGGTTCTGACAATGCCGACATAATCCCACATAAACAAACGTAACTCATGCCAGTTATGCTGAATAACTACTTCTTCATCTGAGTCAGTTACTCGACTTTCATCCCAACGAGGTAATTTTTTAAAGCAATTGTTTTGCTCTAACGATTCACTAATTTCAAGTGCTGCAGCACGTGCATAAACTAAACATTCAAGTAGTGAATTGCTTGCTAAACGATTGGCACCATGTAAACCGGTATAGGCCATTTCGCCAATAGCATAAAGTTGGTGAATATCAGTTCGGCCATGTTGATCTATCATCACCCCGCCGCAAGTGTAATGGGCAGCAGGAACTACCGGCATAGGCTGTTTGGTAATGTCTATACCTAAATCTTTAGTGCGTTGGTAAATAGTGGGGAAGTGTTGTTTGATAAAATCACTGGATTTATGGCTAATATCAAGGTACATGCAATCAACGCCCAAGCGTTTCATTTCAAAATCTATTGCTCTAGCCACAATATCTCGCGGTGCTAATTCGGCGCGTTTATCAAAAGCAGGCATAAAGCGGCTACCATCAGGGCGTCTTAATTTTGCTCCTTCACCGCGAAGTGCTTCTGTTAATAAGAAAGTGCCCGCCTCAGCATGGAACAAACAAGTAGGGTGAAATTGATTAAATTCCATATTGGCGACACGACAGCCAGCGCGCCACGCCATGGCAATGCCATCACCACTGGCCACGTCAGGATTAGACGTATACTGATAAACCTTGCTAGCACCGCCAGTGGCTAAAATAGTTTTTTGGGCATAAATACTTTCAACTTTTTCGCTATTCCTATTCCAAATGTAAGCGCCAATACATTGCTTTTTATTATTTTCAGAATTAGTATTTTCAGCGTTAATATTTTTAGAATCAGCACTTGCAGATTTTTTTTCGCAAATAAGGTCGATAGCGTTGTAGCGCTCAAATAGTCGAATACGAGAGTGCTGTTTAACTCGCTGAGCTAATGTGGTTTGAATCACCTTGCCTGTAGCGTCGGCAGCGTGAAGAATACGACGGTGACTATGACCACCTTCGCGGGTTAAATGATATTTTTGTTCACCCAGACTATTCTCTTCTTTGTCAAAATTAACGCCTTGGTCTATCAACCAATGCAAGCAAGCTTTAGCATTTTCGGCCGTATAGCGAACCGCACTCTCATTACACAGTCCAGCACCGGCAATGAGGGTGTCAGAAATATGGGCTTCAATACTGTCATTTTCATCAAAAACAGCGGCTATGCCTCCTTGGGCATAATAAGTTGAGCCTTCATTTAATGACCCTTTACTTAAAATAACCACATCAGCATTTTTCGCTAAATGTAATGCCAGTGTTAAACCAGCAGCACCGCTACCAATAATTAGTACGTCACAATTGTTTTGTTGATTCATAACCTAGTTGATTTATATATCAGGGGTAATCAGGTATTATAGAGCGATATTAACGTTTGATAATAGCGTTAACAAACACGAAGAAGCCTAAAAGTTAAAAAAAGTAAAATAAAAAAGAACTTTTTTTAAAATGTGTAGTCTTAATTGATGCGTTTGTTACGAGCCAAATGTGTAAAGTGATTTTTTACCCTTGAACTTAATGCAGTTTAATCGGGTATAGTTAGGAGAAATGGCTCAAATGAGCGAACAGAACGTCGACCAAACATTGGTTGAGCGGGTACAACAAGGTGATAAAAATGCCTTTAACCTGTTAGTTACGAAATATCAGCATAAGGTGGCTAATTTAGTGTCACGTTATGTCAGTAACCACAGCGATGTGCCTGATATAGTACAAGAGGCTTTTATTAAAGCTTATCGTGCCTTACCCAATTTTAGAGGGGAAAGTGCATTTTATACTTGGTTGTATCGTATCGCGGTAAACTGTGCAAAAAATCACAGTGTTGCTTTGAGCCGTAAACCACCAAGTAATGATGTTGAAGTGGAAGATGCAGAATTTTATGATGGTGGTGGTGCCTTGAGAGAAACGGCTTCACCGGAGAAAATTTTGCTTACCCAAGAAATTAAAAAAACTATTTTTGATACCATTGAGCAATTACCCGATGATTTGAGAATTGCCATAAACTTTCGAGAAATTGAAGGTTTAAGTTATGAAGAAATAGCGACTATTATGGAGTGCCCTGTGGGTACAGTACGTTCACGAATTTTTAGAGCTCGTGATGCCATAGATAAAAAAATTAAGCCGTTGTTGAAAGATTAGTTTTAGTCATGGCGAGCAGTTAGTAAAAAGTGTATCAATTTTTTTAGTATCTATTTATTAGATAAGAATTAAAAGGTTTAAGTATGAGTGAAAGTAAGTTTGAGACAATTTCATCATTAGTTGATAATTATCGTGCCGTTGATCAAAGATCAGCGGAAACTATTGATAACATGCTCAAGGATGAACACTTATCAGCTGCATGGCAAAGTTATCATTTAATTGGTGATGTGATGCGGGATGAAATTCCATCTGCATTACAATTAGATTTATCCGCACAAATTATCTCAGCTATTGCTGATGAACCGACTGTACTGGCGCCACGTGTTAGTGAAAATATTACCAGCGTTATAAAAGCTAAGGTTATCCAATTTATTCAGCCGGTCGGTCAGCTAGCTATTGCGGCGTCTGCGGCAGGGTTAATGATTATTGGAGTTCAGCAGAATGTCGCTGATAACAATGAAATTATAATGCCAACTCAAATAGTGCAAACTAAACCTTTAGGTGGTTTTGCCAACCCTGTAAGTTTTAATTTTTCGCAAAATAGCAAATCAAAGCAACAAGTTGCTCTTGAACAAAGAATTGACCAACAACGCCGTTTCCAAGCATTATTGTCTGATCACCAACAGCAAATTAAGTTAAGTGCAGTGAAAAAACGTGTTGATAAAAAATCAGGTGGTGCATTAAAAGCTGAATTAGAAAAAACTAACTAGACAATTAAAGCGTTTTCTCCCAAAATAAAAAGTGAATAATTTACGCCGCTAATTCCTATGTTTGGATAATAAGGTGGCGAGTTATTCACTTTTTTAATGTATGTAATGTCGAGAATTTATGAAGTTATTTATACCATTCCCTCTTGCTTTTCTTATCAGCTTAACGGTTAGTTTTTCAGTAATATCTGCTGATGCAGAACAAGCTAAACTGTCACTAGAGCGCCTTTCTCAATCTTTACGCCAATTAAATTTTAATACCTCGTTTGTGGTTGTTAAAAATAATCAAGCAGAGCCTTATCATTGGTTCCATGGCGTTGTTGAAAAACAAGTAGATGAAAATGCAGCCATAAATGAAGAGCCTATTGAACTTGAAATATTAGCTTTGCTTAATGGACCTCGTCGCGACACTTTACGTATTAACAATACGGTCAGTTATATCGAACCAGAATATACGCCCTATTCAATTAATACAGAACAAATTATCGGACCCATTCCAACCGTGTTTGGTCGAGATATCAGTGTGTTAGAGAATAACTATCATTTTGTTTCTGTGGGTAAAAACAGGGTGTTAGGCCGAACAGCACAATTGATTCGTATCGTGCCTAAAGATGCGCACCGTTTTGGTTATTGGTTGTGGTTAGATCAACAAAGCGGCTTATTATTAAAATTAGCCGTGATCACGCGTAAAGGCAAATTACTTGAACAAATTCAATTTACCCATTTAGAGGTTACTGACACCATATCTGACAATTTAAAACAATTGCAAGTAGCTGAATTACCAAAAATTATTGATATTTCGGCGAAACAAAAAAATGCTGATTTAGCATGGCAGGTTAATTGGCTACCGGATGGTTTCGAATCAATAAAATCAGATAGACACCGTATTAATGTTAATAAGCAAGCCGTTGAATTTATGCTCTTTAATGATGGCTTGGTTGATGTTTCAGTTTATGTAAATCCAAGTAAGGACAAACAAAGGGCTATCGAATTTGTCAATGACGGTGCTACCTTGGTATTGAATCGTGTTATTAATAATGTTGAAATCAGTGTCGTCGGAAAAATTCCTTTAGAAACGGCTAAAAAAATTGTTAGTTCGGTCAGTTTTAATCGCCAACCGGCTACTCCTTAATGGAAGAGTTAGCCACAGTTACCGCGATTGATAATGGCAAAATTACCGTTGTAAGCCAAATAAAGTCAAGTTGCAATAGTTGCTCGCAAGTATCTACTTGTGCAAGTGGCCAAGTGGCTAAAGCCATCCCCCACAAAAAACTCTCATTTACGTTACTTAAGCCCATATCATTAGAAAGTCAGGTTATTCATGTGGGCGATTGTGTGGTATTAACCCTGCCTGAAGTGGATGTTTTGCAAAGTGCTTGGCAAGTTTATTTGCTGCCTATTTTAGGACTGTTTATTTTTTCTGCACTAGGTCAGTGGTTAAAGCAAACAGGGGTGTTATCTCATGAGTTGATGGCATTGTCTATCGGTTTAACCGGTGGTTATCTAGGTTATCGTTTAGCTAAACACCTGCAAAACCAACCCAGTATACGTGCCCGCCTGCAACCTGAAATTTCACGTGTTTTACCTAAACCGTTTTCTCTGAATAATGTAAACGATAGCTAGCACTCGTTGTGAAAATTCTTAACAAAAGATAGCCTAGTTAGGCTAAATTCGTTAAAATCACGTCACTCTTGAATTTATAATTTTTTATCTGAACTTCCCTTTATGAAAAACATACGTAACTTTTCCATTATTGCTCACATCGATCACGGTAAATCAACACTTTCTGATCGCTTAATTCAACATTGTGGTGGTTTGCAAGAGCGTGAAATGGAAGCGCAAGTTCTTGATTCAATGGATATTGAACGCGAACGTGGTATTACCATCAAAGCGCAAAGTGTCACGTTAGACTATAAAGCAAAAAATGGTGAAACCTATCAATTAAACTTCATCGACACCCCAGGGCATGTTGATTTTTCTTATGAAGTATCTCGTTCACTTGCTTCATGTGAAGGCGCATTGTTAGTAGTTGATGCCGGTCAAGGTGTTGAGGCACAAACGGTGGCTAATTGTTATACCGCCATTGAAATGGATTTAGAGGTATTGCCTATTTTAAATAAAATAGATTTACCGCAAGCCGATCCTGAACGAGTCAGTGAAGAAATTGAACATATTATCGGCATTGATGCTACCGACGCGGTAACCTGTTCAGCCAAAACAGGTGTTGGCATTGAAGATGTGTTAGAAACCATAGTAGCAAATATTCCTGCACCTAAAGGTGCTTATGATGCGCCATTACAAGCGTTAATTGTTGACTCATGGTTTGATAATTATCAAGGTGTCGTGTCGTTAGTTCGCATCATGAATGGTGAAGTGAAAAAAGGCGATAAAATGTTGGTGATGTCGACAGGACAAGTGCATCAAATTGATAAGATAGGAGTTTTTACGCCAAAACAAACTGATACTGGCATATTACGTGCGGGTGAAGTGGGCTATATTATTGCCGGAATAAAAGAAATTCATGGTGCGCCAGTGGGCGACACCATTACCATCAGCAAAAAAGAAACTGACACCGCATTACCCGGTTTTAAAAAAGCACAGCCGCAGGTTTATGCAGGTATTTTCCCTATCAGTTCAGATGATTACGAAAATTTCCGCGATGCGTTAAATAAGTTAAGCCTTAATGATGCGTCGTTATTTTTTGAACCAGAAAATTCTTCGGCGTTAGGTTTTGGCTTCCGCATTGGTTTTCTTGGTATGTTACACATGGAGATCGTTCAAGAGCGCTTGTCTCGTGAATATGATCTTGACTTGATCACCACTGCGCCAACAGTAAATTATGAAATTATTTGTACCAATGGCGAAGTTTTATCTATTGATAATCCGGCTGATTTGCCGGCGACTAATAATATTGATGAAATTCGTGAACCAATAGTGCAAGCCAACATTTTAGTGCCACAAGAATATCTTGGTAATGTTATTACCTTATGTATTGAAAAACGTGGTGTGCAAAAAGATCTTATTTATCATGGTAATCAAGTTGCTGTAACCTATGAGTTACCGATGGCCGAAGTGGTGATGGACTTTTTCGATAAATTAAAATCAACCAGTCGCGGTTATGCTTCCCTTGATTATCATTTTATTCGTTTTGAACCTGCCGACATGGTTCGGGTTGATGTGATGATCAATGGCGATAGAGTCGATGCTTTAGCGATGATCACTCACCGAGCCAACTCAGCAGCGCGTGGTCGATTGCTGGTTGATAAGCTAAAAGAACTTATCCATCGTCAAATGTTTGATATTGCTATTCAAGCTGCTATCGGTAATAACGTTATTGCCAGAACAACGGTGAAACAATTGCGTAAAAACGTTACCGCCAAGTGTTACGGTGGTGATATTAGTCGTAAGAAAAAACTTTTACAAAAACAAAAGGATGGTAAAAAACGCATGAAACAAGTAGGCAATGTTGAAGTGCCTCAAGAAGCGTTTTTAGCCGTACTTAAGTTAGACAACTAGAGCTTCAAGAAATAAGCGTTAAGTTGCAAGCTAGATAGAGTGCTTTGCCCAACTGAACGCTTATAACTCGCAGCATATAACTTTCCAAAGGAGCCCTATGGCCGTTTATTTTTCAATCATTTTAGTTATCATCACGGGTATTACCGGTATGGTATGGTTTGCCGATAAGTTTTTTTTAGCACCACAACGCAAATTGAATGCACTTTCAGCGCAAGAGCAAAGTTCAATAAAACTGCCTAAAGAAACCATTGCTACACTGATGGAACCATCACCTTTGGTTGATACCTCAGTGCAAATTTTTCCGGTTATCGCTTTTGTGTTAATTTTACGCTCTTTTCTTTACGAACCCTTTCAAATACCGTCGGGCTCTATGATGCCAACGTTACTTGATGGCGACTTTATTTTAGTGAATAAGTTTAACTATGGTTTAAAAGACCCTGTTGCTCGTAATAAATTTTTTGAAGTGGGTTCACCTGAACGAGGTGATGCGGTGGTATTTAAGTATCCTCGTGATCCACGCATAGATTACATTAAACGTGTTATTGGTTTACCCGGCGATCGAATTATTTATCGAAATAAGTCGTTGTACATCAAAAAGGCTTGTAAAGAGTCGGATGCAAAATGTCCAGAATTTGAACAAATTATTAATACCTTTACTAATAAGTATCAAGGGCCAGATGCACAAGCTGGCATGAATCAATTTGCAGTAGAGATGTTAGGGGTAACGCATAATATTTTAAACGATCAATATACCATGCCAAGAACGGGGCATTACTTTCCCCAAGCAGGCACGGCTCAAGATGAATTTTTAGTGCCAGCAGGTCATTACTTTGTTATGGGTGATAACCGTGATAACTCATTAGATGGACGTTTTTGGGGTTTTGTTCCCGAAGAAAACTTGGTTGGTCAAGCCGTGGCTATTTGGATGAGTTTTGATTTTGAGCGTACAGATGATGATTTTTTGCCTCGTTGGGTGCCAACTAACGTGCGTTTTGAGCGTATTGGCGCCATTAACTAATGCCTTTTCGTTATAATGAAAAAAATCAAGTTAGTGCGATAACAATAAAACAGTTGTCCAAAAAAATTGACTATAGTTTTACTCAACCAGAGTTGTTGATTCAAGCGTTAACTCACCGTAGCGCTAAAGGTAAACATAATGAAAGGTTAGAGTTTTTAGGTGACTCTATTCTAGGGTTTGTTATTGCAGAAGCGTTATTTGAAAAGTTTCCTGCACACGATGAAGGAGATTTAACTCGCATGCGCTCTAGTTTAGTTAAGGGCGTAACGTTGGCTGAAATGGCACGTGATTTTGATTTAGGCGAACACCTTATTTTAGGGCCCGGCGAGCTGAAGAGTGGTGGTCATCGCCGAGAGTCTATTCTAGAGGATGCAATTGAAGCGATTATTGGCGCTGTATATTTAGATTCTGATATTTCCCAGTGTAAGCAATTGATTTTAAATTGGTTCACCAAACGCCTAAATGCTATTAAACCAGGGCATGAACAAAAAGATCCGAAAACTCGGTTGCAAGAATACTTACAAGGTCGAAAAATCCCCCTTCCTATTTATGATGTTATTGATACCACTGGGCAATCTCACAATCAGCAATTTACTATTCGTTGTGTTACTGAAGCGGTTAAGGTTGAAGTGATTGCTAAAGGTACTAGCAGAAGAAAAGCAGAACAAGGCGCTGCACAGCAAGTACTCGCAATTATTAATGGCACACAGACTGATGAAAAAAATGCGGTTAAGGGTAAAGTCGATAAAGTAAATATCGACAAGGTTAATGTTGCAAAGATCAAGGTTAATAAAAAAGTGACTAAGCAAAAAAAAGGCGTGCTTTCACGCCATTTACAAAAGGCAAAATAAACGATGAAAAATGAAACAACTTATGCCGGGTTAATTGCTATTGTCGGTCGTCCCAATGTGGGCAAGTCAACCTTACTTAATGCCTTGCTGGGTCAAAAAATTAGTATAACCTCTCGTAAGCCGCAAACAACACGTCACCGTATTTTAGGTATTCTTACCATAAAAAATAAGCAAGCTGTTTTGGTGGATACGCCCGGTTTGCATTCGGATGAAAAGCGCGCAATCAATCGTTTGATGAATCGCGCGGCGGCAAGTTCTATTGCTGGAGTTGAACTAGTGTTGTTTTTAGTTGAAGGCACTCACTGGACTGCTGATGATGAATTAGTGCTTAATAAAATTAAAAAAAGTGGCTCACCGTGCATTTTAGTGGTTAATAAAATAGATAATATTGTTGATAAAGACGAGTTACTACCGCACTTGAAAAAGTTGGGTGCAATGCATGATTTTAACGATATTGTGCCTATTTCTGCCAGTAAAGGTCGTGGTGTTGATACTATCAGTAAGCTGTGCTTAGAGAGCCTACCGGTCAGTGAGTTTTGGTTTCCTGAAGACCACATTACAGACAGATCAAGCCGTTTTATGGCATCAGAAATTATTCGTGAGAAATTGATCCGTTTTACTGGCGATGAGTTACCTTATTCAATCACGGTAGAAATTGAACAGTTTAAAATGGATGATAAAGGTATTATTCATATTAACGCATTAATACTGGTTGAGCGAGATAGCCAAAAGCGTATGGTTATTGGTAATAAAGGCGCGCGTTTGAAAACTATTGGTCAAGAAGCAAGACGTGATATGGAAAACTTGTTTGATAGTAAAGTGTTTTTAGAAACGTGGGTGAAAGTTAAATCAGGCTGGGCTGACGATGAGCGTGCTTTGCGAAGCTTAGGTTATGGCGATGATTATTCAGGCTAACCAACAGCCGTTTTTAGCTAAAAGTACCAGTTGCGAGCAAACAGTGCGCACGAAAATAGCGCATGAAAAAAGTGCTAAATAAACATGTCAACTAAACCGATTGAACAAAAGGTTTTCGTGCTTCACTCTCGACCTTTTCAAGAAAATCAGCTACTTATAGAGTTATTAACAGAGCATAAAGGTAAAATATCAGCGCTTGTTTATGTCGGTCAATCTAAACGTTCTATCAAAAAAGGTATGATGCAACCCTTTTTGCCGTTAAAGCTTACCTTTAAAGATAATAATACGTCCTTAAAAAGGATCACACATGTCGAGACAACAGCGCCTTCCTATGTTTTGAGTAAAGACAATTTATATAGTGGTTTTTATATTAACGAGCTACTAGTGCGCTTAATCAATGAGGATATCGTCTGTGAAGCTTTATTCAATCAATATCAATTAACATTGTCGGCATTATCTGAAAACTTGCCTATTGCCCCACAACTAAGGCAGTTTGAATTATGCTTACTGGCTGAATTAGGCTTGTCGTTTGATTTTAGCCCGGTATTTAACGAAAATAGTGATAATGTCGCGGGTTTTTATTACGTAGCTGAGCAAGGTTTTGTACCAGCATACCAATACGCAATAACTACTATTAATACGCCTTGGTTTAATACGGAACACTTGCAAGTTATTGCTGAGCATATCCATCATGATAAGGTGTTACTACATAAAGACGCAGCACAAACTTTCAAGTTGTTGATGCGATTAGTGATTAATCATTTACTTGATGGTAAACCATTGAACAGTCGTAAATTATTTACCAAAAAACAAATAGAGAGTCGCGATAAATACGTTTCGAATAGCGGCAATAAAACAACAGATAAAATAAGAGAAAAACATGAAAGAGATTTTATTAGGCGTTAACGTTGATCATATTGCCACATTACGCCAAGCCCGAGGCACTAATTATCCTGATCCTGTTTATGCAGCGAGTGTTGCTGAACATGCGGGTGCTGATGGTATTACGGTACATTTACGTGAAGATAGGCGTCATATTCAAGACCGCGATATTCATGTATTAAAAGAAACATTACACACTCGCATGAATTTTGAAATGGCCGTTACTGACGAAATGATTGCGATTGCTTGTGAGGTGAAACCTGATTTTTGTTGTTTAGTGCCCGAGAAAAGGGAAGAGTTAACCACTGAAGGTGGCTTAGATGTGGTTGGTCAATTGAGTAAAGTAACCGATGCGGTAGCAAAAATCGCTGCGGTCGGCACACAAGTAAGCTTGTTTATTGATGCAGATAAAGCACAAATTGACGCTGCTTTAGCAAGTGGTGCGCCTTATATTGAAATACATACGGGTCATTATGCTGATGCTTTGACTGAACCGGCACAGCAAGCAGAGTTAGCACGTTTAATTGACGGTATTAAATATGCGCACGGTCTTGGTTTAAAAGTCAATGCGGGTCATGGCTTACACTACTTTAATGTTAAACCTATTGCGGCTATTGAAGAGATAATCGAATTAAATATTGGTCACGCTATTATTGCTCGCGCGGCTATTGATGGACTTGATAAAGCGGTACGCGATATGAAAGCCTTAATGTTAGCAGCTAGAAAATAAAGTGATGAGTAACGCGTAGATAACCGTTAAACCTTTAGGAGTTTGTATGTCTGTTGTTGGAATTGGTACTGATATTATTGACATTAGTCGACTATCAAACATGAAAGAGTCAACACGTGACCGCCTAGCTAAAAGAATACTAACCGAAATTGAGTATCAGCATTACCTTCAAGTGAGCAATGCTGATCGTTATTTAGCTAAGCGCTGGGCTGGCAAAGAGGCAACGGCTAAAGCATTAGGCACGGGCATCGCAGATGGTGTTTCATTTCAGCATATTGAAATCAAGTCACTTGCAAGTGGTCAACCTATTCTTGAGCTTTCGGGAAGAGCGTTAGAAGTTGCCCAAACACTCAACGCTAGCCATTGGCACATCTCGCTTGCTGATGAAAAACTTTACGCTACTGCTTTTGTTACACTTTCATAACGTTAGCAAGAATATGCAGAAAAAGTTGATATTTATTTCTTTTTGATTGTTTTTTGTACTACACTAAAATTAGAGTATCTGCGATATTCTGATCTTTAGTAATAGCCATTTTAGCTTGGTTCATTTTAGCTTGGTTATTGGTGTATAAAGTTATTCTAATAAGGAATTGTCATGCAAGCACAAGAAAAATCGATGCTTGAAAGGCGTCAGCGATCACCTGAACAGTCGGTGTGGTGGGATAAACTGTCATTAGCACAAAAATTTTCTGCTAGCAGTTTAGGAAAGTTTGGTTACGAGTTGTCTTTTGTTCGCCTTGAACAGGGTCATAGTCTAGCTGTGCTAACATGCAATTCCGGAGTTGCAGTAATTACCGAAGACGGAGACATTAATACTTCTCCAAATGTTCACATTCGAGATTAAGTTACTTGCTCGTCAAGCTCTGCCAACACTTTAGGTGCCTGCGCTAATACCCGCTCTATTTGCTCAAAAAACTCTAAAAACTCCGGCTCTAAATTATCCAATGAAGTTTCCTTTTTCAATTGAGTTTCAAGCTCTTGGCAAATTATACTTAAGCTGGGTACCCCAGTATAACAACAAGAGCCATTGAGTTTGTGTATTAAACGTTTTAACTCCTTATGATCTTCTTTTCTTAAAGCATTGCTAATGTGTTGCTTGTTATCTGATAAGCTTTCAATTAACCCGGTCAGCATTTCTTTAGCTAAGATTTCTTTGCCACCGGTTCTTTTTAGTGCTAATGGCCAATCAATAATTTTTGTCATGTTAGCTAGTGGCGTAATAATTGGCTTAGCTTGTTTTGATGTAGTGTTGAGCTGAGCGCTATTAATGTAGTAGTTAACATCACAGTATTCATAAATAATATGACTGAGCATAGTTTCATCTATGGGTTTAGTCATGTAGGCATTGAACCCTTGTTTTTGCATTTTTTCTTTTTCACCGCTTAATGCATGAGCTGTAACCGCGATGATGGGGGTTTGTTCATTGTAAGAGTTGTTTCTAATGGCTTTAAGTGTGCTAATGCCATCCATTATTGGCATTTGTATGTCCATAAAAATCAGTGCGAAATTTTCACTTTGGCACAACTCTAATGCTTTCATACCATTATCAGCCAGCACAACTTCACTTACTTGCTCAAGTAACAAGGCGTTAATTAACTTTAAGTTAGCTTCATTATCGTCAACAGCTAATACCTTTATGGGTAAAATTTGTTTATTAAGCTCAG
Source organism: Colwellia sp. (assembly GCA_016765685.1). Classification (GTDB taxonomy): domain Bacteria; phylum Pseudomonadota; class Gammaproteobacteria; order Enterobacterales; family Alteromonadaceae; genus Colwellia. The sequence continues at coordinate 82,890 of JAESPR010000058.1, read as the reverse complement.
ACAAACTCTCAGGCTCGGCCAGTAAGGCACTATAAAGCTTATTTGCGGTTATGGGTTTGCTTAAACAGCTTAATGCGCCACTTGCTATTAACGCATCTTGCAGACTAGGTGAATTGCTATTTATAGCTAAGTGCACATTCGCTATTTGAGGTTTTACTTGTTCAATGATTTTTTTCAAATCACTTAATGCTGTTGCCGTTCGGTCATGACCAATTAGAGCGTAGTCAAAATTAACATTGGCGTGTTGCAGAATATCGTTTAACTCATTTTTACTTTTGACTTCAGTCACCTGCATTTGCCAATTAAGCAAAATATCATAGGTTGCCTTGCGACTATGAGGGTGAGGATCATAATATAATATCGATTTATTCGCTAAACGTAGGTGATCTAACTCACCAGCAATAGACAAAGTATTAACACCACATTCAAAGTTAAACCAAAAAATTGAGCCGTTCTTTTCTCTTGAATTAAAACCTATGTCTCCTTTCATTTCAAAAGCAAGTCGTTGGCAAATAACTAAACCTAAACCCGTACCACCGTATAAGCGGGTAATGCTTTGATCTGCTTGAGCAAAAGCTTTGAAAATAGTTTTTTGTTGTTCGCTATTCATGCCAATACCGGTATCAGTAACGGTTATTTTTATTGCCGCTCGTTTCGCATTGATCACGTTAAAGGTAACATCAATAACGATAGAGCCCTGTTGGGTAAACTTGATAGCGTTGCTGACTAGGTTACTCATTATTTGTTTGATACGCATAGCATCACCTAATAATGAATCAGGGATACTGTTAGCCATTTTTATTGATAATTCTAGCTCTTTTTTATGGGCGCTTGGGGCGAGCAAAGTCAGGCTTTCCTCTAAGGATTCTCTGAGTGAAAAAGGAATACTTTCAATGGACATTTTTCCAGCATCAAGTTTAGAAAAATCAAGAATGTCATTAATGATAGTGAGTAAGTTGTTTGCGGATCTATCGATGGTTTGTAAATAATCTCGTTGAGAATCACTTAACGGTGTTTTTAGTACTTGCCGAGTAAAACCAATCACACCATTGAGTGGCGTACGCAATTCATGGCTCATATTGGCTAAAAATTCAGATTTTATTTTATTAGCATCTTGCGCTTTTTTCTTGGCGATGCTTAATTCAACATTCTGAATTTCATATTGCTCTAAGCTTTCTCGTAAATCAATGGTTGCTTGATCGATGCTGCCTTGCATCTCATTTTGATAGTTACCCAGTGACTGTGCCATGGCATTAATACCATTTTTCAAAAAATTCAACTCACCGACAAGTTGGCCGCTGACACGACTTTCAAGTTTTCCTTCTCGAATACGGTCAATGGCATGAACCATAGAATTGATAGGTTTAGCAACATTTTTAATCAATTTCAGGGCAAAAATACTACTGAGTAAAACGGCAAGAAAAGCCATGGTAAAGGCGATTATATATTGGCTTTGTTGCTTGAACTTTATCCTACTTTTGTCAATGTGAATAGCGATGTAACCAAGGGAAATAGGCTCGTGCTCATTCGCCATTTTTTCTTCAATTATTGGCGTACGAAAGATGATGAAATCATCGAAATGTTCACTACGAGTGAAGGTTGGCAGCTTTTCACCCGCCTTTAGTCTCATTAAATTAGTGTCACCATGGTAGGCGCTGGTAACAAAAATTTGATTGTCTAAGGTAAAAATGGCGATACTTTTTACTAAACTAGATTGGCTACGATGCGCTGCACTGACAACACTTCGCAATGTTTCACGATTGTTGCTAACAAGCGCGGCTTTACTGGTTATTGCTAATGGCTCAATAATGCTTTGCGCTCTTAAATTTAAAAACTCATCTAGTTCGATACTGCGGTTATATGAAAAATAGCCAGCAAGACCAAAAGCAATTAAGGCTGTCGGTACAATCGTTAGCAATACTACCCAATCTTTGAGGCTTATTTTATGCATTTTTCAGTCGTACTTAATATGATAACTAGTGTAAAATGACTAGTGTGAAATGATCATCCTGATAAATACTATCATGTCATATGCTTAGCTAAATTACACTTTTTAGTTGCATGCAACTTTAGCCATTTATGTCAGTAATAGTTAAAGAAAACACCTTAGGTAACCTATCAATGGCAAACTTTTTTAAAGCAACTACAAAAAAGCCAGTTCAAACTCAACTAAAACAACGGTTAATGGTAAAAATTGACAAGTTAGACTTGAATGGTTGTGGTGTTGCGTATTATAAACAAAAGCCCATTTTCATTAATGGTAGTTTACCGAATGAAAAGGTTGAAATTCAGCTTGTTGAGCAAAAAAATAAATACGCTCGCGCCAAGCTGTTAACCATCAATAAAACCAGTGAAAATAGAGTGCCGCCTAAGTGTCAGCATTTTAGCCTTTGTGGTGGTTGTGATTTACAACACCTTGATTATAACGAACAACTTAACTTCAAAAAAAATAAAGTTATCGAATTATTCTCTCGTAGTGGCATCACAACCACTATTATTGAACAGCTTCCTTGGCAACAGCCTATAGTAAGTTTGCCGTGGCACTATCGTCGCAAAGCCAGAATAGGAGTTCAATTTGACAAAAATGCTCAAGCAACGATTGGCTTTAGGCAGAGAGCTACTAATCAGCTAGTTGCTGTTAAATCATGTCCTGTGTTGGTTAAACCTGCGGATGATGTTTTCCCACTTTTGAAAGAGCTTATCGCTAAACTTAGCGTAAAAAAAGCCATTGGTCATATTGAAGTGATTAGCGTGGCTACTGCTGAGCAGCCATCGAATCAACTTACCTTAATTGTGCGTCAAATCAGGGCGATAAATGAGCAAGATCGCAAGCTGTGGCAAGAGTATGCTAATCGCCATCAGTGGCAGCTTTATTTTCAAGACGAAGCGGTTAAACCTAAAGAAAACAAGCGCTCAACCAGTATAGATAATAATTTACATTATAATTTAGTGGACGATATTGTAATTAACTTCTCTATTACCGATTTTATTCAAATAAATCAGCAGGTCAATGTGGGTATGGTGGAGCAAGCGCTTGACTGGTTACAGCTTAAGCCAGAAGATCATGTCTTAGATTTATTTTGTGGTTTAGGCAATTTCAGTTTACCTCTGGCTAAGAGAGTTACGGGTGTTATCGGTGTTGAAGGGGTGCAGAGCATGGTTGATAAGGCCACGGCTAATGCTACTTTCAATCATATTAATAATTGCCAATTTTTCCAAGCAGACTTAAATAGCGAATGGTCCTCTAATAAAGGAGTTAATAAAGAGTTAAATCATTGGGCAGAGGCTCAATTTACCAAAGTATTATTAGACCCTGCCAGAGCCGGTGCAGAACTCGCCATAGCACAAATTGTTAAACTCGCTATTCCAACGGTTTTGTATGTTAGCTGTGAACCAACAACCTTAGCAAGAGATAGTCAGTTGTTACTCAGTAAGGGTTATAAAATTGAAAAAATAGGCTTAATCGATATGTTTTCTCAAACAAAGCATGTAGAGACTATGGTATTGTTTAGTAAATAATATCAGGTTGATTATATTATGTAGGTCGTAACCTGCATCGACAAAGGAAAGAACATGGTTTCGGTGCGCAAATCCCATCAAGTTGTTAGTGTTGATTTTAAACACTGGTTAGCACAGCAAGCTTTATCCGAAACAAAACAACAAGCACTGGACAGCTTATGGGAAAAAGTCGCTCAGCTTTTTCAGCAACAACAAACATGTATGCTAAAATCGATGGAAATGGTTGAAATTCTCGCGAGCCTGAACTTAGATGCTGACTCATTATCCGCCGCTTTTTTAATGCCTTTGTTAGACAGTAATGTCATGACTAAAGATTTTCTTAACGAACACTTTAGTAAAGATATTGTGATGCTTTGCCAAGGTGTGGGTAAAATGGCGGCGATTAAAGGCTTAAGGCAACAAAATAGTGCTGGCAATGTCGATAATATTCGCCGGATGTTATTGGCCATGGTGGAAGATGTACGCGCGGTGGTTATTAAATTAGCCGAGCGTTTATGTGATTTACGTGAACAAAAACATAGTGCTGAAGAAAACCGTGTTTTAGTGGCAAAAGAAAGTGCCAATATATACGCGCCACTGGCCAATCGTTTAGGTATTGGTCAGTTAAAATGGGAGCTCGAAGATATTTCCTTTCGTTATCTTCATCCTCAAGTATACAAAAAAATTGCTACATTACTGGATGAAACTCGTCTTGAGCGTGAACAATATATGCGTGACTTTGTCGGTGATTTAAGTCAACAGCTAAAAGCATTAAAAATAAACGGCATGGTCTATGGTCGCCCAAAACACATTTTTAGCATTTGGAAAAAAATGCAGCAAAAATCGCTAGATTTCGAGCAATTATTTGATGTGCGTGCGGTGCGTGTTGTGGTTGACAAAGTGCAAGACTGCTATGCCGCTTTAGGCATAGTACATACTCAATGGCCGCATTTAGCGAAAGAGTTTGTCGATTATGTGGCAACGCCAAAACCTAATGGGTATCAATCAATTCACACGGTTGTCTTAGGGCCTGATCATAAATCTGTTGAAATACAAATAAGAACAGAGCAAATGCATGATGATGCCGAGCTAGGTGTGGCAGCGCATTGGCGTTATAAAGATGGTTCTTCATCAAACTCTTCACCAAGGAAAGCTAACAGTAAAAGCAATAGCTTTGATGACAAGATAGGTTGGTTACGTAAAATTTTACAATGGCAAGATGATGTTGCCACCAGTGACGAAGTGCTGGATGAGTTGCGTAGTCAAGTGTTTGAAGACCGAATTTATGTATTCACACCCTCAGGTGATGTTATTGATTTACCTATGGGTTCAACCCCCTTAGATTTTGCCTATTACATTCATTCAAATGTGGGGCACTGTTGTATTGGTGCGAAAGTCTTTGGTAAAATTGTGCCCTTTACTTACTGCTTGAAAACGGGCGATCAAGTTGAAGTATTAACCAGTAAACAGCCAAACCCAAGCCGTGATTGGTTAAATCCAAATTTGCATTATATTTATTCCTCTCGTGCGCGCGCGAAAGTGCAGCATTTTTTCAAACTGCAAGACCGAGATAAACACCTAGCTCAAGGTAAAGAGCTACTTGATGGTGAGTTAGCTAAATTAACTTATTTAACCGTTACTCAAGTTGAACTTAAAGCTGCTGCTCAACGTTTTAATGTGAAAACCATTGACGATTTACATACTGCTATAGGCTCAGGTAATGCCCGTTTACAACAAGTAATTAACTATTTCAAACAACTTGAAAACAAGCTAAAACCAGCGCAACAGCTTGATCCGCAAAGTTTGGTACGAGAACCTCTCATTGGCAAAAATGCCACAGGTGCTAATAGCGGCATTACGGTTTCAGGTGTAGGTAATTTATTGACGCATATGGCTAAATGTTGCTCTCCGGTACCGGGCGATGTTATTGCGGGTTTTATCACGCAAGGGCGAGGCATTTCAGTTCATCGGCAAGACTGTGAGCAACTAGCGAGTGTTTTGCATCAACAACCCGAACGTTTTGTTGAAGTGCAATGGGGGCTTGATGACAAGCAGAGTTACCAAGCCAGTGCACAAATTATAGCGGCCGATCGCCAAGGATTATTTCGTGATATATCAACGATCATCGCTAATGAAAAAGTCAGTATTATTGGCATTGAAAGTCATAGTGATAGTGCTAAACAAACCATGAGTATGAATATCAAAATGGAAGTTACTAGTAGTGAATTGTTAACGCGAGTACTAGAAAAGCTTCATCAATTGGATGATGTTATTGAAGTGAGAAGGCTGTAAGTATACATCCTAGGTATTACCAATTAAACCAAAGAAATAAAACATGATAAACCTTAATGTCGATAGTAAAGCCTCAATTGAAAAACTCCGCTGGATCATGTCTGAGTTACGCGACCCTGAAACGGGTTGTCCATGGGACATTAAACAAAGCTTTGCATCCATCACATCCTGCACAATCGAAGAAGCGTATGAAGTGGTTGATGCCATAGAACAACATGATTTTGTTGAGTTAAATAAAGAATTAGGTGATTTATTATTTCAAGTGATTTTTTATAGTCAACTGGGTCAAGAGCAACAATTATTTGATTTTGACAGTGTGGTTGCTGCTATTTGTGAAAAACTCATTCGTCGCCATCCACATGTTTTTAGTGATGTGGAGTTAAGTACCGATGCGCAAATAAAAGCAAATTGGGAAAATGAAAAAGCTAATGAAAGGCAACAAAAACAAAATAAGCATAACGAGCAGGAATACCTTAGCGTTATTGCGGATATTCCAAAAAATTTACCCGCTTTATCACAAGCGGCAAAAATTCAAAAACGTTGCTCACACGTTGGTTTTGATTGGCATGATATCAATGATGTCTTTGCCAAAATTGAGGAAGAAGTACTTGAAGTAAAAGAGGAGCTAACGGCTGAAAATATCGATCAAGCAAGATTAGGTGAAGAACTGGGCGATTTAATGTTTGCGGTAGTAAACCTCTGTCGTCATGCTAAACAAGACCCAGAGACATTATTACGCCATGCAAATAAAAAATTTACGAAACGTTTTCATGGTGTAGAAGCACAAGTATTCAATTCAGGGAAAGATTTTTTAGAGCACGATTTAACGCAGTTAGAGCAATATTGGCAAAACGTGAAAACACAAGAAAAAACGGAAAACAAATCGAAATGACAAAACTTTTATTATCAACCATTGCTTTAGGAAAGGCGTTACAAGTCGAAAACAGTCATGTAACACTAGGGTTAACTAATCCAAAAACCCCGAGCAATGTTGGCGCTGTTATGCGCGCAGCGGGCTGTTATAGTGTTGATAAGGTGCTGTATACCGGACAACGTTATGCCAATGCGGCAAAGTTCCATGGCTCGAAAAACAGCCGTTCAATACATAATACCGATACTAAAAATGCCCGTGATAAAATTCCATTAACGGCTGCAAATAATTTTGAAAATGTTGAGTATTTACGTGCTTTTTTACCGATTAATACTAAAATTGTTTGTGTAGACCTAATTGAGGGGGCAATACCCTTGCCTCATTTTCAACATCCTGAGCAAGCGTTTTATATTTTTGGCCCTGAGGATGGCACCATTAGCCAAGCCGTAATTGATAATGCTGATGAAGTGGTTTACATACCCACCGTGGGTTGTATGAACTTAGCCGCATCGGTGAATGTTTTACTTTATGATAGACTGGCTAAAACATTGGTGAATAACGATAAAAGCCAAAGTGATACTGCCTTGATCAGAAAGAGTAGAGACACTAATAACAAAGTTAAAGTTAAAAAGCTTTGACCCAAGGATGATAACCATGGCACAAGTTGTAAATCAAAACCAGCAACCAGTGGTCAAACCAAATATAGTCTTAGATGAATGCCCAGTGCCGGTTTCAGTTCGAAGTAAAATCAAAGTTTTTCTATGGAAAGTTACTGGCATTTTTTGTGTTGGTTTAGCTATATTAGGGGCGATATTACCTATTTTACCCACCACCGTTTTTCTGATCATGGCCACCGCTTGTTTTGCTAAATCGTCACCGAGAATGCAGCGAAAATTACTGAATAACAAGCTGTTTGGGCCCCTTATTTATCAGTGGCAGCAGCATCGTAGTATCCCCAAAAAAGCTAAAAAAATTGCACTGCTAATGATTGTGCTGTCAGTTGTTTGGTCGACTTATTTACTGCAAAATATCATGCTTAGCCTATTCGTAGTTCTGTTAGTTATTTGGCCATTTATCTTTTTATGGCGCTTGCCGGAAAGTAAATAGCCGTTAAGCTAGCGCTTTAGCAACTAATACAGATAAATGCTCAGGTAATGTTAGTTGCAGGGCAATAGTATGAGCTTCTTCAGACATTTTCTGCCATGTTAGCTGCACAATACGAATAATTTTGGCTTCATTGCCTTGCTCAATATATTTAGCTGAAAACTCATCAAAATAATGTTCTAAAAAAACTAAACAGGCCACATCCTCTAACGTTTGACTATCGAGGTTGAGCTGGTTAGCAGTTTTGCTTCTTAAGTTTTCTTTGCAAATAATAGAGGCTGTTTGTGCTGCTTGTTCATGGGTATAACCATGCTCAAGCATAATGGCTGATGTTAGCTCAGCATGAAACTTCCCCAAGGCAATACGCCATTGATAATACCCTGCCTTGTTGGCGGCAAATTCACTGCGCTTTAAATGCCAGCGTTTAATGTGCTGAGCGCGCACCGCTATTTGTAATAACTCACTACTGTGTGGCCAATGCAGGGTTAAACAAGCGGTCATGCGTTGACCATATAATAACTCTTTAGGATGTTTTTCATGGTCATATAAAGTGATATTTATGTCTTGACGATTAATATCATCAATGGCAGATAAAACGTTTGTTAATGGAGTTGTCATAGAATGCTTAGGTAGAAAATAAGATACATATCATAACCATTAATGTTTGATAAAAATATGCTTGTTTTTTGTGTTGAATGTTCTAATAAATATTTATCTGACCAGAATATACACCAACATACGTGATTTGACCCCAATATATGCATTCAAACTAATAAAGCTATATGATGAAGGTGTTAACTATGGCTTTACATCAGCATAGTTTTAACCCGTTCGCTCTAATAGAATACGCTGTTGTTATTGTTGTTAGTCGTGCTTTTACGTATAATGTTTTCCCGTCCTGCTTTATTCGTTTTTAGCCCCTATTTTAGACAATATTGAGTAAGTTTTTTTAGTTCATTCTCAACTAAACTAAGTGCCCATAATTGGATTTTAACTAACAATTTTTGACTAGAAAATTTTAACTAGAAACAATAAAGCGCAAAATTTCTGTTTTCCTTACATCGGTGTAGACATGACAACTAGATATATTTTTGTTACTGGCGGCGTGGTTTCGTCTCTTGGTAAAGGTATTGCCGCAGCTTCATTAGCTGCAATCCTTGAAGCGCGTGGTTTGAAAGTAACCATGCTAAAACTTGACCCTTACATTAATGTTGATCCCGGCACCATGAGCCCTATTCAACATGGTGAAGTTTTTGTTACCGAAGATGGCGCTGAAACTGACTTAGATTTAGGTCATTACGAGCGTTTTATTCGTACCAAAATGACCAAACTTAATAACTTTACTACCGGCCGTATTTATCAAGACATTTTAGCACGCGAGCGTAAAGGTGAATTTTTAGGGGCCACTATTCAGGTTATTCCACATATTACCAATGATATAAAACGTCGTGTTATTGAGGGTGCTGAAGGTTACGATGTTGCTATGGTTGAAGTGGGAGGTACGGTTGGTGATATTGAATCACAACCGTTCTTAGAAGCTATTCGCCAATTAGCCACCGAAGTAGGCCGTGAACGCGCTATGTTTATGCATTTAACCTTAGTGCCTTATTTAGCTGCAGCAGGGGAAATAAAAACAAAACCAACGCAGCATTCGGTAAAAGATTTACGCTCTATTGGTATTTTTCCTGACATTCTCGTTTGTCGTTCAGACCGACCATTACCTAATAATGAAAGGGCTAAAATTGCTCTGTTTTGTAATGTTGAAGAAAAAGCCGTTATTTCAATGCGTGATGTCGATAGTATTTACAAAATTCCCGCCTTATTAAAAGCGCAAGATACCGATGAATTAGTGGTAAAACGTTTTGGCTTAAACGTGCCTGAAGCCGATTTAACCGAGTGGGAAGAGGTGCTTTATCATGAAGCAAATCCTAAGGGTGAAGTGACTATTGGTATGGTGGGTAAATATATTGAATTACCTGATGCTTATAAATCAGTTAATGAAGCCTTAAAACATGCCGGCCTTAAAAATCAAGTAACGGTTAATATCAAGTATATCGATTCACAAGATCTTGAAGTTAAAGGCACCGAATTATTAAATGACTTAGACGCTATTTTAGTACCCGGTGGTTTTGGTGAACGTGGTATTGAAGGTAAAATTTTAGCGGCACACTATGCACGAATAAACAAAGTACCTTACTTAGGTATTTGTTTAGGTATGCAAGTAGCCTTAATTGAATTTGCCCGTAATGTTGCTGAGTTGATTGATGCAAATAGCACTGAATTTAATCATAAAACACCGCATCCAGTAGTTGGCTTGATCAGCGAATGGTTAGACGAAGAAGGCCAAGTTGAGTATAGAACGGCAAACTCAGACCTAGGTGGTACTATGCGTTTAGGCTCTCAATTGTGTCACCTTGTGAAAGGTACCAAGGTGTACGACGTATATGGTAGTGAAACAATTAATGAGAGACACCGTCATCGTTATGAGGTAAATAATAACTACCGCGAAAAATTAAGCAAAGCAGGTTTAGTATTTTCGGGTTTATCTACCGATAAAAGTTTAGTTGAGGTGATTGAAATACCTGATCACCCATGGTTTGTTGCTGGGCAGTTTCATCCAGAGTTTAATTCGACTCCTCGTGATGGACACCCTTTATTTGAAAGCTTCGTTGCTGCCTCTTTTGAACATAAAAAGCAGCAATCAAGTTAAATTTTCCAGAGGCAAGCCTTCTCGCTTAGACTCGATTTCGCTATGCGAAACAGGAAACTTTAACAGAATAGCTTCGCTATAAAAAAGCAAGGTGTTTTAAAAATAAAATTCGCCGCAAAAAGAGTGGCGATTTAACCTAACATAAAGCCACAAAGTGGCCATTATAAAGATACGTAGTAGATTTATTAAGGAAAAATAATGTCAAAGATCAGTAAGATTTTCGCTCGTGAAATCATGGACTCTCGTGGCAATCCCACCGTTGAAGCCGATGTTTATTTAGAATCAGGTGCTTGGGGACGTGCCGCTGCACCCTCAGGAGCATCAACTGGCTCTCGTGAAGCCTTAGAATTACGTGATGGTGATAAATCACGTTATTTAGGCAAAGGCGTATTAAAGGCGGTTGCTGCTATTAAAGATAGCATTACCCCTGCGCTTCTTGGCCAAAATGCACTAGAGCAAGCAAGTATTGATCAAATCATGATTGACTTAGATGGCACTGAAAATAAAGAAACTTTTGGCGCTAATGCTATTTTAGCCGTGTCGTTAGCCGTAGCAAAAGCCGCTGCCAACGATAAAGGCGTGCAATTATTTGAACATATTAGTGATTTAAACGGTACATCAGGTGTTTATAGCTTGCCATTACCTATGATGAATATCATTAATGGCGGTGAACATGCTGATAATAATGTAGATATTCAAGAATTTATGATTCAACCTGTGGGTGCTGAAAGCTTTAGTGAAGCATTACGTATGGGCGCTGAAATCTTTCATGCCTTGAAAAAAGTACTATCCGATAAAGGCTTAAGTACAGCGGTTGGTGATGAAGGTGGCTTTGCTCCTAATTTAGCCTCTAATGCTGATGCCCTTGCTGTTATTAAAGAAGCGGTTGCTGCATCAGGTTATAAACTGGGTAGCGACGTAACGTTAGCGATGGATTGCGCTGCTTCTGAATTTTATGATGCCGCTGCTAATAATGGAAAAGGCATTTACGATCTTAAAGGCGAAGGCAAACAATTTACCGCCAATGAATTCTCTGATTTCTTAGCAACCCTGTGTGAACAGTACCCGATTGTTTCAATAGAAGATGGTTTAGACGAGTCAGACTGGGACGGTTTTGCTTATCAAACTAAATTACTTGGCGATAAAATACAAATTGTTGGTGATGACTTATTCGTGACTAACACTAAAATTTTAGCACGTGGTATTGAACAAGGTATTGGTAATTCAATCCTAATCAAATTCAATCAAATTGGTACCTTAACTGAAACACTTGCGGCTATTAAAATGGCTAAAGATGCCGGTTTTACTGCGGTTATCTCACATCGCTCTGGTGAAACGGAAGATGTGACTATTGCTGATTTAGCGGTAGGCACAGCGGCAGGGCAAATTAAAACCGGCTCTTTGTGTCGCTCAGACCGTGTTGCTAAATACAACCAATTATTACGCATTGAAGAATACTTAGGTGATAAAGCGGTTTATAATGGTTTATCTGAAATTAAAGGCCAGTAAAAGCTTTAAGGCTATAAAGTCGTAAAGCTTTAAGTTACAAAAAACCGATACATTGCAGTATCGGTTTTTTTAGAGTGGCCTAATATAGTTAACTTAAGGTGATTTGTTACAACTTAAATTCTTGCACCGACTGTTGCAACTCTTCAGCAAGCTTAGCAACTTCGCTGCTTGACGCCGCAGTTTGTTGTGAGCCTGCTGTAGTTTGCTCGGCAATGGCGACGATAGACTCTAAGTTTTCACTTATTTCATGAGCAACCACACTTTGCTCTTCAGCCGCTGTGGCAATTTGAGAGCTGCGGTCAAACGCTTCATGAACCGCATGAGTAATTGTTTCTAAGGCTTTGTCTGCTTCTTCAGATTGACTAACACAATCAGCCGCTTTCGATTTACCCGCATCCATTACGGTTACTGCTTTACCAGCACCGGATTGTAGCGCTTCAATCATAGTTTGAATTTCTGAGGTTGATTCTTGTGTTCTACTGGCAAGGGTTCTTACCTCATCAGCAACTACAGCAAAACCTCGGCCTTGTTCGCCTGCTCGGGCGGCTTCAATGGCAGCGTTTAAGGCAAGTAAGTTGGTTTGCTCAGCAATGCCGCGAATAACATCCAATATACCGCCAATAGAGGCGCTGTCTTGTTGCAGTTGATTAATGACTTGAGAGGCAGAGTCAACTTCGGTGGCTAATTGCTCTATGGTTGCACGGTTACGGGCCGATATGACTTTAACACGCTCTGCTTCATCGTCAGCATGCTTAATTTCGCTTAAGGCATCATTAGCACTGGATAAAACACTTTGTGCTGTACTGCTCATTTCTGTAGTTGCAGAGGCGGCTTGTTCTACTTGACTACGTTGTTCTTCTATCGCGGTAGTGCTTTCTGCGGTAACGGCTGATGTTTGCTCGGCCGCTGCGGCAAGTTGTGAAGAACGGTTTACGATGCCTTCAATTAAATTACGTAAGCTATCAATAAGTAAGTTACAGTTTTTAGAAAGCTGCGCAAATTCGTCTTTACCACTTTCATCTAGTTTGCGCGACAAATCACCAGAAGAAACGACATTAAGCATGTCATTAACACGGCTTAATGGACGGGTAATACTAATTAAAGTAAAACGCGCAATAACAATGGCAATAAGGATTGAAATAATGGCAATAATAGTGGTTTGTCGATTACCCCTAGATACCGAACTACTTACCAGTTCACTGGCGGCTATAGTCGCTTGGTTTGCTAAGTCTACTTGGGTATCTAAAATTTTATTAGCTTTGTCGGCGTCTACTTCCGTCGCTTTTAACTGCTCTCTAGCTTGTTGATTAGCCGCTAATTGAGCTCGTTTATGGAATAGTATCCCTGATTCAGTAGACAGTAACGTTTTAATAGCGGAAAAAGATTCTGCTAATTCTTCTGCGACACCATCAATGTTATTCATGTTCAATTCAGCAACAATGTCGTTCACAGAACTTTCGGCGCCTTGCAAACTAAACGACACTTCACTTTCTATTAGTTCGGCAGTATTGTTAGATAATGTATCTCGATATTCAAAAGCAGAAGAAACAATGGCATTAAATTGATTTTCTAACTGCTCACTTAAGCTGAGGGCGCGTTGTAATTTAGTCTCGGCTAGGCGGTGGTCGGCTAAATCTAATAAAACGGTGACGGCATCGTCTGCTTTTTCTTCTAAGCTACTAACTTTATCACTTAAAATTATGCCTTGTTCAATTGATGTTTTTCTGTTGGCGAATACCGCATTTGCTTCCTCATCAAATGCTGCATATATTTGAGTCAGTTTATTTAAGTTACTCAGTAAATTATTTTCATTTTGCACTAAAATTTTAAGCTGTTTAAATGCTGGTGTGAATTGAGTTTCTATTTTTTTATAGGCGCTGAGGTTTTCGCTTAATAGGGTAAGATCATTCTGGTAAAAGCCTTTCAGCGCTGAATTTGACATTTGGCCTAATTGCAAGGAAAGCTTGTTACTGCCCTTCAACGTCGGAATTGCTAATTGATTTTGTTGGCTAGTCGACTCATCAATGGTGTTCAAGTTCAGTAAAGAAATCACACTAGTTAAAATAAGTAGAATTGAAATGATGGCAAAACCACCAATAATTTTCATGGCTACAGTTAAATTCATAGATACCACCAAGTAGTTTTAAGCAAATGCATTAGTTATAGAGCAAGTGAAAACAAGGTTATTAAGTCTTATTCTCTTATGTTAGTTCATTTTTATTATGTTCAGTAAGTTTTCTTCGCTTATTATCCATATATAAGCTGATTAACGACTGGCAGTATTTATATCGGCTATCATGCGCATATATTTAGTATTCCTAATGAATAGTTAATAGATAGTTAACAGATATTTAACAATAAAACCCCAGCAATAAATTGAGTATATCAAGCTGCACAGCTTTTTCACCCCTAAATGAGCTTAATTGTTAAGTTTATGTGCTGGTTCGACCAATATTTTTTTATCGTGCCAACGCAGCATAGTGAGATGTTTTCCCCAAACACAGCCGGTATCTAATGCGTAAACGTTTGAATGCGAACACACTCCCATTAACGTCGCCCAGTGACCAAACACCCATGTTGTATTATTAACGGTTGATGATAGTTGATACCAAGGTAGCAGTTCTAGGGTGTTTTCTTCCTTTTCAAAGTAGGCATCAGGTGCTAATTTATGTTCAAATTCCAGTTGTTTATTTTTATAACAGTAACGCATGCGGGTAAAAGCATTAACACTATAACGGAATTTTTCTATGTCAGTTTTGGCTTGTTGCCAATCATTGGGTTTTTCACCATACATAACAGATAACCATTGTTTTCTATTGGTAGAACTAAGTCGTTGATGAACAAAGTCAGCTTGTATTATGGCTTGTTGCAAACTCCATTGTGGGCTGATGCCGGCATGACTCATGTAAGCATTGTCATTGCCAATTTGCTGTAATAACGGTTGCTGTGCTAGCCAGTTCATCAGCTCATCAATATCGTGAGCATTGAGTAACGGGTCAAGTGTGTCTTGTTTTTTTACTTTTTTTATTCCTTCATAAACCGCAAGCAGGTGTAAGTCATGGTTGCCAAGTACTATTTTTGCTGAGTGTCCGAGTGATTTTACCAAGCGTAAGGTTGCTAAGGAATCAGGTCCTCGGGCAACAAGATCACCGGCTAAATAGAGTTGGTCGATGTTAGGATTAAAGGCGACTTGTTTTAGCAGGGCGTTAAGTTCGTGATAACAACCTTGAATATCACCTACGAGATAAATAGCCATTGAGTTTTAACCATGAATGTTTTTAAAAGTATTTATTGCGCTTGTTCTTGCGCTCTTTTCATTGCTCGTCTAGATGGTTTTTTATCACTTTTTTCATGCTGTTCAACTGGCGGGTTATCAACAATAAAATTGGCCAGTTTGATGTAATCATCTAGAGTTAAATTTTCAGGGCGCAGGTTCGCATCAATATCAAGGCTAGTTAATTGTTCAACGCTGATGAGCTTTTTAAAGCCATTACGAATGGTTTTTCTACGTTGGTTAAATGCCGCTAAGCAAACCGTGTTCAGTGCGTTAATGTCTTTTACTGGGTTTTTAATTTCGTGGTGAGGTATTAAACGCACAATAGCAGAGTCAACCTTAGGCGCCGGTTTAAATGCTTCTGGGCCTATTTCCATCACTGGCATTACTTGGCACTGATATTGTGTCATGATGGATAAACGGCCATAGGCTTTACAGTCTGGTCCTGATGCCATTCGTTCTACCACTTCTTTTTGCAGCATAAAGTGCATGTCTTTAACCTTATCTTTAAAGGTTAACAGATGAAAAATAAGCGGTGTTGAAATATTGTAAGGCAAGTTGCCAAATATACGTAAGGGCTTTTCTGTGCCATCGTCGCTTTTTACTAACTGAGCAAAATCAAAATTTAAGGCATCTGTTTCATAAATAGTTAAATGCGGCGCTAAAAAAGGGTGGTGACGTAATCTTTTGGCTAAATCTCTGTCTAGCTCAACGACCGATAGTTTTTTTGCACGTTCGACTACCGGCTCGGTTAATGCACCAAGACCTGGACCAATTTCAACTAAATTTTCACCTGGTTCAGGATTGATGGCATCAATAATATCGCTAATGACGGCTTCATTATGAAGAAAGTTTTGACCAAAACGTTTTTTTGCTTGATGGCCTAAGTGGGTTTTACTGTTCATAAGTTTTCTCTAGTTGTTAGGCTAAAATCTCACACGCGTTTCACTTGTAAGGCGAAAGCTTACGACAATTATTGGCTGTTATTCACTAAACTAATAGCGCTTTTTATGGCTTCTATCATACTACCCGAATCTGCCTCACCTGTGCCGGCAAGCTCGACTGCGGTGCCATGGTCAACCGAGGTACGAATAAAAGGCAATCCTAAGGTTATATTAACCGAGGAGCCAAAGCCTTTATATTTTAATACGGGTAAACCTTGGTCGTGATACATAGTTAAAATAGCGTCGGCGTCTTTTAAATATTTTTCTTGAAAAATAGTATCGGCAGGCAAGGGACCAATGATGTTAATCCCTTCTTTTTTTAACTCTGCAAAAGCCGGTGCCATTATTTCAATTTCTTCGCGACCTAAATGACCCCCTTCACCCGCATGAGGGTTAATGCCGCAGGCATAAATCTTAGGTGATTTGATGCCAAATTTACCCTGTAAGTCTTGGTGAAGAATGCGAGTTACTTTTTGTAAACGCTCAAAGGTTATTGCTTTGGCGACATACGCTAAGGGGATATGCGTAGTAACTAAGGCAACACGTAAGCCTTTAGTTGCCAGCATCATAACTACATCAGAGCAATTTGCTTGATGGGCAAAATATTCAGTATGACCGCTAAAAGGAATGCCGGCTTTATTGATTAATTCTTTGTGTACAGGCCCAGTCACAATAGCATCAAACTCGCCTGAAATATTTTTGTCACTAGCCACTTTTAAGGTTTCAACAACATAGGCACCATTGTTGGCATCAAGGGTGCCAGCGATACATGGCTGTGTTAAAGGAATGTCGACTATAGTTAAGGTGCCTTCAGTTTGCGGGCTGGCTTCAATGCTAGCATCATAGTCAATCAAGGTAATAGGTAACTTTAATTGCTTGGCGCGTTGTGTCATTAGTGCTTTAGAGCCAACCACCACAATTTGCACCGGCCAAGAATGTTGAGCAATAGTTATCACTAAATCAGGGCCTATACCGGCAGGTTCACCTGGAGTAATGGCAATGCGTTTAGTCATTACTTGCCATCCTGCTCAAAAATTTCAATATAAGCTTCATCGCGGGTTTCTTTGAGCCAACGAGCACTTTCAATGCCGAATTTACGATTGTGTAGAATTTGACCAGCACGATTTTGGTTCATTTGTGAAGTGGCATCAACCATGCGTCTATCGTTTAATTGAATAATATGCCAACCAAAAGATGAACGAAATGGTTTATGGTATTCACCTATTTTCATGGTGGCTAATGCTTCTTTAAAGGCGGGATCATAACTTGTCGGGTCAGCCCAACCCAAATCACCACCACGAACCGAGGTAGGTCCTTCAGAAAACTCTTTAGCAAGGTCGGCAAAGGTTGCTTCACCTGCGTCAATTTGGTCTAACATGCCTTGCAGTTGCGCTTGTGCTTTTTCTTCACTCAAAATAATGGAGGGCTTAATTAAAATATGGCTGGCTTTGACTTCTTCTACTTCAACAATTCTCCGGCCACGAATATCAAGCACTTTGACAATACTAAAACCTAAGCCCGTTCGAATAGGGCCAACCACCGTGCCCTTGTCTTTGCCAGCAATAAGCTCAGAAAAAAGCGTTGGCATTTCATTAATATTTTTCCAACCCAAGTCACCCCCTTCTAGTGCGTTGGCACCACCCGATGAAGCAATGGCAATTCTCTTAAAATCAGAGCCGTTATTAAGCAATTCAATAACCTTATCAGCGCGGGTTTTACTGGCGGTCATATCTGCTTGGGTCGCATCGGTGGGAAATTCAATTAAGATATGACCTAAGTGGTATTCAACATCGTTGGTAGTTTGCTCTTTCATTAGCGTTAATAAGTTAGAAACTTCTTGAGGAGAAATAAAAATTCGGCGGCTAACACTATTACGACGGACTTCGCCAGAGATTAATTCAACGCGAATGTTTTCTCTATATTTTTCATAGTTTTCACCTTCGCTAATAAGAGCCTGGCGAAATTGAGATAAAGTAAGCTTGCTCTCTTTAGCCATATTGCCTATGGTTTGATCTAATTGCGCATCACTCACTTGAATGCCCATGCGTTCGCCAATTTGTAGAATCAAACTGTTATTAATCAACTTGTCCATGACTTGGGTACGTAATGCTTTGTCAGAAGGCAGCGATTGATTATTGTTTTTTGCTTGTTTCTTGATATTTGCCAGTAAATCTTGCACTTCAGATTCAAGTACAACGCCACTATTAACAATGGCAGTGACTCTGTCTAGCTGTTCTGCTTTGGCGTGGGCTTTTATTTGTACACCAGCATATAGAACAGTGGTGAGCATTAACGTCTTAAGTAAAATAGTAACTAAATTTTTCATGAATTCTTACATCTTGGTTAGTGTGTATTATTAGTTTTGCAAGTAGTAAGGGCGTTTATAGCCAAAAATACTTGCATTAAACATCTCTTGTGTGCCAATGGCGCCTTGCTTGCCGCTTAGCCCCTTGATAATGAAGTCTAGCTTGAAACCACTATTAAATTCATCACGGTTTTCAGTTAAAAAACCATCGTCGCTAAAGTTTGAGTTTATATGCCTTTGGTAGGCTATACGTATCGCCCAACAGCAACTTTCATATTGCAAGCCCGCATAACTTTCTAGGCTTCTATTCTCTTTTAAATCTTGAGTGAGTCGGCCAACAAATGCCCAGTTTTTATTAAGTGCAACGTTTGCTAACAGTGATACTTGCTCCAAACTACTATCTGAGACATTACGAGTATACCTATGGTTCAATTGAACTGAATTATATTTATCAATTTGATAATTTAGCGCAACTTGACTCTTGTTAGTGAAACTTTCAATGGTATTGTATTGTATATCACTACTGATTTGCCACTGATGATTTAATCGATAAAATAAATTTGCTGCAACGGATGATTGTTGCTCGCTGGTATTGTTGTTTTGGGTGTTGTCTACTATTTCATCAAAGCTGTTATTGCTTGATAAATACTGTATGCGCCCTAAGCTTAAACGAAACACTTCTAAGTTTGATTGATCAAGTATTCTACTAGTAACTCCCCAAGTATACTGATTAGCTCCGGCAATTCGGTCTAAACCACTATAACTTCTGTCTCTAAATAAGCCATTAAAATCATCTTGTAAACGGGCTGTATCATACAAACCAATGTTGCTTTGATCTTTTTCTGGGATATACAAATATTGAATTTGCGGCTCTACTGTTTGAGTATAACTATTACCAAATAACGAGGTGCTTCTATCGAAATTAATGCCACCATGAAAGCGTATTTTCCCTAAAGTACGGTTAACGCTCTTACTTAATTCACTGCCAATTTGAACATTACTTTGCTGATAATAAGTATGCATTAGTTTAAATTCTGAATTTAAAAACCAAGCCGGTGTTGAAATGGGAAAGTTTACACCCGCTTCAACATGGTAACGATTAGCTCTGATTTGTTTGGTGGCCGCTTGAAAACTGGTGAGCTCAGAGTAAAATTCAAACTGTCCTGATAATTGCTGTTTTAAAGGCCAGTCGAGAGGTTGTTGGGCTGAAATCTCAATATGAGGTAAGGTTTTATAACTGGCTTGGTTATCACCTAATACTTCAAAATCTTGCAATTTCAGTGTGGTTTGCCACTGCTGACCAAAATAAGATAGTTCGCCAATTTGATATAAGTAAGCATCGTTAGAGTTATATTGCTTGGAGCCAATATCGACTAAATAGTTGTCATCACTAATAGTAGTATAATCAATGTAGGCACGGAAATTATCGGAAATTGTGCCAACATGTTGAAATCTTGCTAGATAACGAGCTTCGCTATTAGATTTTATTTCATTATCTTTGTTTAAATATTCTAAATTAACACTGCCATTTTGTAACCCAGATAAATAGCGAAACTCTGTTTTTAATTGGGTTCCTCGTTTAGACATATAATGCGGGGTAATTGTGGCATCCATGTTAGGGGATATGTTCCAATAAAACGGTGCTTCAATTTCTAATCCTGAATTGCTTGAACTACCAATTTTAGGATATAAAAAGCCACTTTTACGCTGTTTAGAGACGGGAAAATTAAAATAAGGCAAATATAAAATAGGCACGTCGAATAACCGTATTTGAGCATGGTATGCTTCGCCGACACTGCCATCAGCCGATATTTTAATTTCAGAGGCTTTTATTTGCCAATCGGGTTGATCACCTGCGCAAGTAGTAAAAGTGGAATCTAATAAACTCAAACCTTCTTTTGAACTTATTTGTAATTCGTTCGCGCTGCCATGTCCCGGATTGCCATACAGCTGGTAGGCAGCATTAAACATGGTGCTTTTTTGATCTTTTTTACTGGCATTGAGCTCACTAGCGAGAATATCAATGCTTTGATTTTGATAGTGAATGTTACCTTGGGCATTAAAGGTCATTAATACACGATCAAAGGCAAGTTGGTCTGCTTTGATTATTTGGCTTTTATCAATAAGCGTAACGCCGCCGCTAAAGTTGGCTATTTTATCTTTTTCAATACTCGAGTATTTTGAGGTAATGTTAATGCTGTCATCCGTTACGTCGGGTACATTTGTTACCATGGGAGAATAGGTTGGAATAGTACATTGAAGTTGCGGTGGCACTGCTGCAGAAGCATTTGTTTGCGCTAACGCTGACATTGACAATGCGATGAAAAATAA
The DNA here is from genome assembly GCA_016765685.1 of Colwellia sp. Classification (GTDB taxonomy): domain Bacteria; phylum Pseudomonadota; class Gammaproteobacteria; order Enterobacterales; family Alteromonadaceae; genus Colwellia. The sequence continues at coordinate 62,052 of JAESPR010000058.1, read as the reverse complement.
TGCAGTACAGAAAAGTCTTTGTCGGGAAAAAAGTATTTGTCGGAAAAAAAGCATTTATTTGTAAATGTTATCTTAAATATGCACGATGAAGCGTATATGATATAGCAATTACCGTTTTGTAGCTACGAGTTAGCGAGTAAATAGTTAAGGTTAGAAATTAAGTATGAGTATATGGGGAAAGGTTTTAGGTTTCTTATTTGGTTTTATGTTGAGTAAAAACTTATTTGGTGCCTTGTTAGGCGCGTGGTTAGGACACATGTTTGACCGTGGTCGAGGTTTTGATTTTGATGGTATGTCGGGTGGTGAGGGCGATGATATTGCACGTCAAGCGGCTTTTTTCTACACTACTTTTTCAGTTATGGGGCATGTCGCCAAAGCGAAAGGGCAAGTAACTAACCATGAAATTGCTTTCGCTAGTGATTATATGGACAAACTGGGTCTGGCCGATGAAATACGCCAACAAGCACAAGATGCTTTTCGTGAAGGAAAAACGACCGGATTCCCCTTAAAAGAACGCTTAAGGAAATTTAAACGTATTTGTGGCAACCGTCATGACTTGTTACTGATGTTCTTAGAAATTCAAATTCAAGTCGCTTTCTCTGATGGTGATTTAGACACCAAAGAGCGTGAAGTGCTGCACACCATTGCTAAATTTTTAGGCTATTCTGCTCGTCAGTTAAACAACTTACTAGAAATGATTATTGCTAGTGCTGCCTTTAATCAACAAGCAGGGCAGAGTTATCAACAGTTTAATGGTGATAATGCACCAACCAATGCTGGGCAACTTGATAACGCATATAAGATTTTAGGTGTGAGTCAGAATGATTCAAAAGGCGATATTAAAAAAGCCTATCGTAAACTAATGTCGCAGCATCATCCTGATAAGTTAATTGCTAAAGGTTTACCGCCGGCAATGATGGAAGCGGCGAAAGAAAAAACCCAAGATATTCAAGCGGCGTATGATTTGATTTCGAAACAGTAAAAAGAAGTTATAAGCTTCAAGTTGCAAGTGAGAGCTTATCGCTAACTTGTGGCTTGCTTCTTGATACTCTTGCTTCTTGATATTCTTGCTTCTTGAAACTTTAATTACGGCTCTTTGCTTTACCAACCAATAGATTTCAACCAACTATTAATTTGCGTTAGTAACTCTTGTTCAGGATAATAGCCCGTTGCATTGTTGTTCAATTGGCGTTGGCGATAATACACTTTCATTTCTTTGGTTGACCAAGCTAAGCGTTGTTTGGCTTTAGCAACCACAACGGCGTGATCGTATCTTAAGTACAAATCTAAAATGGGATATTCACTATAAGCGATTTTTTTGGCAAAAGCGGTATTAGTTTCATCAATTAATTGGTTATTAGTTAACACATAACTGCTCAATAAAATGACGGCATTAGGTGTTTGGGTAATTTTTACTTGTTCATTGCTTTGATCTAAAAGATCGACCAACATCGCGCCATGATTGCCTTGGGCAATAATCATTACAATACCAGGGTATTCATTAGCTTTACTGATAACGGCATTGATCATAGCAGCCAGTTTCAGGGTGTAATCATCGATAGTTTTTTGGTTTTCTTCTTGCTGTATACTGATTTTTAATGCACTAGAGGGGTAATTCTCTGGTGTGCTAGTGGGCTGAATACTGATGGTAGTCCAGCCTTGCAGTGGTAATTGGGTGCGCAAAAAATTAATAGCTTTAGGGTTGGTGGCCCCTTGTTGCCAATCAGGCAATAAAATCGCTACGCCTTTATTATTTATATGAGTGTTTTCTGTGATTAAGGTAAGGTAATCATCGGGACCGGCTAATAAAGGTTTGATCTTGTCGCTCGGTAAGTAATGTTTTAAATCTTCTTTATATTGCTGAGTTAGCGGCGCAGGCAAAGGAATTTGAACCGCTTTAGGTTTTGGTTCTGTTTTGGTTGTAGGTGTTGGCTGCGTTGCTGTCGTTTGTTCATCTTGTTGCGCTAACGCAGTAGCACTTGCCCAACTAAGTAGTAAAACAGCGATAAGTAGTTTGAGTATTGTTATTTTAAATAGCGTTGGCACGATTTTCCTTGAGTATTAATTTAGCTTTGTTTGTTATGACTTATGATGGTTATATCGGCTTGTTAGCTAAAACGTTTAATTAAAACGTTTTAGTTAAATGGGCAAGGGGCATTAAAAGTCAGTAATTCGCCCGTGACCGGGTGCGCTAAACTTAAATTTCTGGCATGTAATTGCAACCTAGGGCTAACGGTTAACGCTTGCTCATGGGCATATAATCGGTCTCCTAGAATGGGATGGCCTAAAGCAAGCATGTGCACACGCAGTTGATGAGAACGTCCTGTAATAGGAGTTAACTCAACTAAGGTGCTTTGCTCACCTGAACTGCCATTGACGGAATGATTATTTTCTGAGTTTACGTCACTGTATGCCAATACTTGATAATGGGTTAATGACTGCTTGCCATTTTCATAATCTACTTTTTGTTTTGGCCTATTGGGCCAGTCACATATTAGCGGTAAGTCTATGCTGCCTTGCTGTTCTTTTACATGACCAAAAACACGGGCAATATAGCATTTTTTCGTTTTTCGCTGTTCAAATTGTCTGCTAATAGCGACATGGGCGGGTTTGTTTAATGCCATGATAATTAAACCCGACGTTGCCATATCTAAACGGTGTACTATGGTCGCGGTCGGTAAAACTCGTTGCACTCTATTTTGTAAACAGTCTTGGTGTTCAGGCAAACGGCCAGGCACACTTAATAAACCACTGCTTTTGTCTAATACTATAATGTCCTCATCTTGAAAAATAATATTAAGATAAGGAGTCATTGGTGGTTGGTAAATAAAGTCTGGGTTTGCACTCATATCAATCTCGCTTCGCTCGAAGTTTTAAGTGTAAAGCGGTAAGTTACAAGCAAGCGATAAATCGTGCGTTTATCACTCTTTTGCTTACTACTTGTCGCTTGCCTCTTTTTTTAGTGTGTTACTACTATCATACGCACTGCTTCAAAGGTTAACTGTGCTTTATCTATATAATGACTCAGCTCACTCTGTTGATGACCTATAAAGTCAATTTCTGCTTGGCGAACACTGGGGTTAATTGCTTTTAAGGCCGTTAATCTTTGCTGTTCTAGCTCAAGTTTCGTTTGCATATTGGCTAGCGCTTTTGCTTGAATAACAGCAATTTTCTGCTCACCATGGTTTTCAGCTTTGGTTACTAGTGGGCCAATTTGTGATTTTAACGCGTTAATTAACTGTAATGCTATCGCTTTTTTAACAGGCGCTAGCTGTTTATCTAATATAGCTTCACTCACTTTGTCAGCAAGATTATTACCACTTTTATCAACCAAAATACGAATAGGTGTGGTCGGTAAATATCGGCCTAATTGTAGGTGTGGCGGTGCGGTTGCTTCTACCGTGAATAAACATTCTAAAAAGAAAGTCCCCACAGGTAAGGCATCATTTTTTAATAGGCCAATACTAGCATTGCCAATTTCGTCGCTCAGCACTAAATCCATCACACCGCGAACCATGGGGTGATCCCACGTTAGTAATTGGTAGTTTTCATTCATTAGTGCGGTATTGCGATCAAAAGTTACCGTGGTACCATCTTCAGGTAAACAAGGAAAATTGCTGTTAAGCATGTGCTCACTTTGATTCAGTGCTATGGCATTATCGGCTTTATCGTCTTGTTGAACACCAAAAATATCTAAGGCTTGAAACATGAATTGCGGTAAGTCTATTTGCCTGTCGCTGCGTTCGATTTTTTCCACTAATTCATGTGCGCGGCCTTGGCCAGAAGAGTTAAGTTCAAGTAACTTGTCACGACCAGATTCTAACTCTGCTTTTATTACGCAATGTTTTTGCCAGCTATCGCTAATTAATTGTTCAGCCTCGCTAGACGTTTGTTGCCCACTTAAGGCTAAGGATAATAACTGCTGACCATACGCTTCAAAAACAACGCGACCGGTAATGCAGGTATGCTCAAACGCTTGCATGCCTTGCTGATACCAGTCAAATAACAAATGTTGGGCTGAGTTTTCAAAATAAGGAATATGCAAGCGGATAATTTCGGTTTGACCAATGCGATCAAGACGTCCAATGCGTTGCTCTAATAAATCAGGATTACTGGGTAAATCAAATAATACTAAGTGATGCGCAAACTGGAAGTTTCGACCTTCACTGCCGATTTCAGAGCACAATAATAACTGGGCACTGTCTTCATCTTGACCAAAATAAGCGGCAGCTTTATCGCGCTCAAAAATGGATAAATTCTCATGAAATACTGCCGCACGAATGCCTTCTTTAATACGCAAAGCAGCTTCTAAAGCGATGGCGGTTTGTGCATGGGCACAAATGACTAAAACTTTTTCTTTTTTCAGCGATTTGAGTAAAGCAATTAAATACTCAACGCGGGGATCAAAATTGGTCCACTTTTCCGTTTGATGATCTAATTCACTTGCTAAAGAAAAAAGCATTTCTGGGCTGAAAACATACTTAGCTTGCTTAGAATTTGCTAGCGTTTCAGGACAACCGCTGAGTATAAACTCATTTAATGTTACTTGATATTGCGCTGGCATGGTTAACGGTGCGGGGTGAATTTCACGCGCTGGGAAACCTTTAATGGTATTACGTGAGTTTCTAAATAAAATGCGACCTGTGCCATGTCTATCCAATAATTGTGCTAATAGTTGTTGACGAACATTTTTTTGTATAACGGCATCATTGTTATTTAACGCGATTAACTGTTCACTAATATCTGACTCTTTTAGCAGTGCTGATAAAATCTTTTCTTGCTCGTTTGATAATTGGCTTTCTTCCACTAACGTATTGGCCGCATCAGCTACTTCGCTATAGTGTGACTCTTCTTCGGTAAATTTACCGTAATCGAAGAACCTATCTGGGTCGAGCAAACGTAAACGGGCAAAATGGCTTTCGTGACCAAGTTGATCAGGCGTTGCCGTGAGCAATAATACCCCAGGAATTTCTTGTGCTAACTGTTCAATGCATTGATATTCAAGGCTAGGTTTATCTTGTTGCCATTTTAAGTGGTGCGCTTCATCAACCACCATTAAATCCCAATCTTCGTGGATGAGTTCTTCATACCATTTTGGATGTTTGGTGACAAAACCTAAATTGACTAAGACCAGTTGTTCTGTACTAAAAGGATTAGTTTCGTCTTCACCGGCAGTTTCGACACAACGGGTTTCATCAAAAATACTAAATTTAAGATTAAAGCGGCGCAGCATTTCAACTAACCATTGATGCATTAAGGACTCGGGCACTATGATTAAAATTCGTTGCGCTCGGCCACTGACTAATTGTTGATGAATGATCAAACCCGCTTCGATGGTTTTACCTAAACCCACTTCATCGGCCAATAAAACACGGGGCGCAAAACGATTACCCACTTCATCGGCAATGTAAAGTTGGTGTGGGATCAGACTTACACGAGCGCCGGTTAAGCCCATTAATTCAGATTGTTGTTGTTGATATTGATGATGTAAACAATCTTTACGTAAACGAAACCAGTCAAGTCGGTCAACTTGGTTGTTAAGCAAACGATCGTGCGGTTTATTGAATTTGATAAAGTGATCTATCATTATTTCTTTTAATGATGTTTCTGCTAAGGTGTCCTGTCGTACACCATGATAGGTAATAGTGCCGTGCTCTTCACTGCTTGATGTTACTTTTAACAGCCAACCTTCATGGCTTGGAATAGTATCGCCGTGGTTAAAAATAACCCGAGTTAATGGCGCATTGGCTTTAGCATACTGACGAGACTCACCCGTAGCAGTAAAAACGATATTAACAAAGCGGTGCTCTATACCGGTAACGGTTCCTAACCCCTGAGCTGATTCACTGTCACTGATCCAACGTTGACCTACCTGAAATGGCATAAACTAAACTCTCCGAGAATTAAAAATTTTATTATTCCCTCTCTATACCCAAACCACTTCGAATGAAACAAACATTTTGAAGTCGCTTAGGCATACAACTGAACAGGGAAAAAGCGGCGCTATGTTACTCTTAATTATAGTTAGGATCATTAAATAATTCAGTAAAATAGATGAGATCAGTCAATAATTTTGCACTAGTACTGATATTGCTTAAATATCTTAGTAAGTTTTCCTTTTTCATCGAGAGACAAAATGGTTTTAGAGAATAACTTGGTGACACAAGCGGGAGTACTTTTGTGAAAGATAAAGGCTGTTTTGAAATTATCATGAAAATTATAGATAGAAATTAATTTTTTATCAGTAATACCAAGCCTATTTAATTGAAAATCAACAACCAGACTAGAATAAGCTATCGCTTCAACTCTTTGATAAGTTAGCATATTTATCATGCTGGTTGCTGAGTTTGTTGCTACCTTATTCGTTGCCTTTAATATGTTAGTAATTAAATGTTCACCTATATCTTGACGGACAACAGCAAAAGTAAGCTCAGAAATAGGTTTTTTCGTCAAAATGTTTTTGTTTTCAGCTAAGATCATCACAGATACCTGTGTCACGATAGGTAATGATATTAATTGAAATTTTTTAGCTCGTTCGGGTGTTTCAAACATGCTGAACGCTGCATGTTTTGAAGATGTTTCGAGGGTGTAGAATAATCTTGCCCATGGCACTGTTATTACGTCATTAAAGTTAATATTAAGTTCTTCATATATTAACTTTAAGGTGTCAGGAAAAATCCCAACTAATTTTTCTTGTTTGTTTCTATAATTGTATGGTGGGTAATCTTCGGTATACCATTGATAATCGGAAAGTATTTTTTTTGCTTGTTGTTCATTACACTCTATCGATTGTGCAGATAAAGAGAAAAGTAAACAAAAAAATAGCACCGTTTTTAAAATCATTAAATCACATAATTATTTATTATTGATAACAGTATAGTAAAAGAAAAAAGATTTGGTGAAATTGTAAAATCGCCTTGATAAGTTTTTATTTAGCTGCCACTGTTAGAAGGTAAATTTAGTAATATCTGCTTTGCTCTTTTATGTTTGTTTTTTGTCAGTAACTCACGGAGGTTGCTTATGGCTGAAGAAAATATGAATTATGAAAAAATCATTGTAATCCCTGCCACCTCAGAAAAAACAATCTGCACTTTTGCCATAACAAAAATAGTGTTTAAGTCTTTTTTTATTGCTATCAAATTGCCTTTCGAAGTTGTTATAGCGGAGGCGGCGTAATGAAACAGGTTAATGAAAATATTAATCCTAGGGTATTAGATACCTCTGCTTTAGTTCATGATCCCAAAAGTTTATTGGCTTACCAAGACGATATCTATATTTGTTTAACAGTGCTTGAAGAATTAGATAACTTAAAAGAACGTCGAGAAAAAAGTGTCAGTGCTGAGGCACGTATTGTTATTCGCATGTTGGAAGATATTATTGATGGTCATAGCGCAGAAGAATTGGAAGATGGCATTGAGTTACCGTCAACAGAAACCGCAAAAAGAGGTAAGTTATTCATCGGCATCGATACTCAACTCGATTTTGCCAAGGCGTTAAGACATAGTATTGGTAGTAACGCGGACAATCGCATCATAAACTATGCTCTACATCTACAAACAGAACTAAAACTAAACGTCACTATTGTTAGTCGTGATATCAACATGCGTTTGAAGGCTCGTACTATTGGCGTGCATGCTGAAGATGTTTTAGTAGATCATCAAATTGCTGATATCGATCTTTTATATACGGGTATACAAGCGTTTGATGGCGATTTATTTGATCGTTGCTCAGATGAAAATGATTTTGCCTTAAGTGGTGAAACCTATCGTTTTAATCGCGAGTTATTTAGCGATGAAGTGCAAGTTAATATGTACTGGTACGATAACGTTGGTCATATAGGGCGAATAACTGACATCACTGAAACACATGTTTTTACCTGTTTATTACCACGAAAGCATGAAAAAATTTGGGGAATATTACCTAAGAATCAACGCCAAGCGGTAGCGTTAAGTCAACTTACCGATGCCAGCTATGACTTGAATGTTATTTTGGGGCCTGCTGGTTCAGGTAAAACGTTTTTAGCCGTAGCCGCTGCCTTACACCAAGTATTAGAAACAAAGCAGTACAAAAAAATTGTGGTGGTGAGAAGTCGAGATTTTATGGATGATGACCCCGGTTTTTTACCGGGTGATTTAACTGAAAAATCGATGCCGCTATTAGCCGGAATCACCGATGCTTTGATTTCAATGCATGGCGATGAAGATGAAAAAAGTACGCGGGCAACCGTGGAACATATTATTGAGAGAGCGAATATTGAATTTACCTCAATGGCCTATTTTAGAGGACGATCGATAGATGATGCGGTACTCATCATTGATGAAGCCCAGAATATGACCCGTGCTCAAATGAAAGGCATGTTATCAAGAGGCGGTCGAAATTGTCGGACTGTGGTGTTAGGTAATTTAGCGCAAATAGATGATCGCTTTGTAACACCCGCTAGCTCTGGAGCTAGTGCCGCAGTGAATATTTTTAGGCATTATGAAAAAGGCTCTATTTTAATATTTGATGAAGTTGAACGTAGCTCACTGGCTGATTTTACCGAAAGAAATTTCTGATAAAATTGTTTCTTGCCTCAACAAAAGATATTTTTTGTCGAGCCTCGTTAACCTCGTATCTACCTACAAAATAATCAATTATTATTGTATGTTATGGTTTTATTTGATTTTTTGATCAATATACACCGCGCAAGTCATGTCACCAACAACATTAGTGGTAGAGCGGCACATATCTAATAGATTATTCACCGGTAGAATAAATAATATTCCTTCAGCAGGAACTCCTATTGAAACTAGGATCATGGTCAAAATAACAATACCAACGCCAGGCACGGCAGCGGTGCCTATTGAAGCCATCACAGCTAGGCCAACAACGGTAAGTTGATCGGCAAGGGTTAAATCTATGTTGTATATATTAGCCAAAAATATCGCGGCTACGCCTTGAAATAAAGCGGTTCCATCCATATTGATAGTTGCTCCCAACGGGATCACAAAGCCTGAAATTTCTTTTTTAACCTTTAACTTATCTCTTGTTACTTCAAGAGTTAACGGCATAGTAGCACCGCTAGATGAGGTGGAAAATGCCGTTATTGCCACTTCTTTTATTCTTGAAAAAAACCACTTAGGGCTTTTATGGGAGAGCAAGATGAGTGATAAACTATTAGTGCCAAGGGCATGAATTAATAACGAAACCACGACAATAATTGAAAAAGGAATGAGTGTTAACAACAAACCCACCCCTTCAGTGCTGGCGACGGTAGAAGCTATCAAGGCAAAAACACCATAAGGTGCAATACGCATTACCATCATAACAATTTTGATAGTCATTTGAGTTATACTGGCAAATAAGTTAATTATTGGCGCTGCTATTTTCGATTCAAGTTGTAAAAGGGCAATGCCACAGATTATGGCGAAAAATATAAGCTGCAACATATCAGGCTTAGCTTGACTAATAGAATGAAAAATATTTTCTGGAAATATCGCTTGTAAACCTTCAAATAAAGACTGTTTATTTTCTTGTGCAGTGACCACTTTAGACTCTGCGGATACCTGGAAAGATTGCTCAAATTGAGCTCTAGTGTCTGCATCTAAATTTTTTCCCGGCTGAAATATATTAGCCATGGTTAAACCGATTGATATCGCGATAACGGTAGTAATTATATAATAGGAAATAGTTCTGATACCTATTTTATGTAGCTTGTTAATATCGCTCAAATTGGTAACGCCAGTTACAATAGAAGAAAAAACTAAAGGGACTAATGCCATTGTTAAGCAGTTCATAAATATTTTACTGCCAACCGGGCGTATCGCTTGTAAATCAGCGCCATCATACAAACCAGACAGGGCAATTAGCACACCTAATAGTAAGGCTAAAGATATTTTGGCAAATAAGGTCAAGCCAAAGCCTTCATTGACGATATAAAGAGCGCCAAAAAGTAAGATATATCCTAGAACATCAAAGCTAGTATGAAATGCATAAACAGAGGATGCAAGCTGCATAAAAATCCAAAAAAATTTGATTGCAGCAGTCCGCTTTTGTAAATTAATTAACATTATAATATGAGTCACATTATTAAAATTATAGTAAATAACTTAGCAGGAAAAGCATAAACAGACCTACCATTATTTTAATATACGATTGGTGCCTTATAAGTTGTCACTTTGTTGTATCAGTGCATGAAGACGGTTGTTGTTGTTGTTGTTGTTGTTGTTGTTGGTTTTATTTGGTTGCTTTTTCGATGTGAACGCGTTTTTATACGTCCTAAGTTGCCACATCTAAATGGCTATTAATTCTTCATGTTTTTGTAAATTATTTACGGCTAAGTCACCTAATTCAATTGCCGTTAGAGTCGGTAATGGCCAGTATTTTGCATTCTTGTTGCCTAGCAATAATTTAGCACGGATCAAATCATCTTCAATTATCACACAGCCACTAAGCTGAGTATTATATAAATAATTTTATAATTGCTTATCAATATTGCATTAGGTAGAATGATCGGTAATTATTAGAATATTGTGAGCGCTTGTGTTTTCAAATTTTCCTAAAACATTGATGGTATTACTGTTATGTTTGATCTTTGTTGGTCAAACCATAGCGTCTACTATTATGCCTTACCATGTGATGAACATGTCAGGGATGATGGATATGGAAAATAGCTCTGCTCAAGAACAATCACACGATATGGCCGCTCTAGCTTATCATGATCATAATACTCCTAGTAATTCAACTCTCACTCATAGTGAAGAATCTATCGAAGACTGCTGTGTCACTTCATGTGATTGCGCTACTAGTGGTTGTTCGAATATTGCTGCGCTGACTAAAAACGTTAGCAGTAATTTATCGGTCGTTTTATCATCTAAAATAACTTTCGTTTCCAATTCGGCGCACAGCCAACAGTTAACCTCTCTTTATAGACCTCCAATATTAAGTTAAAACCAGCATAAATGTGTCCAAAATTTGACTCATTTAGAAAATCTGTTCTAAGCTTTTTAGATCTCCGTTGTTTGTTGCCATAAGCAAGCTAAACAGCATTTTTAAAAAAGTTAGCTAACTTAACAATATGAATTAATGTCCCTTTGGAGGGCTTATGTTTGCAATTAAATTTATTTTAAAGGTGGTTACCACCTTTACTGCGATCGCTTTGATCGCCAGTTGTACTGATAGTGAAGCACTAAAAGCTGAACCTCAAAATAGTAAAGTTCAAGCGGTGATCATGGATGTATATAAAAGCCCTACCTGCGGCTGCTGCACAAAATGGATAGACCACTTAGAGGTAAATGGATTTCAATCTAACATTCATGATCGAAAAGACATATCCACCATTAAAGACGAAAAAAACATTGCCCCTCGCTATCGCTCATGTCATACCGCTATTTCCAAAGAGGGTTATATTTTTGAAGGCCATATACCGGCAAAATTTATTCAGCAGTTTTTACAAGAAACACATGCGGATAATGTGCTCGGCTTAGCTGTACCCGCGATGCCACTGGGTAGTCCCGGCATGGAAGTGGGTGACAAGTTTCACCCTTACAAAGTATTATTATTAACGTCAGATGGTAATTATGAGATTTATGCCAACGTTCAATCTTATAAGGAACAGTTTTAATGTTTACCTTAAAGAAACAGTTTAAACGTCATAAATTAGGCGCGTTAAGTCTTTTATCGTTGGCTTGTTTTACCGCTTATGCCGATAACAATTCCCTGTCGACAGTAAAAAATGTAGCAGCACTAACGTTTGCCAAGGCTATTAAGGTAGCGCAAACCAACGATCCTTGGTTAACAGGAAACCGTTATAAGCAAAGTGCTATTGTGTCAATGAGTAAAGTGGCAAATACTTTGCCAGACCCTAAGATATCTATTGCTATGGCGAATGTACCAATCGATGGTTATGACTTAAATCAAGAGGGCATGACCCAATTTAAAGTGGGCATAACGCAAATGTTTCCTCGTGGTGACACGTTAGCGATAAAAAATGAACAATTATTAAAAGCAAGCCAAGCTTATCCTTTTCAACGCCAAGACCGACAAGCAAAAGTTGCGGTAACGGTTGGTCAATTATGGCTTGATGCGTTTCGTATTCAACAAACTATTGCCTTAATTGAAAAAGACCGTTCATTGTTTGAGCAACTCGCTGATGTTGCCCAAGCAAGTTATTCTTCAGCCATAGGTAAAACTAGGCAACAAGATCTTGTTCGCGCTCAATTAGAATTAACCCGCTTAGATGAACGCTTAGATCTTTTAGGCCAGAAAAAAAATAACTTAGAAGGTCAGTTATTACAATGGATAAGTGACTATTCTGGCGATGTTACCGCTCAAAATAATATCACTATTAATAGTATGGCTCTACACGGTATGAACTTAGGGAAAAATTTGCCAACGATTGATTTATTAAAATCTGATCTGATTTTTTCTCAACACTGGCAACAGGCCGAAGAACTCATTCCCTATTTTAATCGACACCCCGCGGTTATCGCCGTTGATAAAAAAATTGCCGCCACCAAAACGGGAATAAAATTAGCGGAACAAAAATACCAACCCGAATGGGGCGTTACCGCCAGTTATGGTTATCGTGGTGATGATCCCATGGGCAGAAGTCGCGCTGATTTATTTTCTGCGGGAGTGACTTTTGACTTACCTTTATTTACCGAAAATAGACAAGATCAAGAAGTAAAAGCAGCGGTTTATCAAACAGAAGCAGTGAAAACAGAAAAGTTATTATTACTCAGGCAGTTGTTAGGTGCTTACTCAAAAGGTAAAGGTCGTTTGCTGCGTTTAAATGACAGGCAAAAACTTTATCGAGAAATTTTATTAGTACAAAGTCATGATCAAGCGGAAGCGTCATTAACCGCGTATACCAATGATGATGGCGACTTTGCCGAAGTAGTTCGAGCTCGTATTGCGGTATTAAATGCCGAAATTGAGGCCTTGAATATAGATACTGAGCAGCAAAAAATTTATCTGGAATTAAACTATTTATTTATTGGTGAGCTTGTTTTAAGTCAACAAAGTTTTGCTAAAAAAGGAAATTAACATGAGCTCTACAATGAAACATACTCTATTGGGTGCGGTCATAGGATCGGTGCTTACTTTTGGTATTTATAATGTGTTAATGCCTACGGGTGGCGAGTCGGGTAGTAATACTGCATCGGCTGAGAAAAAACCGCTTTATTGGGTTGCACCAATGGATGCAAATTATACCCGCGACAAGCCGGGTAAATCTCCTATGGGCATGGATCTTATTCCTTATTATGGTAACGACGGCTCAGGCCCAGACGAAGGAAAAGGTACTATTCGTATCTCACCTGATGTGGTCAATAACTTGGGTGTTCGCACCGTTACCGCTCAATATAAAGCCCTACATACCCAAATAGACACAGTGGGTTATGTGGCTTACGATGAAGACAGGTTAGTGCATATCCATCCGCGCGTTGAAGGTTGGATAGAAAAACTTTATGTAAAAGCCATTGGTGACCCAGTAGAAAAAGGTCAAGCGCTTTACGATATATATTCACCTCAGTTAGTCAATGCTCAAGAGGAATTATTACTGGCGTTAGATCGTAAAAATAAGCGTTTGATAACGGCAGCTGAAGACAGATTAATGGCTTTGCAAATTCCAACCTCGGCAATTAAAAGATTAAAGAAAACCAGAAAAGTTTCTCAAAACATTACCTTTTATGCTCCACAAAAAGGTGTCGTTGAAAACTTGAAAATTCGTGAAGGTTTTTTTGTTAAACCAGGCGCGACCATTTTATCTATTGGTGATTTAAGTGAAGTTTGGGTTGAAGCTGAAGTATTTGAGCGTCAAGCGGCGCAAGTACAAGTAGGCACCCCATTAACGATGATCTTAGACTATTTGCCTGGTCAAATTTATCAAGGAAAAATTGATTATGTTTACCCAACATTAGATGCCAAAACACGTACGGTTAAAGTACGTATTCGTTTTAATAATGCTAATGGTGAGTTTAAACCGAATATGTTTGCGCAAATTTCTATTCATACCAGTGCGGATAAAAGTGCGTTATTAATTCCTAAAGAAGCTTTAATTCGTACCGGTAATCAAGACCGAGTGGTACTAGCACTGGGCGAAGGTAGTTTTAAATCTGTAGAAGTGAAAGTAGGGCGCTTTGATAGCGAGAGTGTTGAAATTCTTTCGGGTATTAGTGAAGGTGAAATGGTTGTGAGTTCAGCGCAATTTTTATTGGACTCAGAATCAAGTAAAACGTCAGATTTTAAACGCATGAACCATGATGACGGTGTTGATGAAGCGGCTCCTACTTCGGTATGGGTACAGGCTAATATTATCAGCATGATGGCAGGGCATAAAATGTTAACCCTAGAGCATGAAGCGATTAGTGCATGGGGATGGCCAATAATGACTATGGACTTTATTGCCAACCAAGATGTTGATTTTTCAAACTTAAGTGAAGGGTTGACGGTACAAGTGCAAATCCAGAAAACCGATACAGGGGACTATGTTGTTAGTGCAATAGAGCTAGGAGAAAAACAAGTAAGTCGCGCTACTGTTATGGGTACCATCACTGCATTAATGGCAGATCATGGCATGATCACCATTAATCGTGGTGCCATTGATAAATGGGATAGACCAGCAGAAACGGTTGACTTCATCGCGGATGAAGGCGTTAATTTAACAAGCTTAGCTGTTGACATGATGGTTGATTTTACCTTTGAAATTCGAGATGGCAACTTCATCATTACTGAAATTAAACCAATGACAGACGCTTCAAATGAAGAATCATCTGATCATTCAAGTCACTAACGATAGGAGTAATTGAATTATGATTGCAGCAATTATTCGCTGGTCGGTGGGAAATCGATTTTTTGTTATATTAGCCACCATGATCATCGTTGGCGCTGGCTTGTATTCAGTTAAGAATACACCCATTGATGCCTTGCCTGACTTGTCTGACGTACAAGTTATTATTAAAACTAGTTTTCCAGGCCAAGCGCCACAAGTAGTGGAAGATCAGGTCACTTACCCGTTAACCACCGCTATGTTATCGGTGCCAGGTGCGGTAACGGTACGTGGTTACTCATTTTTTGGTGATTCGTATGTGTATGTCATTTTTGACGAAGATACCGATCTATATTGGGCGCGTTCGCGGGTTTTAGAATACTTAAGTCAAGTAGCCCCTGATTTACCCGCCAAAGCCAGACCACAATTAGGCCCCGATGCTACGGGTGTTGGTTGGGTTTATATTTATGCGCTGCAAGATAAAACAGGTAAGCACGATTTAAGTCAATTACGCAGTATTCAAGATTGGTTCTTAAAGTTTGAATTGCAAACCGTGGCGGGAGTTTCCGAAGTATCGGCACTGGGCGGCATGGTCAAGCAATACCAAGTAAAAATTAACCCTGATAAATTACGCGCTTTTGGTATTCCATTGTCGATGATCCAAATGGCGATCAAAGAAGGTAATCAAGAAATTGGCGCCTCAGTGGTGGAAATGGCTGAAGCTGAATATATGGTTAGAGCAACGGGTTATATCAAAAGTGTTGAAGATTTAGAAAACATCCCGCTAGGGGTTAATAACAACGGCACCCCTTTATTACTTAAAGATGTTGCTGAAATAGGCACAGGCCCACAAATGCGTCGTGGTATTGCCGAGCTGAACGGTGAAGGTGAAGTCGTTGGCGGCATTGTAGTAATGCGTTTTGGTGAAAATGCCCAAGAAGTGATTAATGGCGTAAAAGCCAAATTAGAACAATTGAAAAAAGGCCTGCCTGAAGGCGTGGAAATTGTGCCTGTTTACGACCGCTCTGCGTTAATTGAGCGCGCGGTAGACAATTTAGCGATGAAATTGTTAGAAGAGTTTGGCGTAGTCGCTTTAGTGTGTCTTATCTTCTTATTCCATTTACGTTCGTCGCTAGTGGTTATTATCAGTATTCCTGTGGGTATATTAGCCGCCTTTACTGTCATGCACGCGCAAGGATTGAACGCTAATATTATGTCGTTAGGGGGCATTGCTATCGCCATTGGTGCTATGGTTGATGGTGCTATTGTTATGATAGAAAATATGCATAAACATATGGAGAAGACACCATTAACTGATGAAAACCGCTGGAAAATAGTAGTGGAAGCCGCCAGTGAAGTAGGTCCCGCGTTATTCTTTAGTTTATTAATTATTACGGTAAGTTTTGTGCCCGTTTTTACCTTAGAGGCGCAAGAAGGACGAATGTTCTCGCCACTGGCTTATACTAAAACCTATGCCATGGCTGCTTCTGCTGCCCTTGCTATTACCTTAGTGCCGGTATTAATGGGGTATTTTATTCGCGGTAAAATACTACCAGAACAAAAAAACCCGGTAAATCGCTTTTTAACCAAGTTGTATATGCCGGCGTTAAATGCAGTATTGCATTGGCCTAAAGTTACTTTAGTTGCCGCGTTAGCGGTATTAGCGATTGGTATTTATCCCATTGATAAAATTGGCAGTGAATTTATTCCACCGCTTGATGAAGGTGATTTAATGTATATGCCCACTACTTATCCGGGCATATCTATTGGTCAAGCGCGTCAATTATTACAGCAAACGGATAAATTAATTAAAACCGTACCTGAGGTAAAAACTGTTTTTGGTAAAATTGGCCGTGCGGAAACCGCAACCGATCCTGCGCCATTAACTATGATAGAAACTTTTATTCAACTTAAACCTAAAAGTGAATGGCGTGAAGGCATGACCACAGAAAGTTTGAAAAAAGAGCTTGATGCCTTAGTAAAAATACCTGGGGTCACTAATGCTTGGGTAATGCCGATAAAAACCCGGATAGATATGTTAGCCACGGGGATAAAAACCCCAGTAGGTATCAAAATAGCAGGGCCTGAACTCAACGTTATTCAAGATATAGGCAAGCAAATTGAAGTGATTTTAAAAGATGTACCTGGCACCGCGTCGGTTTATTCAGAGCGAGTTGCCGGTGGTCGTTATATCAAAGTGGATATTCAACGAGCTAAAGCTGCCCGTTACGGTTTGAACATTAAAGAAATTCAACAAGTAGTGGCTACTGCTATTGGTGGCATGAACGTCACCCAAACCGTAGAAGGGTTGGAGCGTTATCCAGTGAATATACGTTATCCACAAGATTACCGTAATTCGCCTGAGCAATTATCACTGTTGCCAATTGTTACGCCGAATGGTCAACGTATTTCGCTAGGTGATGTGGCTAATGTTTATGTTGAAGATGGACCGCCGGCGATCAAGTCTGAAAATGCGCGTTTAAATGGTTGGGCGTACATTGATATTGAAGGCATAGATGTCGGTACCTATGTTCAACACGCTCAACAAGTGATTGCGGATGAGCTGGTATTACCTGCAGGTTATTCCATTTTATGGGCTGGACAGTACGAATATATGGAGCGCGCGAAAGCAAAACTCACTTATGTTATTCCATTAACTTTGGCTATTATCATCTTTTTATTATATTTGAATTTTAGAAATATCATTGAAGTTGCCATGATCATGGGTACGTTACCGCTAGCCATGGTTGGCAGTATTTGGTTAATGTACCTAGAAGGTTTTAACTTTTCAGTTGCGGTGGGCGTTGGTTTTATTGCCTTAGCCGGGGTTGCGGTAGAAATAGGCGTGATCATGTTAGTGTACTTAAATCAGGCTTATCAGCATTTGTTGGCTGAGCATAAAGCGCAAGGTATCACCACCACCAAAGCTGATCTGCTGCAAGCCGTGTTACAAGGTGCTGGTTTACGCGTTCGCCCTATTATGATGACAGGTGGCACCGTTATTGTTGGGTTATTACCCATTTTATACGGTACGGGTACGGGCTCTAATGTTATGAGCCGAATTGCCGCGCCTATGGTTGGCGGTATGGCCAGTGCTATGTTACTGACACTTTTAGTGCTACCCGTATTGTTTTACATTTGGCGCTCAACAAGCTTGAAAAAAGATGTTGAGGAAGAGAATAAAGTTGATTTAGCTTTACCGGAATCAAGCTAGTTATAGCTGAAACGAGGGTTGTCTAGCACAACTCTCGTTTAATCTAAGGACGATTTAATTAAAAAAATATTTGGAATAATGCAATGAGTTTATTAAAAACTAGTCGAAAATATCATAAGTGGTTAATGTTATTTTTAGGTGTCCAATTTGTAATTTGGTCAGTTACCGGAGCTTATATGGTCTTTTTTGATATTGACTATATTCATGGTGATAGCTTAATTGAAAACCATCAAACTAAAATTGACAGTAATAAGATTGATTTTTCCCTTAAGCAGTTATTAATTCGTTATCCAGACGCGGAAAAAATTGAATTAGGTATCTTTATTAATCAAGAAGTTTATCGTTTTAATCAAGAAGATGAAAAGTTTTTGGTGACGGCAAGTAATGGTAAACAACTTTCGCCATTAACCGAAAGTGAAGCTATAGCCGCCGCAAAACACTTGTACACCGGGAGTGGTGAGGTGCGTGATACCGAATTAATTACCGACAATCCTCCTTTTGAGTTAAGTCGTCGCGTTTATAGTTCACTACCCGCATGGCGGATAAATTTTGATAATTTCGGTAGTCCATCACTTTATATTTCAATAACCAGTGGTAAATTATTGGCTAAACGCCATGAGTTTTGGCGTCTTTTTGATTGGATGTTTAACTTTCATATGATGGATTACAGTGATGGTGAAATTGATAACTGGTTATTATTTTGGTTCACACTTTTTAGTATTGTGGCGGCGGTTATGGGACTTATCTTAACGTATTTTCGTGTGTTTAAAAAAGAGACCATTGCCGCTGTCAGTCAAGATAATGTTCAAGGAGGAAGTGTTTAATGCCTTTTATACGAAAAATTCATAAATGGACCTCTGTTTTTGTCGGTATCCAATTTTTACTTTGGTTAGCTAGCGGTATATTTTTCAATAATATGGATCATACTAAAGCGGGCGGTCATACATACCGAAGCACACAAAAACAGGTGGTGAATGTTGACAGTAGCCGTCTAGTTGACTTTAAAGAAGTACTTGAAAAGTTCAAACCCAGTGTATCAATAACGCCTACTAACATTTTAGGACAACCTTTCTATTTGTTAACCCATGTAAAAGGTTTGTACCGTAATTTTGAAAATGAATATACCTTAGTTGATGCCTATTCTGGTGAGAAGAAAGTGATTGATCAAAGCTTTGCTCAACAAATCGCACTCAAATCATATACGGGGCCTGGGAATATTGTTTCCACAGAGTTAATTACCGGTAAGATAGAAGATTTTGCTAGGCAAAAAAATGCTACTTGGCAAATTAACTTTTCCGATAATATTTATACCAGTGTTTATGTAGAACAAGGCTCAGGGCGACTTGTTGGTCATAGTGATGAGGATAAACGTTTCGCTGATTTCTTTTTCATGTTGCACTTTATGGATTATTCCTTTTTAGGAGGAGAGCCGGGCTTTAATAGTCTGCAAATAATAATTTTTGCCTTTGTTACTCTATGGTTAAGTCTTACTGGCTTGATTTGGACTATAGATCTTGGTTTACGTGGACAATACCGAGTTAAGTATTTTTCAAAAGTTCAAGGGGTGAAGTTATTTGATAAAAACCAAAAAAGCATGGGTACAGTCAAGCTTTCAAATCACAAAAACTTGTTAGATGGTCTTATTGAACACGATATTGCCTTACCTTCAACTTGTGGCGGTGGTGGTACCTGTGGTCGTTGTAAAGTAATGATAAGTCCAGTGAGCACACCAACATCAGCAGATCAGCTGCACTTCACCGACAAAGAATTACAACAAGGTTTCCGCCTAGCTTGTCAGCATTTTAGTACTGATGTTGAACACATGACGTTAATGGATGTTACCGAGGCAAAAAAACATGCCTTGGTATTATCTGCTAGCCGTTTTGTTAGCCCGTTCATGAAAGAGTTACGGTTTAAAGTTAAAGATGAACCGGCACTTCCTTATAAAGCGGGTGCCTTTATGCGCTTTTTTATTCCTGCCGCTAAAGGTGTTTCAATTCCGTTAAATTTGCCTGAGAATTTAAAACCTCACTGGCATCATATTGATCACTTGGAATATGAACACCTCGCCTGTACGCGCAGTTATTCACTAGCTGAACCTTCAACAAATAATGGAGAACTTGTTTTTACCGTTAAAATTCAGACGGCTCCGGATCATAAAGTGATACCTGGTGTTGGTTCTAGTTATCTTTGTAATTTATCACTCGGAGCATCCATTGACGCGATTGGTCCTTTTGAAGAATTCTTTGCCGCCCCTAACAGCACTAAAACCATGGTCATGTTAGGTGCTGGTTCAGGAATGGCACCGTTAAAAGCATTAATTGAAGAGCAAATAGCGATAAATGAGAAAAATAAGAATGACGCAGGGGGTAATAATCGTCCTATTCATTTTTTCTACGGCGCACGTAAGGAAAGTGATTTACTTTATGCAAAAGAGTTTTATCAGTTAGCACTTGAGCATGAGTACTTTCATTATTATCCGACATTATCGCAGGCAAATGATGAGTGGTTAGGGGCGACAGGATATGGTCAACAACTACTTGAGTTGAATCTCGATAATTTGGACAGCATTGATAATTTAGAGTTCTATTTATGTGGCCCACAAAGCATGATGACAGAAACAATGAGCTTATTAAAAGAAAAAGGAGTGCAAGAAAGCGATATTGCTTTCGATGTATTCTCGTAATAATATTTATTTACTAACTAGTAGGAGAGAAAAAATGAAAACGTTAACTAAAATCGCCTTGGTATTAATACCAACCATTACTTTATCAGCTACTCTATCAGGAACAGCTAACGCACATGATCCAAAGTTTCATGTGAAAAAGGCAGAGAAAGCGAATTGCAGCGGTATGGATCACAGTAAAATGGATATGAAAGATCCCGTTGCTGTTGCCATGATGAAAAAATGCATGAAACAAGCTAAAGCGGCTAAAAAAGCCATGAAAGGTATGGATCACAGTAAAATGAAAAAAGATGAACACAGCAGCAAAAAAACTGATGGTCATAACGCACAGGACCATTAATTAATCATTATAAGTCACTTATTATTGGTGTTTAAAACATCAGTAATCAGTGGCCAATAACTTGTGAGGAAGTGAGAATGAAAATAAGTAAACTTTTATTACTGCTTGCAGTGTTGGGCTTAGGTGCAGGCACTACCGTTATGTATTCAGGTATTGTCAATGTTGCTGCGGATGAACCCCATAGTGATTTAGTCTATTGGCTTTTAGAAGAAACCAGAGAAAATTCCATTGCTAAAGCATCTCGTAATATTGTCGTGCCAGATTTAAGTGACCCAGAATTACTACTAACGGGAGGTACAGATTACGAATTTATGTGTTCAACTTGTCATTTAAAACCTGGCCAAAAAGAAAGTGATATGAGTTTGGGATTATATCCTGCGCCACCTAACTTGGCGCTTACTCACGAAG
Organism: Colwellia sp.; assembly: GCA_016765685.1. Lineage (GTDB taxonomy): Bacteria > Pseudomonadota > Gammaproteobacteria > Enterobacterales > Alteromonadaceae > Colwellia. Next base: position 40,655 of record JAESPR010000058.1, on the reverse strand, counting down.
ATCATGGTCATGAAGAACATGGCGATGATGATGCAGATCAAACTGCGCGGAAAAATTTCTGGGTGATTAAACACGGTATTAAAGCTTCAGGAATGCCTGCTTGGGGTATAACTCATGATGATCAACGCATCTGGGCTATGGTTGCTTTTATGAAACAATTACCAAACTTGACACCAGAACAGTATCAAGTATTGACCGCAATAGATTAATAAGAATAATCGAATAAATTCACAGGTCAGGTACATAAATTTTGCAGGCATGGAAAGCATGTTTTTGCAGAAAAAACAACCAGTGGGTATACATTGGTAAACTAAAAACAACTTTAACAACAATTAAAATAAAGGAAAAAAAATGATTAAAATTATTACCACAATGATGTTATTAATACTGAGTTTTTCAACGTTAGCTCACAGTGACGAAAAACATGCAGACAAAGATAAACAAGCCATTATTGATATTATTGCGGGCATTAAATATGGTTGGGAAAATGGCGACGGTACGCCGTTTAGAAAAACATTTCTTGATTTTAAAGGAGCACGCTATATTGAAAACGGTGGTCAAAATCCAGGACTAGATAGCTTAGTTAGTCATCATGTTGAGCCTGAAAAAGGGGCGATGGAATACATGGTACTCGATTTTAATGACATTGAAGTGCACATTGAAGGCAGCGATAAAAGCTTTGCTTGGGCAGTTGCAGATACGCGTTTTAAAGCAAAATTGAAAAAAAGTGGTCGTGAATTAGATAAAAGTGGTTATCAAACTTTTCTCTTTCGTAAAATAGACAGTGAATGGAAAGTAGTACATAGCCATTCATCAGGTCGTGATTACCGTCCTAAGAAAGCACATAAGCATTAATAACACTAAAAATTATTTTTAGCTGTTTTTTATTCACCACGCTAAATAATGACAATGTTTAGCGTGGTGCGTAGTGCAAAAAGTTTAAAACAAAAATTTAAAATAACGATTTTAAAATTATGAAAATAGTATATTTTGGCAATAATTTGTTCTCAGCTTGTTTACAGCATTTAATCGCTGAAGGGCATCAAATACTAAGAGTGTATAAGAACAGTGCCCCTCATGATACGTCTAATATTGATAGATTGTGTGGTAATAATATTCCTCAATCTGATCATAAACCCAGCCTTAGTGAACTGAATGAATTAATTTTACTTGGCGCGCAAATGTTTATCGTTGCTGAGTATTCACATTTACTGCCGATAACCGATGTGAGTTATGCGATAAATATACATCCAACACTTTTACCCAATGGTAGAGGGCCCACGCCTTTGCCGTACTTGATCAAATCGCCGGAATTTTCAGGTGTTACCTTGCATAAAATCGCGGCGGATTTTGACTCAGGGGATATTATTTTACAGGCTAAAATCGCACAATCTAGCGATGAAAGTTTAACGACCCTAATGATAAAAATGCACCTTGAAGCGGTAACGTTATTAAAAGTTTTTTTTGAAAATGTGGCTAAACATTATCAGGATGCTCGTTCGCAAAGTGATTATACCCATTGGCCAATGATTAATGCCTCACAAAGAGTTTTAGACTGGCATTTACCCATTAGTAACTTAAAGACTTTGATTCGAAGTTTTGGTCATTTTGGTGTCATCATAAAACTCAATGAAAAATTATGGAAAACCACCCAAGTAGAAGTGATCGATTATCAACATAATTTATTACCCGGAAAGTTACTTTTTGAAGATAACAACTTATTAGCCATTAGTGCGTTAGATGGCATAGTTTGCATACATAAATCGTCGATTTCTGCTATTGAAAATCAGAATGATAATAAGTAACACCGTTTAATTCAATAACCAATGTATTGGCGTTAATAGAGCAAACATTAAGGGTTGATGAAGTAAGTATATAATTAAACTATGCTTGCCCGGTTTTGCTAAAAGATTGGTTAACGGTGATTCATTGAATATTTTTCTATTAAAAGCTTTGTTATGACCTAAGGTGATGCCCAGTAATATGACCCCTAACCATGGAAATAGAGGCACAAAATCAGTGGTATAGTCAGGTAATAAATCATTAATATAATCAAAAGGCCAGCGTTTATTTATCCATCCTAGCAGGGCAATCATTATGATACTGATGCCGGTTATCAATGAAATTTTAGGTAAATAAATAAATAAAGCACCAAACAGACTAGCGACAATAATAAATTGTAATACCCCAAAATAAACCCACTGCTGTGCAAACATCACTAAAGACATCAAAGTAATTAATATTGCGCCAATAGCGACTTTCCCTAAGCGAAAAAAGAAGCTTTTAAAGTGAAACTTATCTTGGTGGCTATAGACCAAACTGGCACCAATACAAAGAAAAAATAGCGTTAAAATAACATAGCGAAAATGCCGCCAGCCATCACCGTTAGGAATATCCCAGTTAACCCAACCAAAATAACGAAGATCATAGATAAAGTGGAAAATAACCATCAATACAATGGCAAGGGTTCGCATTAAATCGAGGGGAATATTTCTGTTAGACATTTGATTTTATGCTTGTTTGGTAAGTTTTTATTAATATTAACGTACTTAGTTTTAACAAGCTACTTTCTAATAAAGAGAAAAGTTTGCAATTACAAAAGGTTATTAATTTTTTATGCTAAACTTGTTTTAAATCAAAATTGAATGGAAATATTTTGAGATATCTTTAAGGCATTGATTGAGATCAATGCTTTTTATAGAGTCAATTGTATACTTTTACTTGTAATAAAATTGTAAATTAGCAGGTATTAATACCATGACATATAGGTTGAACTGGCTATTAAGTATTTTAATATATTTATTGGTAAACGGTAATTTATTTGCCGTGCCTGTACACCTTTGCCAATCTATGGCTGTCAATTATATGACAACTTTATCTGCTTTAGATGCTTTGAAAATACATGATCATCATTCGAAATCACATCAAAGCATAAATGAGCATCTTTTTGCTGAACATGAACAGTATATGGAAATAGAAATGGAAAGTTGTGCTTGCGTTGAGTGTGATTGTACCATACCCGTTGTTGGTCAAATAACTACAGCACTAATCACTAAGGTTGACCTTATTCTTTATTTGCCAAGTCATGCTGATATCTATGAAAAACGGATGGTTAATTTTATTTCTCAACCTCAAACCAATCCGTTACGCCCTCCGATATTAACTTAAATAGTATCAATCCGTTCACTTGTTTTGAATAAATAGCTTGCTCTTTATGTATACAAGCGCTTATCAAACAGAGACTAAAAAAACATATATTTGTTGGTGATGGTAAGAAAAGCGACTATCGTTTTGCTTGCTCGACCTAGTATAAAAACATGAAACCTCAATTTAGTAAGGAATTACTATGAAAACTAAATATTTATACAAAGCAGTCACTACTGCTTTGTTATTATCAAGTGCGTCAGTCGCTTATGCAAGCGATGCCTCGACACTTGATGTCGGTCGTTTAGCCATCTCTGGTTATGGTGATGTAGGTTATACCTATCAGCCTAACAAAAAGGATGCTGACGGTAATGATATTCAAAATAATGTCGTCGCTCGTTTTATCCCTATTTTCCTATTCCAAATGTCGGAAAAAATTCATATTGAAGCTGAACTTGAATTTGCTGTAGATGAGAATGGTGAAACAGAAACGGTATTAGAGTATGCCAATATGCATTATTTTTTTAATGATAATACCATTATCACCGCAGGTAGATTTTTACTGCCGTTTGGTCAATTTGGTGCGAACTTACACCCAAGTTGGATCAATAAAGCGGCCAGTAACCCCGGTATTTATGGAGGTCATGGTGGTAATGGCTCAATGGGAGGTGTTACGGGTATTATGAATGATACTGGTGTTAATATTTCTAACACTTGGAGTTTAGGTGATGCAGGTAAATTATTCACTGACTTCTATGTCGTCAGTGGTCCTCGTCAAGAAGCCGGTGATCATGGTGGTGGTGTTGATATGGACGTTAAAAAAGGCGACAACAATGACTCAATGGCATTGGGTGGTCGAGTGGCTTATGCCTTTTTACCCCAATGGGAAATAGGGCTTTCTTATTACAGTGGGGCTTACAGTAATGATGGTGAACTAGATTACACTGCTTACACCATCGATTTTAATTGGATCGGTAGTTATGCCACGGTTCGCGGTGAAATTTTTGGCTCTACTGCGGGAACGGAATGGGAAGAAGAGGTTGAATTACCAGATGGCAGTGAGGTGCACGAAGAGTTTTTACAAGATTTGAATAAAAATGGTTTTTATGTACAAGGTACATGGCAAGCTCGCCAACTAGGTAAAGCTTGGTTGAATCCTATCGAGTTAGTATTACGTTACTCTAAAACGGCATCTGATTTTGACGGTAGTATATCTCATGTATTAGAAGAAGATGGTGGCAGAATGGGGAGCCGTATTTATTATGGCATTAATTATTGGTTAGAGCCAAGTGCGGTATTGAAATTTGGTGCTGAAAGCACCTCTATTGATAATGAAGCAGCAAGTCACGATCCTATTGCCGATGATCGTATATTCTTACAACTAGCCTTCGGTTTTTAAGGGGAACAATCATGAAATTAATTAAATTAGTCTTACCTTTTATTATCATTACTGTGAGTGCGTTAACCCTCAGTACATTTTCAGTTAGCGCCCAAGCTGCCAGTGATGGATCTTTGGTTGCCAAAGGCGCAAAACTATACAGTGAAAACTGTGGTCGTTGTCATAACCCGCGTCCTGCAGAAGAATACACTAAAAGGGAATGGTCGGTGGTTATGCCACATATGCGCGCCAAAGCACATATGACAGGCAAAGAAGCGCTAGCGGTTGAAGCTTTTCTAGCAAGTACGTTAACGGCTGATATCAGAGATGATGATCACAGTAGTACACAAGATAAACCACAACGTACAGGTGAAGAACTAGTAACAGTATTTGGCTGCCAAGGTTGTCATATCATTAAAGGTGAAGGTGGTACTTTAGGTCCTCAGCTTGATACAACGGTTGCTGATAAAGGTGTAAAGTTTGTGATTAGAAAACTGTTAGAGCCTACCTTTAATAATGCCGCATCAGCCATGCCAAGATATCCTATGAGTACTGCAGACAAACAAGCAATTGTTGATTATTTAAAAAGTGAATAATTCAACTAACTAAATCATTCGTGACAATGGAGTATCAGGTTTGTTAGTACCACAAGAGTGTGGTGCTAATAAGCCTTTCTTATTTTCAGTTTTTTACCCCAAGAAAAAATAGTTATGAATAAATTTGACTTGTGTGTAAGACATAGGTGTAAACTTTGCTTATTAATAGAAAGTAACCTCTGAATATCTACTTGGAGTTTAAAATGAAAGTAAGTGAATTAGCAAAAAATTTAACGATCACCCCAGACACCGTCCGCTTTTATACCCGCAATGGTTTTTTAACGCCATTAAAAAATGCTGAAAATGGTTATAAAAGCTATACCTTGAAAGATCAAAAAAGGTTAGCTTTTATTATTAGTGCCAGAGATTTAGGTTTTAGTGTTAATGACATCGCTAATATTTTACAAGAGGCCGATCAGGGGCATACCGCTTGTGATTTAGTGCGAGAACTTATTGAAAAGAAACTCATTGAAACAGAACGTCAATTTCAACAAACGTTGGCGTTAAGAAATCGATTGCAATCGGCGATTATCGACTGGCAAAACAAACCTAATAAAGCGCCTTCCAGTGAAATGATCTGTCACTTAATAGAGGGCTTTACTGAAAATATTAAGCCGAACCTAAACGAAAAGATCAGTAAAGCAGCACAGGAGCTTTAACATGAATAACTCATCATCCCCTTCGGTACTAACTCAAGAACTTATTATTGAAGGTGCCGGTTGTGCCAGTTGTGTCGGCAAAATTGAAAAAGTATTGAATGCTGTGCAAGGGGTCAATAATGCAGAAATGAATTTTGCCCTAAGAGCCGTTACTGTTACTTTTAGCGATAATAATCATAGTGACCCTTTACAGTTCTCACAGCAGCTCTCGCAACAGTTAATTAAAGCAGTTGAATCTATCGGTTATAACGCCAGAAGCGCGCACAATATTAGTGATAAAGACTTGCTAGATGAAAAAGAAATAACGGAACAAAAATACTATAAAAAATTGATGTTACAAATGTGGGTCGGTCTTGGTTTAGGTGTGCCATTAATGGCTTATAGTTTATTGGGTGGACCAATGACGGTTAACTCTGACTTAGAGCGAGCAGTGTGGCTATTTATCGGTTTACTCTGTGCCGCGGTGATGTTTTTTGCCGGTAAACATTTCTACGTTGGTGCGTATAAATCCTTTGTAAATCACAGTGCTAATATGGACACCTTAATTGCGCTTGGCACAGGCACCGCATGGCTTTATTCCATTGTGGTGGTAATTAGTCCCACTATCGTTCCAGAAATGGCGCGTCATGTGTACTTTGAAGCAAGCGCCATGATCATTGGTTTAATTAACCTTGGCTTAGCGTTGGAAGTAAAAGCGCGGGGGCGCACCAGTGAAGCCATCAAACGCTTGATTGGTTTACAAGCTAAAACCGCCAGAGTTATTCGTGACTTACAGGGTAAAAAGCAAGAAATTGATATCGCTATAGAGCAAGTACTATTAAATGACTCTGTGCGGGTGCGCCCCGGTGAAAGAGTGCCGGTTGATGGCATTGTTTTTGAAGGTGAAACCTTTATTGATGAATCAATGTTGACGGGTGAGCCAATGCCCGTTAAAAAAGCATCAGGTGATGAAGTGGTTGCCGGTACAATTAATAAAACGGGTTCAATACTTTTTAAAGCAACGCGGGTCGGCAAAGATACTGCGTTGGCACAAATCATTAATATGGTTAAACGCGCGCAAAATTCTAAACCTCCTATTGGTCGTTTAGCTGATATTATCTCTGCTTATTTTGTCCCTGTTATTATGATCATCGCCATTAGCAGTGCGCTTGTCTGGCTCAATTTTGGCCCCGATCCTACCATTGCTTTTGCCGTGGTTTCTGCCACTACCGTACTTATTATTGCCTGTCCGTGTGCTTTAGGTTTAGCGACACCCATGTCGGTGATGGTTGGGGTAGGAAAAGCCGCAGAAGCGGGGGTGCTTATTCGCAATGGTGAAGCCTTGCAAACCTCGTCAAAAATTACCACCATGGTATTAGACAAAACCGGCACTATCACCCAAGGCGCGCCATCAGTGACTGATATCATGGTGTTTAATACCCTAGATGAAAACAGTATATTGTCATTGGTAGCAAGCCTTGAAACAGGCTCTGAACATCCTTTAGCAGAGGCTATTGTTGAATTTGCCAATGAAAAAGAATTGCCCTTAAGTAAAGTTGAAGGATTTGAAGCAATTGCCGGCCGCGGAGTTAAAGGACTTGTGAATGATAGCCAACTTTATTTTGGTAATGAAAAATTGATGATAGAACAAGGCATTGAACTAACAACAGACATTATCGCTAAAGCGCAACACCTGGCTAGTGCAGCGAAAACGCCGATGTATTTTGCCATAGATAATGACTTAGCGGCGGTTATCGCGGTAGCTGATCCTATCAAAGAAGATTCACTCTCTGCTATCAAACGTCTGCAAAATAGCGGTATTCGCGTGGTGATGTTAACGGGTGACAACCATGCAACCGCCAAAGCCGTTGCGATAAAAGTCGGTATTAGTGAATTTTTTGCTGAAGTATTACCACAAGATAAAGCAACAAAAATTGCTGAATTACAAGCTAGCGGTGAAATTGTTGGCATGACTGGTGACGGCATTAATGACGCGCCAGCATTAGCACTTGCCAATGTCGGTTTTGCTATTGGCACCGGCACGGATGTGGCCATTGAAAGTGCTGATGTAACCTTAATGCGCGGCTCATTGCATGGGCTTGCTGATGCTATTGCCGTGAGTAAAGCCACGCTACGTAATATTAAGCAAAATCTTTTTGGCGCCTTTATTTATAATGTTGCTGGCGTGCCTTTTGCTGCGGGTATTTTGTATCCCTTCTTTGGCTTGTTACTTAGCCCCGTGATTGCGGGTGCTGCTATGGCATTTTCGTCATTAACTGTAGTGAGTAACGCCAACCGGCTACGCTTTTTCAAAGCCCAAGAACACTAGTTCTCTTTATTATGTATAGATAGAAAAGGAAAATATTATGTTAATTATTAATTTACTGGGTTTAGGATTAATTGCCCTGATTGTGTGGTGGTTTTGGTTGTATAAACCCCCAGTAGTACCAGTTGAAAAATCAGCAGGCCCTAAGGGAGATTGATTTTTTTAAGATATTTTCAAACGTGTTTTTTTACGAAATTGACTCGGTGTATCACCATAATGATCTCTAAAAGCATGTCGAAGGGTGCGCGCGTCAGCAAAGCCAATAACATCAGCAATATCTTCAAGTGATGAATTGGAGTATTTTAAGAGTTGATAAGCCTTTGCCATACGCCAACGACTAACATAAGCCATGGGAGAAATGCCAATGCCCGCTTTAAATTTACGCTGCAAAGTTGCCCGAGACATGCCTACGGCCTCACTGATAATGTCTAGCGTCCATTGCCTTTGGGGATGTTGATGAATAAGTTGCAATATTTTATTTAAACGTGGCTCTTTAAGCGCGGCTAAGAAGCCAGTGAGATGCTCATTTTTATTGATGAAATTATCTAACAACTGAATGAATAATACTTCGGTTAAACGGTCGATAATGCTATTTTTTTTACTGTTGGTTCGGTTTATTTCAGCATCAATTAATTCTACTGTTTTCCAAATGTTATCATTCGTTTTAATGTTTGCAAGATGAACTATTGAAGGCAATGCACTGAGAATAGGGTGTTTAATAGCCTCATCGTATTCCACTAAACCACACATCACCCTATTGGTGATTTCACCTTGTTGAAAAAGTGGCAAACCTAAAGCGCAGGCATCACCGGCTTGCTCACTTGAAACTAGCTCACGACCCACTTGATCGGCTATCCAGTGCATATCGCCGTCTGGGATCATAATTATATCCATCGGCGCTACCGTTACTTTACTCTGCTCTGTACCGACACAAAACCCGCCTGCTAAGGCAATATGAAACCTTGGCAACATGGTCGATGATAATGACATGCCCCAAGGCGCAGCGAGATTTGAATGAAAAAATATACTGCCGCGAAAACGCAAGGTATCAATAACATCATCTAGCACATTAAACTCTGAGGTTGAACATTTGAGTTGATGAGCAACATTTTTGAGCATTTCAGATACCAAGGGTGAATAACAGTTACTGTTATAGTTAAATCTCACACAATAAAGCGGAGTTTATTATGAAAGCGAATAAAGTACTTTTAACATTATTATTCCTGTTTACGCAAGTATAAATCATAGTAAATCAACCTAATATTAGCTAAAACAAGCTAGCACAACAAGATAGGAGAAAAGTGATGACCCTATATCAAAAGTCTACCGAGGCCATTGCAGCACTAACAAAAGAACAATATCGAGTAACACAGAAAAATGGTACTGAGCACCCGGGTAGCGGTGAGCATCTTAATACCACGCTGCCGGGCATCTATGTAGATATTGTTTCAGGCGAGCCGCTTTTTGCTTCCTCTGATAAATATGAATCTGGCTGTGGTTGGCCAAGTTTTACTAAACCGATAGCGCCTAAAAATGTACGAGAATTAAAGGATGTTAGTCACAGTATGGCTCGCACTGAGGTACGTTCGAGTCATGGTGATAGTCATTTAGGACACGTATTTACTGATGGACCAAGCAATAGCGGTGGGCTACGTTACTGCATTAATTCAGCCTCTTTGCGTTTCATTCATCAAAATGAAATGGTCAACCAAGGTTATGGCGACTATATTAATACCGTAGAGGATATAACAAAATGACAATTGAACGCACTATTTTGGCTGGCGGTTGTTTCTGGGGCATGCAGCATTTGATACGAGTTATGCCTGGTGTCACCTCGACTCGAGTTGGTTACACGGGTGGTGACGTTGCCAATGCAACTTACCGTAATCATGGCAGTCATGCCGAAGCACTAGAAATAGTTTTCAATAACGAGCAGGTCACTTTTCGTAACCTACTTGAATTTTTCTTTCAAATACATGATCCAACAACAAAGCTCCAACAAGGTAACGATAGGGGGGCTTCATACCGCTCAGCTATCTATTATTGCTCTGACGAACAAAAAGCTGAAGCGTTAAAAACTATCGATGATGTTAATGCCACAAAGCTTTGGCCGGGGCCTGTAGTAACTGAATTAGCGCCAGCAGGTAATTTTTGGGAAGCAGAAGTCGAACATCAAGATTATTTGCAAAGAATACCTAATGGTTATACTTGTCATTTTCCGAGAGACGATTGGGTCTTACCTTCATCAGCGTTGGCATAATCATTTTATTGAAAGATTGAAATAACCGAAATTAATCTTTAGCTGCTCAGGTCAATTGGCTAATTATTTACGAATAACATTTGTTACATATATATAAAGTTTAGGAATACTAATGATCAAAAAATTAATACTACAAGGTGAGTTTTATCTGAATTTAACTAAAAAAATGGATTTTTTAGCACCATTGCTTTTACGCTTATATTTAGTGCCTATATTTTGGATGGCAGGAACACTTAAAATCGAAGGTTTTGAAAATACGGTTGAATGGTTTGGCAATGACGACTGGGGTTTAGGGTTACCCTTTCCGCTACTGTTGGCCATTTTAGCTATTTCGGCAGAAGTAATCGGCGCGCTAGCTTTACTGATTGGCTTTGGTGTTAGGTTAATGGCTATTCCTATGATGTTTACTATGATTATTGCGATGACCTCAGTACACGGTCAATACGGTTGGCAGGCTATTGCCGATGCCAATGCACCGTTTGCTAATGAAAGCGTCATTGCTTCGGTAGAAAAAAAAGAAGCCATTACCTTTCTTTTACAGCAACATGGTCATTATGATTGGTTAACCAGTAGTGGCAAAATTGTCATTCTTAATAACGGTATCGAATTTGCTGCTACGTATTTCATCATGTTATTAGCACTATTTTTTATTGGCGCAGGTCGTTATGTCAGCATCGATTATTGGTTTAAACGTAAAATTTCACCCTAGTGTACAACTGAACCATTTTTGTTGGCATGCGGTTGAAAGCTGGCAGGCCTTAAAATAAGAGAGTTAGCCTGATGTGGCAACCACTCAACAGAGCAGTTAGTTAGAATAAGGCTTGATCAGAGCGCCGATAGATATGGTTCAAGTATAATGCGAATGAAGTCAGTTGAAGCCAAGTTTATCTTTTTCCTATGTCCTATGATTTAAGGAATTTCTAAACCTTTAATAATAGGGCAGCCATCGTCAGCAGCATTACATAAATTCACTAATAAAGTTAGTTCATTTTTTAACGTTTTTAATTGGCTCAAATGTTCGTTAATAGCGATTAATTTATCATTGGCTAGTTGCCTTACTTCAGTTTTAGCGTGTTGGGGATCTTTTCTAAAGGCAAGTAATTTAGCAATTTCAGCCAAACTGAAACCCATGTACTGGGCACGTTTTATAAAACTGATACTTGAAATATCTTGTTTATTATACAAACGTATGCCTGAGTCATTACGATGAATGGGTGGTAATAATTGTATTTTTTCATAATAGCGTAAGGTATCGGCGCTAATAGCACATTGCTTAACTACTTCACTAATTTTGAACATTATGATACTTCTTTATGGCGTATTTTTGCTTGAATGCAGTTTAACGATAACATGCGTCGCGGTTATTTTTTCTTTTAGCGCTTTCATTGAAGGTATTTGGCTAAAAACCAAACTGGAATTAATAGCGATACTGGGTGTGGTGAGCACACCTACTTGTACGGCATAATCGATATTTTCAACTACATCAATTTCGCGATAAACTAAATTCAGCGATTTATTGTTGGCATTTATTTCCTCAACCAACTGCTGAAGCTGTTGTTTAGCGGAGACACATCGCTGGCAATAGCTAGTTGAAAACAATTCAATAACAAGCTTGGTAGTCATAAGTTTTATTACCCTTCAAGCCATATTTGTACCGGCAGTGCCAAAAAAGCGGCAAAAAAACCAATCAGCCATAATAATACTGAAAACCAAAAAATGCGACGATTCCAAACATGCGCTTTGTTACATAGTTCACTGAACTTAGCATCAACAGGACAGCTGCGATTTGGGTTATACATAATAAAAGCGGCAAATAGTAACATCGCGCCAGAAAGAGAAAAAATAATGATTTTATGCTGACTTAATATCACTAAAGAAGGCAGATTACTGACTAGAGATGCCACAGTTGCTCCCATGCCAAGCGAGACTAAAATAATAGGTATGGCACAGCAAACCAAGGTGCCGGTGGTGGCAAACAGTGCCAACCAAGTGAGGCTAGTTTCTTTTTTAGTGTCGTTATCATCGAGTAAAGATGTTTTTTTTATTGCTGTTTCTTGAGTTGGCATAGTTAACATCGCTTTAATAATCGTTGCTATTTTTTATCTTGTTTTGCATGTAAAACTTTTTTCATAGTGCGATAAGTAAAACCCGAATCGTTAAATAAGGTTTTTAATTGCTGCTCCTCAAAATTCAGATCCTCGTCGCCAGTGACTAATACTTTACCTTGTTTTAGATTGATATCGACATGTTTAACGCCGTTAATTGCCATGAGTTTTTTTTCAATACCATAAGCGCAATAAGGGCAAGCCAAACCGTCGGCTCTAATTTCAAAGATTGATTCTTGTGTAGTAGTTTGAGCTGCAACACTAAATATTGCCAGCATTAACACGATAGGGGTAAAAATTCTCAGCGTTTCTTTTAAAAAAGTCACAATAAATTCCTCTTGTTTTAGTTGTGTTTTATCTACGTTGTTATCACTACATATGCCATTCAAACTCTAATAGTGCTCGATAATCTGAATCAGCTTGGGCACCTTTTAAGTTTGAGTAAACTGGAATTTGCACACCGGCTTTAATAGCGAAATTTCTTAATGTCCACATCACACCGGGTGATATAAACCACTGACTACCGCCAGTATTGGCTAAATCAGCATTATTAAAACGGTTAGCTTGTGCATATTCACCATTAAGCTCAAGTAGCCAAACCGTATCAATATCTCGATAATCATTGACACTAAGTCGATAACCACCGGCAATATCCACAAATAACCGGTCAGCTCGTTGTAAAGTTGCTTGGTTGTCAAGATCGCGATTTTGATTAAAACGATAACGAACACTTGCCCAGCGATACCAAGTTAAACTTTCAAAGCCGTATGACAAACCTAATAAAGCATCGGTTGTGTCTGAGCTGACTTGTTCTTTGCCCGTATTAAGTTTTACTTTGGCGATAACCGCAGCACTTTCTTGAACGGCTAAGCTATCTTTGCGCCAAAAACGATATTTGGTTGAAACGCTAATATCGCCAATGCCTTGTTTTGTTTCTACACTGTTTTCACTGGTTTGGTAGGGTAACTTTACACCGACGACCCAATCTCCCGACAGGCCGTATTTAAACGCAAGTGTTTGCTGTTTCTGTTTTTTATTCCCTTGTGCAGCTTGGGTGAATTCGGTGTGAAGTTCAATGCCGTCTTTAAAAAGTACATGTGGGCCGGGGCTGAAAATGGGATCGTGCGCACTCACCTCATTAATAATTAAGCAACAGGATAAAAAAAAGGTAAAAAGAAAAGCGTTTGATAATTTCATTGCCTGAAAAACCTTGCTGACAAAACTCATATAAGTTATAGCATAACTGTTAGAGTTAACTCTAGGTCAACTGTTTTAGCTATTATATTTAGGTATTAAATTTAGGTTTTATCTGAGGCCAGTTTTTGAAAATAAAAAGGGTGTTAACTAGCAGGTAACACCCAGTATTTTTTTCTATAAAATATTTATTCTAAAGCCAGCAAACTTATCTTTGCATATCTGCTATTTTCCCTTTTGAAAATCGTGCATAGAGTACAGGTAATACAAACAAAGTTAAGAAAATAGCGGTCACTAAACCGCCAACAATAACCGTTGCCAGTGGTCGCTGTATTTCAGAGCCAACACCGCTTGATAAAATCATCGGTATTAAACCTAATGCCGAGGTTATTGCGGTCATTAATACTGGCCGTAAGCGTGATATTGCGCCTTCAAACACGGCTTCTTCAATATTTTCTGCACCGGTTATTTTACCGTTTTTAATGCGTAAATTGATAGACTCTACCATCACCACACCATTGAGCACAGCGACACCAAACAACGTAATAAAACCAATAGAGCTAGGTACGGATAAATACTGGCCACTGACATATAAGGCAACAATGCCGCCGATCATGGCTAATGGCAAATTAATTAAAATAAGCGCCGCTTGACCGACACTATTAAAAGCAAAATAAAGCAGCAGGGCAATCATGGCGACAGATAAAGGCACCACTATCGCGAGGCGTTGCTGAGCCCGTTGTTGGTTTTCAAATTGTCCACCAATATCAATAGAATAGCCGGTTGGTAAATCAACTTTATCGTTAATAGCTTGGCGAATATCTTGTACTACCGATCCCATATCGCGCCCTTGCACGTTAGCTTGAATCACCACACGGCGCTGCACATCATCACGGCGCACTTGGGGTGGCCCTGACTCAATAGCAATACTAGCCACGTCACCTAAGCGTACCCATGCACCAGTAGGCGCTTGCAAACGTAAATCAGCAATGGCTTGGGTGTCTTCGCGAAACTCTTTCGCAAGGCGCAAATAAATATCGTAGCGCTCGTTACCATTAATCACTTGACCTGATTCGCGACCGCCAATACCGTCACGTACTAGCGCCATGACATCACCCACCGATAACCCATAACGAGATAGCTGGCGACGATTAGGTTTGATCACTAATTGCGATTCACCGGCAATTTGCTCCATTGCGACATCACGAGCACCTTCAACGCCTTGTATTGCTTTAACAATAGCTTGACCTTGGCTAGCTAATACGTCAAGTTCTGGGCCAAAAAGCTTGATGGCTAATTGCGCTTTCACGCCAGATAGCAGTTCATCAACCCGCGTGGCAATAGGTTGGGAGAAGTTTAGTAGTAACCCTGGGAATTGCTCTAGCTTTTCTTCCATTAAACCTTGCAATTCTTGACGGGTTTGTGCGCTAGTCCACTGGTTATGATCTTTTAAACCGATATATATTTCGATATTACTAACCGGCTCTGGATCACCACCAATTTCGGCACGACCAATTCGGCTCAGTGCATAAGTGACTTCTGGAAATTGTAAAATAATTTTTTCCAGTTTAGGGGCAACACTGATTGCGGTGGCTAAACTTGTTGAAGGTGCCATCGTCACACGCAAGTTAATGGTGCCTTCTTCAAGTTCAGGTACAAACTCAGTGCCCAGTTGTGGTACTAACAATAATGCCCCAACTAATAACGCCCCTGCGCCAATTAACACCACAGATTTAGCGTTCATTGCGCGACTTAATGTGCTGCGATAAGCTTTTTCTAATACTGTTACTAGCGGGCTAGTACGTGTTTTTTGGTTACCTGATCCGCTACTAGAAGAAAGGCCTTTTTGAAAAAAGAAACTTGCCAAAGCAGGTACGACAATTAGGGCGACCAGCAAAGAGGCGGCCATGGCAATCATAATGCTGACCGCCATTGGTTGGAATAATTTACCTTCAACGCCTTCTAAGGTAAATAAAGGTGCGAATACCACCATAATAATGCTGACCGCAAAAAATACCGGTTTAGCGACTTCACGAGCGGCAATTTGAATACGTAAACTCACTGACATTTCGGGGGGGATAGCCTCGTTTTGCGCCGTAAAATCATGACCATCTTCGGGTTGGCGATCAGGTTGGTCTTTATGGTTAGAAAGGTGCTTAAAGATATTTTCCATCATCACCACAGCGCCATCAACCATCATACCAATGGCAACAGCAAGACCCCCTAACGACATTAAGTTGGCAGACAAACCGTTAAAAGACATAACCGCAAGCGCCATACCAACCGACAGTGGAATTGAGATCAAAACCAATAACACCGCACGCACATTAAGTAGAAATAATATTAAAACAATAACAATAAAAACAAAGGCTTGAATTAATGCCGTAGCAACGGTATTAACTGCTTTTTCAATTAAGTCGGCTTGATCATAAATTGCCTCAAAGGTTACGCCTTTTGGTAGTGCTTGTTGAATTAACGGGATGCGGCTTTTTATGCCATCAATAGTCACTTTAGTATTTGATCCCATGCGTTTTAAGACAATACCAGAAACCACTTCACCTAAGAATTGGCTGCCGTTAGCATTGCCATTTTCATCAAAAGTGCGTTTGGTCATGGTAACCGCACCTTGGCGAATTTCGCTGCCAAATTCTACTTTAGCCACATCAGACAAGTGCACGACAGTGCCGTTAATGGTTTTTAAGGGAATTTGAGCCAACTCTTTTAAACCGTCTTCGCCTGAATTTAACCAGCCAACGCCGCGAATCACTAATTGCTCTTGACCTCTGTCCATATACCAGCCGCCAGCATTGCTGTTGTTGTTTTCTAGTGCATTAGCAACATCTTCTTGCGTTAATTGATACGCTAATAAACGCGAAGGATTCACATTGACTTGGTATTGTTTGACGTTACCGCCAAAGGCTAAAACATCGGTAACACCGTCAACCGGCATTAATAACAGTTTTACCACCCAGTCGTTTAAACTGCGTAGCGACATCGTATCGTAGCCTGAGTCTTCATCAGCAAGTAATAAGTATTGATAGACTTGACCTAAACCTGAAGTATTAGGGCCAATTTCAGGTGTACCAACGCCTTCAGGGATCATTTCTTTTGCTGATTGCAACCGTTCAAAAACCAGTTGGCGGGCAAAATAAATGTCAGTGCCTTCTTTAAAAACCACAGTAATGCCAGATAAACCGGTTTTAGAAATAGAGCGTACTTCTTCCACATCAGGCAGGGCATACATCACCGCTTCAATAGGAAAGGTGATCAGTTGTTCTACTTCTTCTGCAGCAAGTCCTGGTGCTTCGGTATTAATGGCAACTTGCACATTAGTTACATCGGGAAAAGCGTCCAAATTTAATTTTGGAATAATAAAAAAGGCTGACGCAGTTAACGCGATTAAGGCGATAATCACCAATAATCGGTTAGTGACAGACCAGTCAATAAGTTTGTTTAACATGTATTGTCTCCAATTTGTGACATATTTCTCTTATGAAACTTAGTGGTTGTGAGCGTCAAAGCCGCCTTTGGCGATCTCAGCAGCAACATAAAAAGCACCTTGAGTTACCACGCGGGTACCTGCGGCAATGCCACTAATTTCACGAAATTTACCCAAGGCTCTACCAAGTTCTATTTCTACTCCGTTGAATTCACCGTTATTTTCGACAAATACCTGCCACTTATTTTCCCCAAGTGAAGCATCACTGCTACGCATCAGCGCTTCTTCAGGTACTGCCAATACTTGTTGTTGGGTTTCAAAAGCAAAATAAATGTCAGCAAATAAACCGGAATGAAGCTTATGGTCGTCATTTTTTACTTCTAAACGTACAATGCGTGTGCGGGTGATTGGGTCTATGGTATGAGCCTTTTGGATCACTTTAGCTTGGTAGGTTTTATCACCAACCACCACTTGTGCCATTGAGCCAACAGGTAAAGCCAGTTGCATGGTAGGCGCTAAACGCGCTTCAACCCATAAGGTTTGCTCATCTGCTAATTCAATTAAAGTATCGCCTGAGGCTAAACGTTGACCTTGGCGAAAATTATCAGACAATACCGCGCCAGATATTTGTGCATTCAACGTATATTGGCCTAATTGGGTTGATTTTTTGGTTAAGGTTTTAATGGCATCGCTAGATAAACCAAACGCTAATAAACGACCATAATCAGCCTCAAAATTGGTTTGTGCCGCAATGTAGCGTTTATCACCAACGGCTTTACGGCCTATTTTTTGTACTCGTTTGTATTCAGCATTGGCAATGCGGTAACTTGCTTGTGCTGCCGCGACCGACTCACTAAATAAAGTCACTAATGCTTGGTTTTTTTCTACATGATCGCCCAATGCTACGTGGCGTTTAAGCACTACAGAGTCAACTCTAGGTGATACTAAATAGCTGGTATAGTCATTAGCCTTGATTTCACCGGGAGCATAAATATCGTATGTCATGGTTTGATATTCAAGAGTGCTAATTTTTATTTGGGCTAAATTAAGCTGCGCGGGTGATAACTTAACACCGTCATTGCCTTCTTCGTGGGCGTCTTCAGTGCCATGTCCATGACCGTCGTCTTTTGTTTCAGAACTTTCAGTGCCATGTCCATGACCGTCGTCTTTTGTTTCAGAACTTTCAGCGCCATGTCCATGACCGTCGTCTTTTGCTTCAGAACTTTCAGCGCCATGTCCATGACCGTCGTCTTTTGCTTCAGAACTTTCAGCGCCATGCCCGTGGCCGTCATCTTTTGCTTCAGTCTTATGTTGGTGTTGATCTTTTGCGATATGAGCTGACTCATCGTGTTTTTCTTCATGTTGATGTGCTTTTTCTGATGTTGTTTTAGTCACTAGCACTTTATCCGCTAACAATGCGGTGCTAAAGGTGTTTAAGCCAATAAATAAGCTAGTTAGTGCGATTAGTTTAATTGTTTTTTTCATCTTTATAATTTCCTAAATTCTGTATTTGGCTAAGTGTTACTTAACGAGCAGTTTAACGGCGTTATTGATTTGCCCTACTTGCAGCAGCCAGTCTATTTGGCTTAGCTTAAATTGGCTTTGCAGTTCAATACCTGCATTTAAACCACTCGCACGTTGTTGCAGCGCTAGTAAATATTGGGTGGTGCTCATATCTCCGCTTTGCCATTGTTTTTGCAATAAATTTTCGCTACGTTTACCTCGCCCTTGCATCAACGTAGACCAGCGTTGATAGCTTTTTTGGTAAGTATTTAACGTGTCTAAACTTGCTTGTATAGCAAATTTTTGCTGGCGAAATACCGCGCGATAATTCGCCTCGGCAGCAATGGCTTGTTGGTTGGCAGCACGCGCTTCAGCGCTAAAGTTATTGCGCACATTTAATGGCATTGAAAACGTTAAACCAATGCTATTATCACCACCGTCTTTGCCAGCATTAAGTCCAATTGTTGGGTCTGCTTTAGTTGTTAGTTGTGCTTGTTGAGCATTACCTTTATTGGCTTGCCATTGCGCTTTAGCCGCTAAAACTAAGGGATGCTGCGCTAACCATTGCTGCATTATTATTGAGTTTTGTTGGTTAGCTAACGGTAAACCTTGTGCAGGAAAAACCTTCATTTTAGGCGTCCAATCAGGCAGTAATTCAGCTAACTGAGCTTGCGCTTGTTTGAGACGTACTTGTGCTTGAGCCGTTTCATTTAAGGTTTGCGATAAACTTAAAAAGGTTAGTTCAGCATCTACTTGACCCAAATCGCCTACTTTTTGCAGCTTAGCGACTAAATCAAGCAAGGTACCTAATTGTTGCTCTTGCGCTGCGGCTATAACAGCAAGCTTGTTTGCCGCTTGCCAAGTAATGATGGCTTGCAGGGCTTGTGCTGTTTTTTCTTGTACAAGGTAATTAAAGTTTTGTTGAGCAAGCTGCAAACTGGCATCAGCTTGTAAGCTTCTTACCGCTCGTTTATCCCATAAATCAATGGTTTGACTAATGCCGACAGTAAAATTAGTGAAATCACCTTCACGAGCCACATCAGTAGATAACTCTGGATTGTAAAGGGCTTTTTTCTGACCTTCAGCACTAGAAAATGCAGCTTTCAAGCTTGCTTGTGCTGAAATAATATCGGGGTGTTGGTTAATTTGCTGCACTAACCAAGCGTTTTTATTTACCGCTAAAACGCTTTGATGTGGTGCAGTTGGTGAAGCAATAGCTCCAACTGACAGGCTTAAGCACAACGCTGCGCTGTTCAGTTTTTTTGAAAAAAATGTCATTGTTAACACTCGTGATCAAAGTAAAATATGACAATAAATTGTTTATTGTCGCTATGATTTTTTTGAATTTGAGTAACTAATCAAGGCAAAGCGCCTAGTTTTAGTTACTAAGTGTTGATAATGGGAGGTCGTAAATCAGGAGATATTAATTGCGAAAGATAACAAATACCGGTGTTTGTTATATTAGTTTGTCGTAGATGAGAGGTAAAAAACAGCTCGTGGCTTAATGGCTGCATGCTAGTAGGCGCATGGCAAGCGCAACAATGATCTGCATCGTTATTTTGCGTTGAGTTATTGCTGAAATCAGCAAGATTTGCTGTAGCTATTATATTTACAAAGTAGTCTGCTTCAGCATATTGCGAGTTAGGTTGATGATATTTGGCTGCATCTGCCATAGCATCAACCGATTGCAAAGCAATCAGCGCTATTAACATACACAGTAAATATTTTTGAAACATCAAATTATCCTAAAAAAGCAGTTATGTTATTTTTAAAAAGAAAAATAACAGCCATCACAATATGCTCGGAAAATAGCAAAATTTAATTTTTTTGTAAAGATAAATTCAATTATAAATTGTTTCATTCTGTAATTAAAACTGTAATTAAGGATAAAAACGTGAGCAGTGATAATCTATTTCTTTCTTGGTAATTTAATGTTTTAATTGTTTAATAGCACCTAAGTTCGGATAGTAAGTACGTGAAAAACAAATGAATAAACTGTTTTTTCATCCTCATTGCATATTTTACATCGGCGAAAGTTTTGATACTGTTTTGCACAGCCACCTTAGCGTGCAAATTTGTGTCGGTCTTGAAGGAAATATTAAGCTGATAGCTCAGAATAATTCGCAACTCATTACGCAATCAGCCATTATTCCTAGCAACTTTGTTCATCAACTTGATGCGAGCGAAACCCTTATTGCGATACTGTTTATTGATGTGCACAGCAAGTTTTTTAAGCAGCTTAAACTTGCTTGCCGTCATTTAGACTTTAATCATTTTGTGCCCTTACTGTTACCTCAAGACTTGTTGGCCAGTTTAGCTGCTTTAGGGCAGGTAGAAGGCAGTCATGATGTGAGTCAGATCATAGATGATTTCATTGATAAAGTTACGTTACATGGAAGTTGTCAACCAGTCATTGATAGACGAGTTTTACAAACCTTGCAGCGGATAGATAAAAATAAAACCAGTCAAATTCCGATAGAAATTCTAGCGCGCATGGTCAATTTATCAACCAGTCGGTTAGCCCATTTATTCAAAGCACAAATGGGTATTCCTATTCGGCGTTATTCGTTGTGGCGAAGGTTAAGACACGCCATAGAACACGCTTATACTCAGCAATCGCTGACCGAAGGTGCCCATTATGCGGGCTTTGCTGATTCGGCACATTTATCACGAGTATTTAAAGCAATGTACGGTATCAACCCATCACAAATTGTCAGTGCTAAAACGCCGGTAAATTTATTTTTTCTGTGAGCGTTTTTCGATATAGCTCAATAGCAATAAAACCGCGAGTAAAAATAAGGGGTGCAGTACTAAACCATGAAATAAGCTAATTTCAAAGTAGAAGCCATGCAATAAAATGGCAATAAGAGTGAGTAGTGCGATAAATATCAAGGTAAATCTATGGCTGAATATTTTTATCATGGTAAAACCTTTTGGTCTTTCAATAAGTGAATAGGTTTATGTTACTAAAGCTTAATATTTAGCACTTGAATGAATTGGCTATTAATGAATTGGCTATTAATGTGCTTATATTAAATATTACCGAGACTGCATCTTTACTAGCAAAGTAAAAACGTCAGTGATAGCCTAGCGATATTCAAGTTTTGCCAATGAAAATGTTAGAAATATGATAAAAATTAAAGTAGGTATAAACGGTTTTGGCCGTATGGGGCGTTTGTCAATGCGCGTGGCACTTGAGCAAGCCAATATTGATATTGTTCAAATAAACGATCCCGCAGGTGATGCTAAAACCCATGCCCATCTACTTGAGTTTGATTCAGTGCATGGCCGTTGTTCACATGCTATTCAGTGTGATGAATTAAATATAATTGTTAACGGTAAAAAAGTTGCAGTAACTAATAATAGCGCAATTAATGATACCGACTGGTCACAGTGTGATGTGGTCATTGAAGCTTCGGGAAAAATGAAAACAGCTCAGAAATTACAAGCTTATCTTGAGCAAGGGGTTAAGCGTATTGTAGTGACTGCGCCAATTGCTAAAAAAGACATGGACGATACAGACATTTTAAATATTGTCATGGGGGTCAATCAGCATTTATATCAGGGTAATAAAAATAGTGATAAACATCGCATTGTTACCGCAGCGTCATGTACCACTAACTGTTTAGCGCCTGTGGTAAAAGTTATTCATGAAAATATTGGTATAAAACATGGTTCAATGACCACAATTCACGACATTACCAATACCCAAACCATTATTGATGCGCCACATAAAGATTTACGTCGCGCGCGCTCTTGTGGCACGAGTTTAATTCCAACCACCACCGGCTCAGCCAAAGCTATCACCAGTATTTTTCCAGAGTTAACCGGTAAGTTAAATGGTCATGCAGTGCGAATACCGCTAACGAATGCATCATTAACTGATTGTGTGTTTGAGTTAAACCGCGCTACTACTGTTGAAGAAGTGAACATATTATTTAAGCAAGCATCACAAAACGAGCTGCAAGATATTTTAGGATATGAAGAGCGCCCACTGGTCTCAATTGATTATAAAACCGATCCGCGCTCAAGCATTATTGATGCTTTATCAACCATGGTAATTAATGGTACTCAACTAAAACTTTATGCGTGGTACGACAATGAGTGGGGCTATGTTAATCGTACTATTGAATTGGTGCAGTTGGTTGGGATGAGCGATCAATAAGTATGTTACCGATACAATTTTTAGCTAAGTTATCACCGCAACTTAAACAATACCTTGTTATTACTGGTAATTATTGGGCGTTTACCTTAACTGATGGCGCGTTGCGTATGTTGGTGGTGTTATATTTTTATCAACTAGGTTATAGCCCATTAAACATTGCGATGTTGTTTTTGTTTTATGAAATCTTTGGCGTGGTAACAAATCTTGTTGGTGGCTGGTTAGGTGCAAGACTTGGTTTAAATAAAATAATGAATATTGGTTTGGCTTTGCAGGTAATAGCCCTTGTTATGCTTGCCGTTCCAGCTGATATGTTAACGGTTGTTTATGTGATGGCAGCGCAAGCGTTATCGGGTATTGCTAAAGATCTCAATAAAATGAGCGCTAAAAGTTCAATTAAACTGCTCGTGCCTCAAGGTGATGAAAAGGCGGAGAGTAAGTTATATCAATGGGTCGCTTTGCTCACTGGTTCTAAAAACACCTTAAAAGGCATTGGCTTTTTCCTTGGTGGCTTATTATTAACCGTATTTGGTTTTAAAGGTGCCGTTATGTTAATGGCAGCATTACTTGCCTTAGTATGGCTCTTTAGTTTAGTGATGCTAAAAGAAGATTTAGGTAAAGCAAACAACAAGCCTAAATTTAATGAAATGTTGTCAAAAAGCTCGGCTATTAACAAACTTTCTGCGGCACGAATGTTTTTATTTGGTGCTAGAGATGTGTGGTTTGTGGTGGCATTACCTGTCTATCTGGCGGTCACCTTTAATTGGGATCATTGGTGGGTTGGCGGGTTTATGGCAACTTGGGTAATTGGCTATGGCTTTGTGCAAACAGTCGCGCCACTTATCACCGGTAAAAAAGCTACGGATAAAACACCAACCGGGCAAACGGCTTTTTTATGGGCTAGTTATCTCATTATTATTGCTGTCGCGATTGCTTTGGTATTACATTTTGACTTTTATATACGAACCACGTTAATCATGGGTTTATTTATTTTTGGTGTTGTTTTTGCGATCAATTCATCACTGCACAGTTACTTAATTGTTAGCTACGCTGATAGTGACAGAGTGTCCCTTGATGTCGGTTTTTATTATATGGCTAATGCGATGGGGCGATTAATTGGTACAGTATTATCAGGTTGGGTTTATCAACATTATGGTTTAGAAGCCTGCTTGTGGATTTCGGCGCTATTTGTTGGTTTTGCGGCGTTTATTTCAACAAAATTATCAAGAGCCACTTAGGTAATAGATCAAGGTACAAAGTCGTGCCTCGCGCTGCTCGTGATGACCTACATTAGGAACAATGTAGGTCGTTTACCTCGACACAATATTTATTTAACCGGCGCAACAAGACAGTTGCGATACATCTTTACTAAAAGTTTGGGCGCAAAGCTTCAAACCTTCAACCATAGTTAAGTAGGGAAATAACTGCTTAGCGAGATCATCAACAGTCATTTTATTATGAATGGCAAGCGCGGCACTTTGAATAATCTCGCCCCCTTCATGGGCTAAAATTTGTGCGCCGATAATTCTGCCTGTGTCTGCTAAGGCGACTAACTTGATAAAACCCTCAGTGGCAAAATTAGCCAAAGCTCTGGGCACATTTTCCATGGTTAATACTCGGCTCTTGGTTTTCATACCTTGCTGCTGCGCTTGGGCTTCAGTCAAACCAACAGTAGCAACTTGCGGGTCGGTAAATATAACTGCGGGCATGGTCGTTAGATCTAGTATGGCATCACCACCGGTCATGTTAATAGCTGCTCGACTACCCGCCGCAGCGGCAACATAAACAAATTGTGGCATATTAGCGCAGTCACCTGCGGCATATATATTAGCAGTTGAGGTTGCCATTTTGTTATTAACCCTAATACTACCGTTTTGATCTGTTTCGATGCCAGCAGCGCTGAGGTTCAGTTGACTAGTATTGGCGTGCCGACCTGTGCTGATAAGTAATTGTTGACATAGTATTTCTTTTTGATCATCGAGCAACAAAGTGAAATGTTCGCCATTATGCGACACACGTTTAGTTTGGCAATTGCTTAGTACTTTTATTCCTTCATTTTCAAATGCTAACGTTAGCTCTTTGCCCAATAGAGGCTCCTCTTTAGTTAGTAAAGTATGACGGGCAATAAGGGTGACTTCACTGCCTAAGCGGCGGTAAGCTTGAGCAATCTCTAAGGCAATAACTGATGAGCCAATAATCGCTAAATGCGGTGGTGCTTTGGTCGCAAAAATGGCCTCGGTTGAAGTCCAATAGGGCGTTTTTTGCAAACCTTCAATGTCAGGAATAGTGGGCGATGAGCCCGTGGCAATTAAAAATTTATCAGCTGTTATGGTTTGCTCGCTACCATCGTTAAGCGTTAAGGTAAGTGTCTGTTTATCTTTGAATTTAGCAAAACCAGCCACTAATGAAATATCAGGGTTATCATTAAGCATTTTTTGATATTTAGCTTGTCTTAATTCATCAACACGGGAGTTTTGCTGCGCTGACAATAACGCGCGGTTGAGCAACGGTGGATGGTTCTCGATACCCGTAAATGGATTATTACGCTGCTGTTGTGCCAATTGCGCTGCGCGAATCAATATTTTTGATGGCACACAGCCAACATTAACACAGCACCCGCCAATGTTTTTATTTGCTTCAATAATGGTGATTCTGGCGTTATTTTTACCTGTTTGCTCAAGTAGTTTCAATGCACAAGAAAAAGCGGCTGAGCCACTGCCGATAATGGCGACATGTAAAACAGGAGAGCCTGACTGCTTAGTCGCACAACAAGACGATGACGGCATAGTTTATTCCTTAAAATGAAGCTTTAAAAGATTAGTTTGTTGCTTTTAATACCGCCGGATAACCAATATTAGTTGAAGCTAGGGCAATAGCATCGGTGGTCGTTTTGGCAGAGTCAAAAGCAACGGTGGCAGTTTTACTATCATAATCAACAGAAGCGGTGATAACGCCATCTACTTTCTCCATCGCTTTACGTACGGTGATATGGCACATTTTACAGGTCATTTTATTGATGGTAAAAGTAGCTGTTTTTTGTGTGCTTGCCATTTCATGGCTTAACGTTGATGACTCGGCGTAGGTTACATTAACTAGCAAAGAGGCCAATAAAATTGAAACGCTGATAAAGAGGTTTTTCATGTAAATATCCTTAGTGGTGTTAGTTGTTAATTATTAAATATTAATTGTTTGGAGTATTGGGAATTCAGCCTAATAAATATTCTGCATAATACGGAAAACTGACCATCGCTAGCAAAATGATACTGACTACCCAAAATATAATACGCTGATTTTTTAGTACGTTAGGGTTTTCACATAAGCTACCTTTGGCACAGGGTTGCGGCCTGTTGTTCGATTTCATATAGAGCTGGTGGAAAACTATAGCCAACATAATGATGGTGGCTGCGGTGAAATAACCACTGTAAGGCTCCATTGCAGTGAGGTTACCGACCCAAGCGCCACTTAAACCAAGTGATAGCAAAAGTAGCGGGGCAATGCAGCAAGCTGAAGCGCCGATGCCCGCTAAAATTGCAACGAGTAATGATTTTTTTGCTGAGGGTAATGCTGACATAAAAAGCGCTCATTTTCTGTTTTTGATTAAAGCAGTTGAGGCAGTTTACACTCTGGACTAGAGCCCAGAGTCAACAGTGAAAGGAAAAATATTTATTTGGTGATTGTTCGGTTAATCTTCGAGAAAACCTTGTTCAGATAAAGTCTTAATGAGACTGCATTTTTCGGTATCATCGTAATAACATTTCTCTATTAACTGGTCTAGTGCGGTTTGAATAGTCTGTAATCCTGAGATTTGACGGTTAATAATGGCGCGCTTTTCAATAGCAAGTTGCTGAACATCATGACAATGTTGCTCACCCAATAGCAATAATTGTTTTATTTCTTTTAAGGAAAACCCCAATTGCTGAGCGCGTTTAATAAACTTTAATTCATCAATAGTTGTTACTGGGTAATGTCTAAAACCGTTGAGAGGTTTTTCCGGTTCAACAATTAGCGTTTTGCGTTGATAGTGCCTAATGGTTTCAATATTTACTTTGGCTGCTTTAGCTAAACGGCCAATGGTTAATGGAGGATCTTTTTTGTTCATAATAAACATTCTCGTTAGGGAGGTATTTAATTTACAGTCATACTAGGGGGTGCTGACATTAACTCACCTTTTAGAAACAGCATTGATAAGTTTTTGCTTCTGCCTTAGTTATGATAACGTTAAACATGAAAATTCAATAGACTTTAGGGTCTATATCCTATACTAAGGCTAAATATTGTTAAATATACACGCGGAAAATACGGTATTTAGGCGCTACAATACAGCGGTTGTGGTTGCTTTTATTATTATCGTTTTTATTGCACTAGCTGCAGCATCATTGCGTTATTACAGCGAATTGTCAGTACACAAACAGCAAGGTTTAATACAGCTAACCACACAAGCGCATCAGTTAAATTCCATGTTAGTGCAAAGTGAGCAAGCCATTACGGGCATCCAAGAGTTTGCTCAATATGCGCTCAAATATCCAGATGAATTATATTCACAAGCACCTCTCCTAATTCAAGAAGGCTCGTTGTTTTTTTTAGATAAGCCTAACCGTAGCACTTTTGAACAATACAAGCGCATTAGTGGCAACATTACCGGCTTTGGTTATGTTGACCAATTCTCTTTATTGAAAAAACAAGAAATAGCCATGGCCAATGCTTTAACCCCAGCGTTTGTTGCCGCGCAAAAAGTTATTGAAGAAGCCAACTGGTTTTATTATGTGTCTACTGAGCAGTTTGTTAATATTTTCCCTTGGATCGGCCGTGATAGCTGGCGTTTTAGTGATCGCATGTTAACGAATGTCCATGCCAGAAAAATACAAAAATTAGGCTTTGAAAATAACCGAGTCATTTGGTCATCTCCTTATATTGATGCTGCGGGTACTGGTATGAATGCTTCGTTGGGCATCGGTGTTTATCGAGGGAAAAAAATGCTTGGCGCTGTTGTTATTGATATTAGCTTGGCTCGTTTGCAGCAAAGTTTGTCAAAATTGCCCTCGGCAGAGCAAGGCTTGGTACTGTTTAATCAAAACAACGATATTTTAATTTTTAAACAAAAAGGCAAAGAACCGCTGGGTTATCGAGCATCATGGCAAAAAGTATTGCCAAAGGCTTTGCATCATTTAAAGCAGGAAAGTTTAGCACTGTTGCCCGATTCAGTGCGTATTGGCGATTGGCAAGTTGAAAAGCAAACGTTGTCGGTGAACGGTTGGACTTTATTAAAGTATCAACCCCATGCCAATTTTATTCGACCACTGCGTAGCCACTTTATTTTTATGTTTACCATCTTGTTAATTGGCTTGTTGGCTTTTTTAATGTTAGTGAATGCCATGACGCGACGTAGTTTCATTAAACCAACCCATGATTTTATTAGCCACATAGAGTATTGCGCGCAAGGTGACCCAGGGAAAGTGAAAGCGAATGCTGATTGGTTACATTGGTTTGTATTAGTAGAAGATATATTCACCCAAAATCGCAGTTTGTTATTGCAATTAAAAGAGCAAAATGAAGTGCTTGATAGTCGAGTATTTGAGAAAACCCAAGCATTGCAAGAAACCAGTGCTAAACATCAGCGGGATTATGTGCTGTTGCGATCGGTTATGAATGCCATTCCTGAATTGATTATCTTTAATGATCCGCAAGGAAAATTAATGGGCTGTAACCAAGCATTTGAGCAATTAAGTGGTCGTTTAGAAAGCAAGATGTTAGGTTTTCAATCGAGTCAATTTATGCCTAAAGCGTTGGCGTGCGAGATTGATGCTTTAAATGCAGTATCTGATAATGACTACCCACAACAAGCGTTAATTGAAGCGGGAGAAGAAAGTTATCAAGGATTTTGTAATCAGTTTACTAATGAGCAAGGAGAAATACTGGGTACTATTACTATTTTGCAAAATGTCACTGAGCGACAAGCAACTCAATCGGCGTTAGAAAATGCTAAAAACCAAGCGGAATATGCCAACCAAGTAAAAATTCAGTTTCTGGCAAATATGAGTCATGAAATTAGAACCCCCATTAATGCTATGCAAGGCATGATGGATTTATTGACTCGCACCTTATTAGATTCACGCCAGTTACATTATTTAGCCAGCGCTCAAACCGCCGCTTTTTCTTTATTACATCTTATTGATGAGTTACTTGATTTATCTAAAATTGAAGCGGGAAAAATGGTTATTGTTAAAGATGTTATTAACTTACCGGCAACTATTGATAAAGCTCTCAAACTTAATGCGGTTAATATTTATACAAAAAAATTAAATGTGCGAATAGAGTTAGCATCCAATGTACCCAGTTTACTGATGAGTGATGAAATGCGCTTAGTGCAAGTACTGTCAAACTTATTGAATAATGCCATTAAGTTTACTGAGCAAGGCGAAGTGGCTTTGCTTATTGATGTTATTGGGGTAAGTACAATCAATGCTTTGGTTCGGTTTAAAGTAAAAGATACCGGCATTGGCATTGCGAAGGACAAGCAAGGTCATTTGTTTGAAGCTTTTTCACAAGCTGACATTTCTATGACCAGAAAGTATGGTGGCTCAGGATTAGGCTTGTCTATTTGTCAGCAAATCGTTAAGTTACTTGGCGGCGAAATAACCTTAAAAAGTGATTTAGGCAAAGGCTGTGAATTTAGCTTTGTTTTACCTTTCTCTCAACCTAGCGAGGAAGAAAAGCAAGATTTTGATTCTCAATACAAAACAAGCGATAACAAAGAAACTATTCATTTATGTGTTATTAAGCAAGCATTATCAACTAGCTGTATAGAAACCATTAACTGTTTGTCTTGGCATTATCATCAATTTGATGATTTATTTGAATTCAGTCAACAGTTTGCGAATAAAGCATTATCTAACGCTAAGGTAGTATTGTTAATGAATGAAGAGGTTCTCTGCCCGCAACCAACTAATTTGGAAAACGCTGTGGTTGATTGGTATCAAAATGTTGACTTAATTGGTCTTTGCCAACCGGTTATGCACGAATTAAGCAGTGAAATATGCCAACAGTTAGATAAAATGAACGCCACTTATATTCTGCTTGATACACCTTTATATCGTTATTCGTTAGATCAAATTGCCAGTGTATTGACACAAACGCTAGTAGAAAAAGAGACTTTAGTATTAGTTAAAAGTACCGCTACAAAAAACAAATCATCTGCTATAACAGCTCACGCAACAAGTGTAAGTCAAGAAAACCTAGCTAATATCAAGGTGTTATTAGTAGAAGATAACTTGGTAAATCAGTTGGTTGCCAAAGAACTGTTAACGAGCATGAAAGCGCAAGTGGTGATTGCAGACAATGGTCAACGAGCCATAGACTCACTTGAAAAGGAAAATTTTGATGTAGTATTAATGGATATTCAAATGCCTATTATGGATGGGTTAACAGCAACCATTGAGATTAGAAAAGTAGAAAAATATAAAAATCTTCCTATTATAGCAATGACAGCTCACGCTCGTGAAGAAGATAAACTACGGAGTTTAGCAGCAGGTATGAACCTACATATTGCTAAACCCGTAACGGCTCAATTGCTATTAACCAATATATTACAAGCGCTAGCGCTGGAAACAAGTTAGCTTAAGGTTTTAGAGAAAAGGCGTTCTAATTTATTAATAGTTTCTTTGATATTTTCAACATCTGTCGGGGCAATAAATATCGTATCATCACCGGCAATAGTGCCTAGTACCCCATCACTTTTACTTAAACTATCCAGTAATCGAGCAATTAATTGTGCAGCACCTGGGCTTGTTTGAATGATGATCATCATGCCATTGTGTTCAATTTCTAATACTAACTGTTTCAATGGGCTCTGTGCTGTTGGTACACCAAGCTCAGCAGGTAAGCAATAAACCATTTCTTGGCGGGCATTACGAGTGCGAACTGCGCCAAATTTGCTTAACATACGAGATATTTTAGATTGACTGATATTATCAAAACCCATGCTTTTTAAAGCGTCAACAATTTCGCCTTGCGAGCCAAATTGTTCTTGTTTCAATAAATCTTTAAATGTTTGTATTAGTGCTTCTTGTTTTTGTTGACCATTCATTGTTTTATATCAAAACCTTTTAATTTTGATTGTAATAAATTAATACTGAAGTTGGGTTTTTGTACGAGTATATTATACGCTATCATAGGTATAAATATACGCTATAAGTTAATATTGATTGTTTTTTTATTGTCTATACTATATCTTTGCGCAGCAAATTTTTACGTATTTACTCAAATTTTTTGTTGAAAAATTAAATGTAATTTAACCCCACTATTAAAATCTCGGAGAGATCACATGAAAGTAGCAGTTTTAGGCGCCGCTGGCGGTATTGGTCAAGCATTATCTTTATTATTAAAAACTCAATTGCCTGCAGGATCTGAGTTATCACTTTACGATGTTGCCCCTGTTGTACCAGGTGTTGCGGTTGACTTATCTCATATCCCTACCGATGTAAAAGTTGCCGGGTTTGGTCGTGATGATTTACATGCAGCCTTAACTGGCGCCGATATTGTATTAATTCCAGCAGGAATGCCACGCAAACCGGGTATGGACAGAGCTGATTTATTCAATGTAAATGCGGGTATTATTAAAGTATTAGCCGAAGGTATTGTTGCCGCTTGTCCTAAAGCCCTAGTGGGTATTATCACTAACCCAGTAAATGGTACTGTGCCAATCGTTGCACAAGTATTCAAAAAAGCAGGCACTTATGATGCAGCTCGTGTATTTGGTATCACTACGTTAGATGTAATTCGCTCTGAAGCGTTTGTTGCTGAATTGAAAGGCTTAGATGTAGCAACTGTTAAAGTACCGGTTATTGGTGGTCACTCGGGCACTACAATTCTACCTTTATTGTCACAAGTTGAAGGCGTTACCTTTACTGATGAAGAAGTGGCAACGTTAACACCACGTATTCAAAATGCGGGTACTGAAGTTGTTGAAGCAAAAGCGGGTGGCGGCTCAGCTACTTTATCTATGGGCGCAGCAGCAGCACGTTTTTGTATGTCGTTGGTAAAAGGCTTACAAGGTGAAGACGTGGTTGATTACGCTTATGTTGAAGGTAATGGGGAAGATGCTTCATTCTTCGCACAGCCGATACGTTTAGGTGTTAACGGCGTGAGTGAAGTTTTATCTTATGGGGAACTAAGTGCTTTTGAACAAAAAGCTAAAGAAGAAATGCTTGAAACCTTGAAAAAAGACATTCAAGAAGGTGTAGATTTTATGGCTAGCTAAACGCTAAGTCACAAGTATGTAGGTCTTAGCTTGCTGCGATATTGTCGAGGCAAGCATCGACCTACATTTAATTAAACATTGGTATTTGTAGGTCGTCACGAACGAAGTGAGGCACGACAAAGAAACTTGTCGAGGCAGCATCGACATACCGCTTTATTTTACACCATTAGAATTATACCCTCGCTACAACGCTAATAAATAGCCGACATTACGTACTGTTTTGATAACTTCTGCTTCCTTTGAATTATCATTTAGCTTTTTTCTTATCCTAGAAATACGTAAATCAATTGATCGATCAATACCGTCATAAGGTAATCTAAATATTTTTTCATGCAAAACATCACGCTTAACTATTTGTCCGACTTGCTCAGCAAGCAACCATAACAAGTCAAATTCAGCACTCGATAAAGAAACATCATTTCCTTGATTAATGACCTTACGTTTACTTGCATCAATAGAAATACTTTGTTCATGGCAAAAAATAACAGGGTCTATTGCTGATATTTTTACTTGACTAAACCTTCGCATTTGAGCGCGAAGATGAGCTAATAATACCCTTGGCTTTACCGGTTTAGCGAGGTAATCATCAGCCCCGACTTCTAGCCCCGTCACCTCATCAATATCATCACCTAATGCGGTCAGCATGATAATTGCCCCTTGAAACCGAGCACGAATACTCTTACATATAGTGAGACCATCGATATTAGGTAACATCAAATCAAGAATGATAGCATTAGGTGAAAAATCCTCTATCGCCTGCTCAACTTGCTCGCCACTATGCACAACTTCGATAAGGTAACCATTTGATGCCAAATAATTGCTAATTAATTCGCATAACTCGATATCATCATCGACAATTAATATTTTATTACTAACATTTTCTATCATTAATTATCCCTATTATCTATACCTTTTATACTCACTCTTCGAAAGGTTGTTAGTGTAATACTAAGCGGTGATTCACCCATTCAATTAGTATTCACTCGAAAAATATTGCTGACTGTAAAAGTTTTAACCTTATCTGGCAATGAAAACGTAAACCATTTTTCATAAGGGACTCTTCGGCAACGATCTGGCGATACTCGGTAAACTGTTAATAGCTTTTCATCAGTCCAAATTAGTTGAAAAGAATGCTCAACAGAGCAGCCATTAGACAACATTTTGATTAACAATTTATTCTGTTCCATTTTAATTCCATAAATATTTTCAACTGTCTTCATATCATTGGCTGCACTTGTTATAGCGACAGTAAAAAATAAAAAAATTATAATTAATGTACTTCGATATATTGCTTGCACGCTAGCCATTACCATTACCTCAAATAGATACTTTTAAATTATAGAATAGCATGGTCAACAACATTTTTTTATTGCCGTTATACTTGCATATTATTTCGCTATGTCGCAGTTTGTATCAGAATGTATAGCTTAGTGATGCGCTCAAACTGGTAGCTAAAATCGATAAGTAAAATATACTTCTAGACGCTTCCATTGATCTTCCCCTGCATCTTGGCTTAATTGATTATCAATCACATGACCATTAATTCCCCAACTAAGCTGTTGATTTATCCTAAACTTCCCACCAGCAGAAAAAGAATGTTTTGTTTCATCCCCCCAATTAACTAGTTCAAGATCATCAATAACGTAAGCTAAATTACTATTGTTATATGAGAAATACACGCTGGTATTGTTTGAGAGTTTATAATTTAAGCTACTATAAAACATTACATTTCTATACTGATTAAATTTATCCGCCGTATTATAAATACGATAACGGCTACCTATTTGAAACTTAATTTTCGAAGCGGGGCGCCACACATATTCAAGCCAAGGAGAAGATATAGTTGCATCGAAAGCATTATTTCCCGCCGTTTTATTGTCTTTTTTCCTATAGTTGTAACCAAACTTCACTCGCCCTTCAAGCAGGGGGAGAGATGCGAACAATTGCATGCTATTGTCACTCAAAATGTACCGACTATTTTGTTCGTGGAAGCGACTTCTTATTTTTAAATTAATCAGCCATTCATCATTAATAATAAGTGACAGAGCAGGCTCTAATTTATATTGTCGGTAATGTAGATTAGTACTTTTTTTGATCTGTCGTTGATAAATAGCGGCTAATCCGCTGAAGATAAACTTATAACCTTTTTTTTCTTGAAATTTATATAAGTAATAACTTTGTAATTGCTGAGCAAAATAATTATTTTCTTGTTTATCAACCTCATCGCTCCTTAATTCAATGAGTTCCTCATCAAACTCAAAATTATCTTCAAATGCTAACCCCTCATCAAATGGATCTAAATATTCATATATCGGAAACTGGGTAGAGTACTGATCCACACCATAATAGAATGTTGCATCTACCAAAAATTTATAAGGTGATTGATTACTTTTCTTTGATTTTTTTGAATAGGCGTCAAGCTTGCTCTGCACTAACTCAAATAAAGAGTTCAACTTGGTTTTTTCTGAAGTACTCAATATTAATGATTGTAAGTGTTGCAGTATTACAATGGACTCATCATATTTTTCTAATTTAATGAAATTTATTGCTAGCTCAATATTAATACGTTTATGATCAAAGTGTTTTTGTTTTAAAATTTCTAATAATTCAATTGCTTGCTGATATTCTTGACTCTTTCTCAGCTCTATCGCTTTTTTAAACTTGTTAATATCATCAGGTTGCTTTGCCCAGATATTGTCAGAAAATATTAATAAAACAAACAGTATTAAGTAAACATTTAAATAAGCACCGGCTTTCAGCAAGGTATAATTATTCATCATTAATATTTTATTCACTCGGTTTATGGCTCGTAAGGGATGTCTGTCGTGTCTATTTCATCTAAAATATTTGGTTTGATCGAAAGTGATTTTTTTTCAATTAATTCAATTTTCCAAAAATATTCATCAACATCAAAGTCCATTAAGTTGCTCTTATCGAGTTGGTTGATAATGGCCTCTTCAACGCCTTTTACTCCGACACCCTGTGGCTTTTTTATTAACGATTCAATTATGAAAGATACCTGCGGCCACTCTGTTTCTTCATCTTAATATTTCATCTTCAAATATTTCATCAAAATCAAGTTGTTCAAAACTATCAATCAATGACTCAGAAAATACGT
Organism: Colwellia sp.; assembly: GCA_016765685.1. Lineage (GTDB taxonomy): Bacteria > Pseudomonadota > Gammaproteobacteria > Enterobacterales > Alteromonadaceae > Colwellia. The sequence goes on along the minus strand of JAESPR010000058.1, from coordinate 5,536 downwards.
TGTCGGTGTTAGTCAAGTTAGTACCAAAATTATCGATAGAACTTAATATATCCTCTTCATTCTGCTGTTGGATAGGCGCTATTAATGATTCAATTTTCAAAGAAGGTAAAATNCTTATTTGCCGTTCAGGGCTTTCTTTTGATGTTTCTTGTCCATAAGAGGGGTTAACCATAAAACACACAACAAAAAACAATGGCAGAGATGGCATTGNAAATAAATTTATAACTTTTAGCTTTGCTGAGCGTTTATTCATAACAAGCTTCCTGTANCTTTAATGGTAATTCTAACTCAATTTTAGCCCCTAAATGCTCACTTTCTACCATAGATACTTCGCCACCATGCCATTGGATAATTTGTTTCACAATCGCTAAGCCTAATCCATAGCCNCCTGTCTGTTTATTTCGACTATCATCAATGCGAAAAAAAGGCGTAAATAAGCTTTCGCGCAAGTGCTCAGGAACGCCAGGTCCATCATCAGCAAACCAAATAATTTGCTTACTTGCTGATTGAGTAAAGCCAATGTCAACCTTAGTTTTAGTGTACTTTAATGCATTGGTTAAAATATTTTCCAATACTCGATAAAAATACCGTTGATCGGCAAAAATAAACTTCGCATCATTGCTGACCAGATTTATTTCAATATGAGGATTGATATTTTGGGCCGATTTAACCAGCATGTTAAACAATGTACCGGCTTCCAACGGTACTATGGTTAATTTTGGCATATCACGCTGTAATTTAGAAAAAGTTAATACTTCATCAATTAATGACTCTAGCTCAGTTAAGTCACGCTCTATTCCCATGCAATATTGGTTGACCTCTACTGNTTTAANGTCTTCAATCGCAGTNAGNCGAAANCTAATTCGTGTTACTGGCGTTCTTAATTCATGTGAAATAGCACGAACCATATCATTTTGAGCATCAAGTAAACGATGAATNCGGATTGCCATAGCATCTACCGTAGTAGATAAATTACCAATAGCATCTTTTCTTTTAGGAACATGACTAAATAAGTCTTTATCTTGCCCTATCGCCTCAATTTGTTTATCAACNGCTTGCAAGCGTAACTCCAGAGGNCTTACCAATAAAAAGCTCACCAATGCCATTAAAATTAAAATAATAATGACTAAACTGGCAATCATTTCAATTGGAAACCAATTGAAAAAGGGAATACTCCCCAANACCAGTGAATAAGGACTATTTCCTAANGGCGCATAGGCAATTAAAGAGGCAGTACTCGAGGTNGGGTTTTTCAGTATGACCGAAATATTTCCCTTCTGAACTGATCGCACATTAACATTAGGAATATGTAAGCTACTTAAAAGCTTTAGCTGAATAGGATAGTTATACATTTGGCGTAACTTATTTAATGCTTGTACTCGCTCACTACCTTTATGTCGCCCTAATTCATTCAAAACTAAAAAAGCACTTAACCTTACGAGTGAACTACCAAAATCAGCAAGGTTCACTTGCAAATAATGGCTATTATCAGGTAATAAGATGTAAGCTTTACCCGCAGTCAATAAAGGTTCAACTTTAAAAGCAAATTGTTGTGTCATTAATTCTTGCTGTAAAGCCATTGTTAAGGGACTTTCAATGATGCTCTTCTGCTTAAAAGTTAAATCACTTAAGTTTTCAATTGCTTTTAACCATTGTACTCCTTGTTCACCCTGATGGCGGTGTAGCCCTTCAGATATTAACTTAAAAGTACCTCCATAATTTTCACTAATATGTTTGATTACCCGGTATTTATTTAAATAATAGGTTCCCACGCTAAGCGTAAGCATCACAGCAAGAATAGCTAAAAACATTCCTGTGTATATACGAAAGAAAATACTACGCATAAATGAAACCTCCGCTATTAATGTGTGCAATTATCCAAAGGTAGTAGACCTCATCGCTCTAATATTTACCAGAGAGATAAATTATCGAGTTGTATCTAATTGTAGCTGTATAGTTAAAAAAATGTATGGAATAACATCTCGTTTATATCTAAGGCAAAGCGGCTTTCCTCACTTGTAATGCTTAATTTATTGCAATGTTTTTTGTACAAAAAATTACATCAAGATAAAAATCATCACTACTCGTTTTTTTCTTTCTTACGGATACTAGTATTCGAACATGACTAAACCTTCATGTTTATTACACAATAAAAGAGGATTAAAATATGTTAAAAAGATCAATCATAGTACTCGCTATTTTAGCAAGCACCAGCGCGCTATCGGCACCAACGATAACAATTAAATCAATTAATAGCCTGCCAGAGTTACGAATTGTCGGAGGAGAAGAGTCCACACCACACTTTCGTTCTTATCAAGTATCATTACAATCAACTTCGGGTAGTCATTTTTGTGGCGGCTCAATCGTCGCTGATGACATGATATTAACGGCGGCACATTGTATGGAAGGTGTTGATGGTAATAACCCACAAATGCAGGTAAGAGTGGGCGCTCATAGCCTTACCGATGGCTCAGGCCAAGTCATTCAGGTAGCAACAACTTATACCAACCAAGAGTATCCAAGCTTATCAAAAGATGTTGCTATACTGAAATTAGCAGAAAAAATAACCGACAAAAATGCTAAAGCCCTCACATTAGCCGACGATAGCTTTTTCGCTAATAATATTAATGTTGGCAGTTTAATGACCGTTAGTGGTTGGGGCACGTTAACTTCAGGCGGTGCAATGCCAGACAAGCTAATGGAAGTTGCCGTTCCTTATGTTACCAATGAAATATGCAACAGCCCAGAAGCCTATAATGGACAAGTACAAATCACGGAAATGTGTGCTGGTTATAAAGAAGGCGGTAAAGACTCTTGTCAAGGTGATAGTGGCGGCCCACTGGTTGTTGCAAAAGACAATAGCTTTGTTCAAATAGGAGTAGTGAGTTGGGGAGAAGGGTGTGCCAGCGCTAATAAATATGGTGTTTATGGTAATGTTTCCACATTAAAATCGTGGCTAGACAGCGCAATGGCAGGCAATGAACCGGCATCAGGTTTAGCTGGTGGTGGTGATACTGGTGGCGGTGATACTGGTGGCGGTGACGGCGGAGAGCCAGATGAGCAAGAACGTACTTATTTTGCTTTCCAAGAAACTATTAATTATCAAGTGGGTGATGAAGCAATTGAGTTTGTTTTAGATGTGCCTGAAGGTATTAATGTTATTTATATTGCAACCCGTGGTGGTGAAGGCGACGTTGACCTTACTGCAGAGTTAATGAATGACGAACAATGGGATGATGAATTTTTTGATGATTATGGTTTCTCATATTTTTATGATTACAGTTCATTTTATTATTCCGCTCAAGAAGGAAATGATGAAATGATCGTCATTGAACGACCAACAAGCGGTGAGTGGAAAATCTCCTTAAGTAACTTTGGTGATTACAGTGAGGTTGAATTAACTTTCTTTGCTCACTAATACCTAAAATTGAGTATAACTAACAGACCTTAAATAAGTGTTAAGGTCTGTTTTTGCATGGTTGAAAAAGGATTGACTAACTTCCCTCTATGAAGTTAGTCAACTTGATTCTAGCTATATTTTTTTATCCATTATTAATTTCGGCAAGGACGCTACATATATCTTCTTAGAGAATGCAGGAACATACTCTCCTGGATAACCATTATCTTCAATCAATGCCTTGCCTAAAGGCGTTTTTAATTCCAGCTGAACCCTGCATCTTGAGGTGGCTTAGGTAGATAAGTAATGGCATCATATAATTAAGTAGTTGAATATATAATGAGTGTCTATCTTCCCCAAGGGTTATCAGGAGTTGAAGAGCGTTCACGGGTTTTTTTGGCACGTTTTTGCCTCAAGTTTTCTGCATCATCAAAGCTTAATTCTGCGGGTTCGCCAGGCTTTTGATCCGCGGGGACAATGCGATCACGTGGAGGCAACTCAAATTGACTGTCATCGGCACGGGGCAGGCTCTTATATTGATACAAATAAAAAGCTTCAACTTTGTCTTTTGCCCAGTCAGTCTTTTTGAGAAACTTTACGCTTGATTTAATGCTAGCATTAGTTTTAAAGCAATTTAAACTTAAATAAGCATTTAATAGTTCAAACCCGTAATGGTCAACTAATTCAGTGAGTACTTGCTCTAAGCCTATGCCATGTAATGGGTTGTTTTCGTATATATTTTCTGAGGTCATTTTGTCATTACTCTTGTCTGTCTAGGCATTAAGCACAGCGATTAGCGGCAATATGCGCTAAGGCTATTAATGCTTGCTTGTAATCAGACTCAGGTAACAGCGATAAAGCATTAATGGCTTTGTCTGCCTCAATCTCCGCTTTTTTCTGAGTATAAACTAAAGCACCCGTTTGTTTCATAGCATCAAGGATTTCATCTAGATGTTCCATGCCGTTACCATGTTCTATCGCATCTCTCACTAGTTGCCTTTGCTCAGCACTGCCATGTGTCATAGTATAAATTAGTGGTAGAGTCGGTTTACCTTCAGCTAAATCATCGCCAACATTTTTTCCCATTTCTTTCGCATCACTGGTGTAATCCATAATATCATCAACTAATTGGAAAGCGGTGCCTAAATATTTTCCGTAATCAGCCATCGCACTTTCAATTGCACTATTTTGTTTGGTAATAATGGCAGCAAGGCGGGTCGCCGCTTCAAAAAGTTTGGCGGTTTTACAATAAATGACCTGTAGATAGCTTGCTTCAGTAGTATCAGGGTCGTTACAGTGCATTAATTGTAATACTTCACCTTCAGCGACTATGTTGGTGGCATCAGATAAAATATCCATAATGCGCATATCACCTAATTTGGTCATCATTTGAAAAGCGCGGGTGTAAAGAAAATCACCTACTAAGACACTCGCGCTATTGCCAAACAAGGCATTGGCTGTTTCGCGGCCGCGGCGCATGTTCGATTCATCAACAACATCATCATGTAATAAGGTTGCGGTATGAATAAATTCAATAATTGCGGCTATAGTACAATGTTCATCTGTGAGTTTATTTGCATGGGTTGCATTTAATGCTTGTGCTGTTAGCACAGTCAACATAGGGCGCATGCGTTTGCCACCAGCATTAACAATATAAATACCTAATTGATTTATTAAGGCGACGTCTGAGTGCAGTTGACCATAAATAAGATCATTAACCTTAGTCATATCTTTTTGAGAGAGTGCTTGAATTGCTTTTATATCCACTTACTTAATTTCCACTTGGGCTAGGGGGTATTATAACCACTATTTTGATGGGGACTTTATTTGCTAAATTCTACACTATATCAACGGATATTAAAGCCTATGTTAAGGCTTTATAATGACTTTATTATTAATTTTTTTCGTAAATTTTAACTAAGCATTAAAAAAGCCCCTAAAAACTTTATAAATGATCACTTTTATACTTGCCCTACTAAGTATCTTCGCGTAGAATTCGCGCCCTATATTTTTAAATTTAGCAACACATAATGGTGTTGCAGTACGGAGTAGCTATGTACGCGGTATTCCAAAGCGGTGGTAAACAGCATCGTGTAACCGAAGGACAAACAGTTCGCCTAGAAAAGCTTGAGCTTGAAG
>JAESPR010000057.1 GCA_016765685.1 Colwellia sp. | reverse complement strand
GCCAATATGAACATCATGATAAATGCTTATATTTGACCAGAGACTTGTGCCTTTACCAATGGAGGTATTTTTACCAATAAAACAACCTGCACCAATGCTAACGTTATCGCTAAGCTGCACGCCTGATTCAATAACAGCATTAGCACCAACACTAACATTCTTACCCAGTTTTACTCCATCAGCAAGAACAGCACTACTATGAATACCATCCGCAACTTTGGGGGTGGTATCAAGTAAGTTAGCTAATAAGGCATATCCCATGTAAGGATTATCCATAACTAAGGCATTTACCGGGCATTGAGACAATATATCATGAGAAATAATTACCGCACTAGCTTGGGTGGAACTTAGCTGTGATAGGTACTTTTTATTTGCTAGAAAAGCCACTTGCCCCAGTTGAGCATTTGCAAGCGTTGCCAAGCTCCTTACAATGTTATTTCCCGAACACTTTACCGATTCAGAAATAACGAGCTTGGCACCAATATGTTTTGCTACTTCAGCAAGTGTGTATTCCATCAATTATTTCAGCTTGCTTACTTGCTCGATTACTTTGCTAGTAATATTAATAGCCGGTTTAGAAAAAACTACCGCTTGTTTTGAAATAACTAAATCGTAATCATCTTTAGCGGCAATATTATCAACAGCTTGACTAACTAACGCTAATAATTTATTGGTTTCTTGGTTTCTACGTTGGGAAGTTTTTTGTTGAAATTCTTTTACTTTAACTTGATATTGCTGATATAAACCCGCCATTTTAGTTTGCAAGTCTTTTTTCTCTTTTTCACTCATTAACGAACCGTTACGTTTTAAGTTTTCATCTTCAAAGGTTAAATCTTTTTGTAACTGTTCAATAACCGCTTTTTCACCTTTAAATTCTGCTTCTAAGGTTTGCATTAATACGGCAGCTTGAGGGATTTGGCTAATAGCTTCTTGCACGTTTACAATGGCAATTTTTTGCTCAAAAGCCATAGCGCTACTTGTTAGTAATAACGTTGATGCTGTTGCTGTTATAGCTAGTGATTTAATAAATTTGTTCAAGGTGGTTTCCTCTTCTATTTTTGTGTATTTTTCTTAATTTAACTTAACTTAATTTAACAGCTAAGCGCGTTTAGGTGTTAATTAAAATTAAAATGTTTGACCAATATTGAAACTAAAGAATGTGGTATCATCATCTTTTACTTCTTTAATGCTTTTGGCAAAGTTAAAAATCATCGGTCCCATGGGTGATAACCACTGAATAGATAACCCTCCTGATGCGCGGTAACGACTCACGTCAGAATAATCGGCAACTCTGTCAAACTCAACCTGGGCTAAATCTTGATAATCAGCAATGTCAAACTCAGTATCCCAAACATTACCCACATCAACAAAGAAGCTGGTTCTTACGCTGTTAGCATAACTTTCATCTAAAAATGGCGTTGGCACAATCAACTCTATACCGCCTACCGCAATAGCATTACCGCCAACAGAACGAGTAGAGACTAGGCTAATAGTGTCACGGTCTGGGCCTAAACAACAGGCACTGCCTCCGGTTGGGTTTGGCGTACCACCGATTCTTGTTGGTTCACGATATACGGCTCGAGGGCCAACGGTATTAGTTTCAAAGCCACGTAATGTATCTGAGCCTCCCGCTCTAAAGTTTTCCCAAAAGGGTAATAACTGATCATTACCATTAACTTGACCATAACCGTTGCCATAGCCCAGTTGTAAACGTGCTAATACTGTCCAACGTTGATTACGCGTTAATGGAAAATAGAATTTAGTATCTAAGTTCACTTTAAAATATTGCACATCCGAGGTATTCGGCGTGGTCATTTTTAATGATAACCGCTGTGATGAACCCGCTGTTGGAAAGGTGCCTCGGTTCAAAGTTGTGCGTGAAACATTAGCATTTATATCATAATTTTTAAATGCTAATGGCGCATCGGGATCGTTAGGATTGGAGTGCAAATCATAAAAAGTTTGAATCTGTTCATAAGTTTCTAGCGAGGTAATTTCGTTATTTTTAAAACCGACGCCAAAACCAACTCTAACATATTCATTAACAGGAAAACCCCAGTTAAGGCCTAACCCATAGGTTTTATTATTGTATTCCACTAAGTTAGCTTGACCAGCGTCAAACGCTTGAAAAAATATTTGCCCACCCAGCGATACCGCATCAACGGTAAAGTAAGGGTCGGTATAAGAAATACTCGCGCTTTTTGAGTAAGTATTGGTATTGATATTAAAACCTAAACGATTACCTGTACCTAAAAAATTATTTTGCTGTATGCCAGCATTTAAGCTTAATCCTGTTCTATCACCGTATCCTACCCCAGCAGTAAATGAACCAGAGGCTTGTTCTTTTACGGTAAAATCGACATTAACTAAGTCATCTTCACCGGCAATTTGATTGGTTTCAAATTCAACGGTTTCCATATAAGCTAAACGAGATAAACGCGCTTTAGAATGCTCTACCATGTTATTCGATAACCAAGCACCTTCCATTTGTCGTAACTCTCGACGTAAGACTCTATCAGCGGTAACATTATTACCACTAAAGTTTACTTTATTAACGTAAATGCGTTTACCGGGATCAATAGAAATAGATAATTTAACGGTATGATTTTCATCATCAATCTCGGGTATTGTTGTTACTTTTGGATAAGCATAACCAAAACGTCCAAGAAATTTACTGATTACTTCTTCGGTATAAGTGACTTCAGCGCCATTATAAAGTTTATCAACTTGCAATGGGTTTATCGCACGAATTGTTTTTTCAAAACCCGCCATATCACCAATAAAGTTAACCTCGCTGATGGTATAAGTTTCACCTTCAGTTACGTTCAACGCAATGTACACAGATTGTTTATCGGGTGTCATTGAGACCTGAGTAGAGTCAACTTTAAAACGTAAATAACCTCTATCAAGGTAATAACTATTAATAGTTTCCATATCCCCCTGCAGAGTCTGCTTTTGATATCTGTCTTGCGCCATAAAATCCCACCACGGCGAACCAAACGTAAGTTCAATTTTATCAAGTATTTGCGCATCAGAAAAAACTTCATTACCAATAATGTTAATCTGCTTGATAGCCGCGGCATCACCCTCAGTGAAGATAAATTCTAAATTAACCCTATTTCGCGGTAAGTGGGTAATGGTGGCAGTCACATCTGCATTGTATTTACCAACACTGTGGTAAAAATCTTCTAGTCCCATTTCTATGCCTGAGATAACGGTTCTGTCTAACGTTTCACCGACACGAATATTACTACCATCTAAACTTTCCGTTAATTGCTCGTCTTTGAGATCGCTATTTCCCTCAAAAGTAATTTCACTAATGGTTTCACGCTCTCTAACACGATAGATAATTCGATTACCCTCTCGGTAAACACGAATATCATTAAAGTGACCCGACTTATACAAAGACTTTATTGATTGGGAAATTCTAAATTTATTTAAGTTATCGCCTACATTGAAAGGAATATGTGTTAAAGCGGCACCTAAAGCAACTCGTTGTAAGCCTTTTACTTCAATATCTTCAACCTGAAATTCTTCGGTTGCTTGTGCTGTTGTACCTAAAGTGCCTAATAATATGGCAAAGGCTATTTTTTTAATTATCATAAACTCACTTCGTGAAGCTACAAGCTACAAGTAGCAAGTCTTAAGTGGCGCACCACGGCATGACTGCATACAACTTGTAACTTTTAGCTGTTAACTTACTACTTATAACTAATTTATATTTACTTGCAACTTAAAACTTGTATCTTTGTTTTTACCCTAATACTCGACTAAAATCATTAAACAACGCTATGCTCATTAAACCTAATAAAGCTAGTGCACCAAACTTAAATCCGGTTTCTTGAATTTTTTCCGGCACCGGCTTTCCTGTCAAAAGCTCTATAAGATAATAGAGTAAGTGTCCGCCATCAAGTACTGGTAGAGGTAAAAGGTTAATTATTCCTAAATTAATGCTAATTAAGGCTAAAAAGCCTAAAAAATAGACAAAACCATAACCAGCACTGTCACCTGCACCTTGCGCGATGGCTATCGGACCACTCAAATTTTTGACAGAAACATCACCCGTAATTAATTTACCTATCATACTAAACGTTAAAGCACTTAATTCCCAAGTACGATTAACACTTTCACCGATTGCAGTAAATAAACCATGGCTAATTTCAATTCTATACTCTTGTGGCCAGCTATCGCTTTTAGGCGAAACACCTAAATAACCAATCAATTGTCCTTTTTGTTCAATACCTTCAGGTATTACTTTTATGACTTGCTTGTACCCTGATCGTTCAATAGTTAAATCTACTGTTTCATTTGGATAACGTTTAATTTTTTTCGAAAAATCAAGCCAACCTGGCGCTAATGGCTCATTGTTAAGTGCAATAAGTTTATCACCCACTTGCAAGCCACTTAAGTGTGCTGGACTATCTTCACCAACACGAGCCAACTCGTTATATATGTTGGGTCGATAAGGTGTTATGCCTAAACTGGTTAATGCCGATACTTTTTCTGGAGAAAACTGCCAATCTTTGGTTATCAGTTTATGGCTACTCACATACTGACTATCACTCACCTTGGTTTTGATAACAATTGAGTCTGAGCCAATTTCACCAATTAAGGCTAAATTGACATCTTGCCAATCACGGGTCTTTTTGCCTGCTACCTCAACAATTTCTGCTGTTTTAGGTAGTTGTGCTTGAGCAGCTATAGAGCCAGAAATGATGTCACCAACAATAGGTTTGATACTAGGCACGCCAATTAAAAACATTAAATAAAAGGCTAGTATGGCAAAGGCAAAGTTAGCCAAAGGACCTGCGGCAATAATAGCGATGCGCTGATAAACAGATTTAGAATTGAAGGTTTTATCTTTATCTTGCTCGGCAACGTCATCTACACGCTCATCTAACATTTTGACATAACCGCCCAGCGGGATCATAGCAACCACATACTCAGTACCATCTTTTCCCGTTTTACGCCACAGTGCTTTACCAAAACCAACGGAAAAACGCTCTACTTTGACACCATTTTTGCGTGCTACCCAAAAGTGGCCATACTCATGTACGGTAACTAAAATACCTAACGCGATAATAAACGAGGCTAAATTCCAAATAAACTCAAACATTATTCTTTTTGTTCCTTATTAATAACCAGTGCAAAATTAGCAACAATAGTGCTGGCAAATTCTCTAACACGCGTATCCAAGGAAATAACCTCATTAATATTACTTACCTGTTCTGAGACAAATTTTTTCACAGAAGTTTCATTTATTTTGTAAATATCATTGAATTTAATTTTTTCGTCTAAAAAAGCAGCGACGGCAATTTCGTTTGCCGCATTAAGAGCTGTACAAGCTGCTTGGCCACTTTCACAAGCCTTAATAGCTAACTTTAAATTGGGGTATCGATCAAAATCAACTGGTTGAAATTCAAAGGCTGCTGTATTAAAAAAATCTAACGGGGCAACGCCTGACTCAATACGTTCAGGGTAAGCTAAGGCATGGGCAATAGGAGTGCGCATATCAGGATTACCCATTTGCGCAATCACTGAGCCATCTTGATACTGCACCATGGAATGAATAATACTCTGAGGGTGCAATACCACTTGAATATCACTCGCTGGCACATTAAAAAGCCATTTAGCTTCGATAAACTCTAGCCCTTTATTCATCATAGTGGCTGAATCAACCGATATTTTTCGCCCCATATCCCAATTAGGGTGAGCACAAGCTTGAACAGGAGTTACGTTTTCAAGCGCATCAAGCGGCCACGTTCTAAAGGGTCCACCTGAGCCGGTGAGTAAAATTTTACTGATACCACTTTGCATTAGTTGACAATGCCCTACTCGGCTTTGTTCTTGCCAAGGCAGACTTTGAAAAATAGCATTGTGTTCGCTATCTATCGGCAATAATTGTGCGCCTGACTCTTTAACCGCATCAATGAAAATAGCACCTGAGGTGACTAACGCTTCTTTATTAGCTAATAAAACCCTTTTGCCCGCTTGCACCGCCGCTAATGTCGGTATTAAACCGGCGGCGCCAACAATAGCGGCCATCACCGTATCAGTATTAGCTGAACCGGCAAGTTCAACCAAGGCGTCATGACCAGACTTAACATCGATAGTAGTAAGGTTTTTTTCGGTTAAACGTAAAGTTAACTGTTGTGCATGTTCTGATGAAACCATAACCACAGTTTGAGGACGAAATTCTAGACACTGTTCAACCATTTTCTCAACACTAGCGAAAGCCGATAAACTTACTACCTTAAATTTTTCAGGGTGTAAACGAACCACGTCTAACGTGCTGACACCAATTGAGCCCGTTGATCCTAAAATGCAAAGCTGGCGAATATTAGTTGAGGTGGTTTTTTGCTTTTTTATCACTATCTTTTACCAACCAAACATGACATAACACAGCGCAAAAACTGGCGCTGTAGCAGTGAGACTGTCAATTCTATCGAGAATACCGCCATGGCCGGGCAATATAGAACCACTGTCTTTAACCCCTGCTTGACGTTTAAACATACTTTCATTGAGATCACCCAATACCGATACGGTAGTGATCAGTATGGTTACCAATAAAACAGTAATAGTTTGCTCACTATTCCATTGAAGTTGATAGGCGGCTATCGCAATTAAAAGGCAAGCAAAAACTACCCCACCAAGAAAACCTTCAAAGGTTTTCCCAGGGCTAACATTAGGCATTAATTTATGCTTACCAAAAGCTTTACCAACAAAATAAGCGCCAACATCAGCGCTCCACACCATTAAGAATAAAAACATTAATAGTTGCGCACCGTGATAAGAGTCTACTTGGTAATCGTTAGTGCGAATAACCATAAAAGCAAGCCAAGTAGGCACGAGAGTTAACCAACCAAACACCCCACGAACAGAGCGGTGTTTTGACCAAAAACCACTAGCATTTGGGTATGAAAACATTAAAAAAGCAGAAAGAATCCACCAAACAACAGCCAACCATAATAATGCCATGGCATATTCATGTAATTCTTTGGTGTTAAGCCATAAATCATCAGGTGAAACTACCGTCCAAATGCCGACAATTAAAGCAACGGTTGTAGCCATAAAAGCGATGCGTCTTATTTTGGTATCAAAGCCCATTAATGGCCCCCATTCCCACGCACCAATAGCCATGATAACTACCAACAAAGCAGCAAAATACATTAATGGTAAGTAAAAAATGGCTAAAATAGCAGCCGGTGCTAAAATTAAAGCGGTAATAATTCGTTGTTTAAGCAAGTTATATCCTTCTTACGTAGTGATAAGCTTTAAGCTACAGTGTCAAGTTATTGATAGTTTTTATTCACTTTGAGCCTAGCCAATTTTTATTGTTATTTTTTATCTTTCACTTGAGACTTGCAGCTCGTCTCTTTTAGCTGTTTTGTGCTTGTTCGCCTGTTTTACCAAAACGGCGTTCTCTTTGATCAAAGACATCAATCGCTTTGTTAAACTCGTCTTCATTAAAATCAGGCCAGAGAATGTCAGTAAAATAAAATTCTGCATAGGCGGCTTGCCATAATAAAAAGTTGCTGATACGAAAATCACCACCGGTGCGTATCAATAAATCTAGCGCTGGTAGCTGAGCTAAACAGGTATGTTCATGCAATGAATTTTCATTGATCTCGTCAAGCGAAATTTCATTATTTTGCACTTGGCTTGCTAACTGCTTCGCGGCATTAGCAATATCCCAACGGCCACCATAATTTGCCGCTATCGATAAAATCAATCCGGTATTAGCTGCTGTTAATTGCTCTGACTTTTTAATACTTTTCTGTAACTTATCAGAAAAACGACTTAAATCACCAATTACCTGAAAACGAATATTATTCTTATGCAAGCGTTTAACTTCTTTCGTTAACACATACATAAACAAATCCATTAGCACACTAACTTCTTGCTCTGGCCGTTGCCAGTTTTCACTGCTAAAAGCAAACAAAGTTAGCGCTTTCACTTCTGCTTTACGCGCACCTTTTACGACAGCACGAACCGAGTCTACACCAGCTTTATGCCCAACAACGCGCCCTTTCCCTTGCGCCTGCGCCCATCGACCATTGCCATCCATAATGATAGCAATATGTTGTGGAATTTTTTTTTCTTCATCTAGTGATGTTATCATTGCTTGACAATTTTATTTAATATACAAAAACGCCAGTGAGTAACAATAACCCAAACTGGCGTTGAACAAAAACGTTTAGATTTCCATTAATTCAGCTTCTTTTTTTGCTAACATTTCATCAACTTGTTTGATAAAAGTGTCAGTCACTTTTTGAATACCCTCTTCAGCTTGATGATGCTCATCTTCACTAATGTCTTTATCTTTTAACAAACTTTTAAAATCAGAGTTAGCATCACGGCGAATATTACGAATAGCAATTTTGCCACCTTCTGCTTCTCCTCGAACCACCTTAACCAAATCTTTACGTCGCTCTTCTGTTAAGGGTGGCAACGGAATACGAATTAACGTGCCATTAGATTGTGGATTCAAACCCAAATCTGATTTCATAATAGCTTTTTCTACTGCAGCAATCATGCCTTTATCAAAAACAGTAATTGATAGGTTGCGGGCATCAGGCACCGATATATTACCCACTTGATTTAATGGTGTTGCCATACCGTAATAATCAACATTAATATTATCAAGTAATGAGGCATGGGCACGGCCAGTTCTAACTTTATTTAAGTTGCTTTTTAAAGATTCTATGCTTTTTGCCATACGTTCTTGCGCATCTTGGGTAATTTCGTCTATCACAGTATTTCTTCCTACAATAATTTAAAAATGATTAATTCAATAAGTTCAGGTTCGATTTAAGATAATTTCTTTCTAATAACTGTGCCTTCAGAGCTACCCATAATAACAGCTTTAAGTGCTCCGGGTTTATTCATATTAAAAACACGAATCGGCATATTATGATCGCGGGCTAGGGTAAATGCAGCTAAATCCATCACTTTTAATTCTTTATCTAATACTTCATCAAACGTTAACTCGCTATAAAGTTCAGCTTCAGGGTTCGTCACCGGATCTTCTGAATAGATACCATCAACTTTAGTGGCTTTTAAGACTACATCGGCCTCAATTTCTATGCCACGTAAACAAGCCGCTGAATCGGTAGTAAAAAAAGGATTACCTGTGCCAGCAGAAAATATCACCACCCGACCAGACTTTAACAAACTAATAGCATTAGCCCAATTATAACGCTCGCAAACACCCGCTAAATCAATAGCCGACATTAAACGCGTATTAACAAAAGCGCGGTGTAAAGCATCACGCATCGCTAAACCATTCATCACCGTTGCTAACATACCCATTTGGTCGCCAACAACGCGGTTCATACCTGCTTCGGCTAATCCTGCACCACGAAATAAATTACCGCCACCAATAACAAGACCCACTTGAATATCCATCTCAACCAATTCTTTAATTTCTTGCGCCATACGATCAAGAACTTTTGGGTCAATGCCAAAGCCTTCTTCACCCATCAAAGCTTCGCCGCTAAGTTTAAGAAGAATACGACGATAAGTTGGCTTTGGATTAATACTCATATGAGGTTAGTTCCTGTTAGATGATGAAGTGCTTTGGCTAAAATTAACCGCGGTCATTTTAGTACGTTTAGTGCAGTCACGATAGTGTTAACTGAAAAAAGCCCTCTTATTATGCCCTTTTCAATCAAAACTTAAAAAAAATGCATAAAAAAGCGCCTACCGAGGTAGACATTTTAGAGTAATGCTAACTAATTAAGCTAGAGCAACGACCTTTTCTTATAACAACTAGTTCAAATAGGATAACGTGGCGGGCTAGGTCGATATCTCTCATCATCTACAACTTCGCGACCTAAGTAGATGTAAGATAATACGGTTCGGTGCTTTATCATATTAACTTGTAGTAATAAATGATCCTCTCGTAATGCCGCAACATATCCTATGCACCACTAGGCGCATAAGGTAAGTACGGCAACCAGCAATAAATTATCTAAAGCTTACGTTATACCTGCCTAATAATAGTTAGCTCCACTTTCAGCCATAGCCACTAACGCTTTACAAGGTGCATAGCGCTCTCCGTGCTGCTCTGCCCATTGTGTTAATTGGGCAACCAATGACTGCGCACCTATTTTATCAATATAACGTAATGGTCCACCTAAAAATGGCGGAAAGCCGATACCAAAAATGGCACCAATATCACCATCTCGGGCATTGCGAACTATACCTTCATCAACACAGCGCGCGGCTTCATTAAGCATCATATAAACACAGCGTTTAGCTATTTCATCCGCTGATAAACTACCGCTAGGTTTAATGCCTAATAAACGGTAAATACTGTCATCAACTTGTTTGCCCTTCTTAGTACTCTTACCATTTTTTGTTGCTGGATACAGATAAAAACCTTTCCCTACTTTTTTACCTAAACGACCATCATCAAGTAGTTTAGAAAAAGCGGATGGCGCCGCAAAACGCTCACCTAAGTCAGCCTGTAGAATGGGACCAATTTTAGCGCCAACATCAATACCTACCTCATCAAGCAATTGCATTGGTCCAACAGGAAAGCCAAAGTTTACTAACGCTTTATCAAGTTTATCAATAGGCTCACCAGCCAATAATAAAATAGCGGCTTCATTCATATAAGGCGCTAATATGCGGTTAACATAAAAGCCGGCTTTATCTTTAACCACAATGGGGGTTTTACCTTGCTTTTTAGCAAAGGCGACTGTCGTTGAAATGGTTTGATCTGAAGTTTTTCCTGCAACAGAGAGGTGAGGAATAATTTCTACCAGCGGCATTTTATCCACCGGCGAAAAATAATGTAAACCAATGACATTTTCAGGTCGAGCAGCTTTCGCCGCTATGTTACCAATAGGCAAGCTTGAAGTATTGCTAGCAAAAATGGTTGTCTCTTTTGCCTGTTGCTCAATTTCTACCACCATGTTTTGCTTTAATTCTAAATTTTCAAAGACCGCTTCCACCACAATATCAACTTCTTTGAAACCCGAATAATCAATGCAACCAGTGATCATTGATAACTGCTTTTGCATTTCGCTGTGGCGCATAAAGCGACGTTTCACTTTTTTATTTAGTAAGTCATAGCTATATTTTATTGCGTGACTTATGCCTTGATGAGAAATGTCTTTAATACGTGCTGGAATATTCGCTTTTGTTGCGGTAACAAAAGCAATACCGCCGCCCATTAAACCACCACCAAGTACACCTACTTTAGTGATTGTTGCCGGCATGACATCAGCAACCCCTTGTTCTTTTTTCATTAACGTAGTGGCAAAAAATAAATTTCGTAACTGCGCTGACTCGGCACTCATCACCAATTCAGCAAAATGTTCCGCTTCAATTTGATAACCTTTGGCGGGCGTTTGCTCCATGCCCGTTTTTACACAATTTATTATTTTAACGGGTGCCGGATAATTACCCTTCGTTTTCGCTAAAACAGATTTTTTCGCTTGTTTATACACAATGCCTCGACCAAACGAAGTACCTTCAAGCAGTTTATTCACCAGTGATGACTTAAATTTTACTGCTTGATTAAAATTACCCGCAAGTGCCATTTTTTCCGCCGTCGCAATTAAAATACTATTAGGCACAACATCATTAACTAGTCCTACTTTTAACGCTTGTTTAGCGCGCAATTGCTTACCGGTTAACATCATATCTAATGCTTTTTGTACACCCACCAGTTTAGGTAACCTTTGCGTGCCACCGCCACCAGGTAACAAACCTAGTTGTACTTCAGGCAAACCTAACGCGGTTTTAGGGTCATCACTACAAACGCGTGCATGGCACGCCATCGCTAGCTCTAAACCACCACCTAAACAAGCAC
Organism: Colwellia sp.; assembly: GCA_016765685.1. GTDB lineage: Bacteria > Pseudomonadota > Gammaproteobacteria > Enterobacterales > Alteromonadaceae > Colwellia. The sequence continues at coordinate 18,694 of JAESPR010000057.1, read as the reverse complement.
CATTTATAGCGGCAACCACAGGAACAGTTAATTGTTCTAGCTGTGAAAAAATCATTTGACCTTGGCGAGAAAGTGCAACCACCTCTGCTTTGTTTTTGCAGTCATTGATCATATTAATATCAGCGCCCGCCACAAAAGAATCTTTTTTACCACTACATAAAACCACGCCAGTAATACTTGAGTCTGCTTTAATTTCAGCTAAAACATTCGTTACTTGCTCAGCAAATTCTGCCTTAAGGGTATTCATGGTGTCACCAACAACATCCATCACTAAATGGGCAATACCATTTTTTTGACGAACTAAAGTGAAAGCACTGTTGTTGCCTTTTTTTTCTTCGTTACTTAATTCTTTATTACTCGGGTCTTTTTTATTATCAGTCATTAATCTGTCTCCACTATCATCGCTGCACCTAAACCACCTGCTGCACAAGCGGTGGTTAAACCAACACCGCCGCCACGACGATTTAATTCATTTAAGGTTTGCGTGATTAAACGCGCACCGGTTGCGGCAAATGGATGGCCATAAGCCAACGAGCCGCCCATCACATTAAACTTCGTCATATCAATTTCACCAATGGCTTTATCTCTGCCTAAATGCTCTTGGGCAAATTTATCACTGGCAAACATTTTAACGTTAGCTAATGCTTGCGCCGCAAAAGCTTCGTGCATTTCAATTAAGTCTAAATCCGCCAACTCCATGCCAGCACGTTTTAACGCAATTGGCGTAGCATAGCTTGGTCCCATCAGCATATCTTGCCAAACATCAATAGCCGAAAAACCAAAACTGCGGATATAACCCAAAGGTTTATAACCAAGCTCTTTGGCCCGACCTTCACGCATTAATAAAATTGCCGCACCACCATCGGTCAGTGGTGTACTTGTTGCGGCAGTAACCGTTCCGTGTTTTCTATCAAAACAAGGGCGTAGTTTTGCGTATCCCTCTAAAACAGAATTTTCACGGATACAGTTATCTTTATCAATGAAACCCTTATAAGGTTCACTGTGAGCGGTCATTACTTCGCCATCTAGTTTACCTTCTGCCCAACTTTTAGTTGCTAACGTATGCGAGCGATGTGCTAACGCATCTTGATCAGCACGAGAAATATTATAGGTTTTAGCCATTTGCTCAGCCGTTTGCCCCATCGATATACCGGTAGAGTATTCGGCCACAGCCGGCGCAACCGGCAAAATATCTTTTAAGCCTAACTTGCGAATTAAAGCTATTTTTTGCCCTAACGTTTTAGTTTTACTTAAATCTAATAAAGTGCGAGCAAATTTTTTCGATACACCAATAGGTGCAACAGAAGAAGAATCAGCGCCACCGGCAATACCAACATCAGCAAAACCAGCCATAATAGACTCAGCCACATTAACGGTTGACTGAAAACTAGTCGCACAAGCACGCGATACACTATAAGCATCGGTGTGCACATTCATGCCGGTGCCTAATACAATTTCACGTGCAATGTTTGGCGCTGCTGGCATTTGCACCACTTGGCCAAACACACATTGATCAATAATAGCCGGATCGATATCGTGTTTCTGTAGTAACTCATTCACTACTAATTTACCTAAATCAACCGCAGGTACGCCATGAAAAGCAGTAGCTTGTTTGGCAAACGGAGTTCGAAGCCCTGCAACTACAGCAATACGTTCACCCGATGATGTGATCATTTTTATCGTCATCTATTTTATTCTCCAGTTAACGTGTTTATCTTATACAAAACAGATAACACACAAAGAGGTCTGACCTCTTAAATATTACCCTTGATTTTAACTAACTATAGAAAAATATCAATGCCTGTTTTTATATCTTACTCAAGCATAGTTTAATAAGTTGCACGAATAAGAAAAAAATTGTTACAACTAAGTTAAACAAGGCTTGTTTTCTTTAACATTAACCCTATATAAAATGCTAGAGTGCAATGCAGCTGATACTCACACTTATTTACATAACCGATAAAAAGACAACACAACCATGGCTATCGAACATTTTTCCACCTTAAAACAATATTTATCGCAACAAATCATTGGCCAGCCCGCCTTTGTTGAAAACTTACTTATCGCTTTGTTAGCCAATGGCCATTTAATTGTTGAAGGCCCTCCAGGATTAGCAAAAACTAGGGCTATCAATGCCTTGGCTGATGGCCTTGAAGCCGATTTTCATCGCATTCAGTTTACCCCCGACTTATTACCTGCTGATTTAACGGGTACTGATATTTATCGCCCAGAAGATGGCACTTTTGTTTTTCAACCGGGGCCTTTATTCCAAAACTTGGTGCTAGCCGATGAAATAAACCGAGCGCCAGCAAAGGTACAATCAGCGTTATTAGAAGCTATGGCCGAAGGACAAGTAACCGTTGGCAGAAAAACCTATCAATTGCCTGAGTTATTTTTGGTCATGGCAACCCAAAACCCCATTGAGCAAGAAGGTACCTACCCGTTACCTGAAGCGCAATTAGACCGCTTTTTGATGCATTTAGAAATTGATTACCCCGATGCTGCCAGTGAACTGGAAATTTTAAAACTTAATCGGGGCGAAGCTCTTTCTAGCTCAACCGAAAAAAAAGCACCATTAAGAGTATTAAGCCAAGCTGAAATTTTTAGTGCTCGTACAGCCGTGTTGAATATTCATATGGCACCGGCACTAGAAACCTACATGGTTGATTTGATCATGGCAACCCGCCAACCTGAAAAGTATGATGATAAACTCAAGTCATGGTTAGCTTTTGGTGCTAGTCCGCGAGCCACCATTGCTTTAGATAGATGTTCACGCGCCCGTGCTTGGTTACATAATCGTGATTTTGTTAGCCCTGAAGATATTCAAGCGGTATTGCATAATGTGTTAAGACACCGACTTATTCTGAGCTATCAAGCGGAGGCTGAAGGTATTACCCCAAACCAATTACTTGATCATTTACTAAACCTAGTTGCTGTCGGTTAACATTTGGCAATATTATGTGGTTTAAACAAAAAATAATCAGCAACAAACAAAGTGCTTCGCTAAACAACTGTCAGAGTCAATTAGCGAGTTTTAACAGCAATGGTGTCGAACTTGCCATGGCTGAGTTATTGCATTATCAAAATAAAACCGCACTGATAGATTTATCAGCGCGTAAAAATATTCACGGGCAAATGTCAGGCAACTATTTATCACGCAGCAAAGGTCGTGGTATGGAGTTTGATGAAGTACGCCATTATCAAACCGGCGATGATATACGCGCTATTGATTGGCGCGTAACCGCTAGAACAGGTAAAACCCACACCAAATTATTTCGTGAAGAATTAGAGCGTCCGGTACTTATTGCTACCGATTTAAGTGCTAGCATGCACTTTGGCAGCCAACTATTATTTAAGTCAGTACAAGCAGCTCACTTAGCTTCACTGGCGGCTTGGCATGCAAAAAATCGCGGCGATCGTTTAGGCGGTATTGTATTTAATCAAAACGAACATCTAGAGTTAAAACCCCGAAGCCGTAAAGAAGGCGTATTGCATTATTTACACGCGCTCACTGCAATGCACTCATCTCAACATCAATCACAATATGGCGTTCAGAACAATAAGCATCAAGAACAGGTTCAATATTTTCGAGACAACTGTGCGCGCATTAGGCAAATAGCCAAACCCGGTGCTTTAGTGTATTTAATTACCGATGCCCAACAACTAAAAATTGCCAGTAACCCTGCACAGCAAGATGCCTTGCGCCATTTAACGCACATAAGTAAACACTGTGAATTAGTGATTTGTTTAATAACTGATCCCCTTGAGCAAGCGCTACCAGCAAGCACCGTTAAACTTAACGTTACTTTAAGTGATGGTAATAACCGCCAACAGTTAACGTTAGGTGATGCTAATACCGCTGCCATTTATCAACAACAAGCGCAAAGCATTAATGAACTCTGTTCAAAGCTATTAACAAAAGCCGGTGCTCGGGTGGTTAACTTTAGCGCCGGACAAACACTAGAGCAGCAGCTAAAAGATGGAGCACAATTTTGCAGCAACCCATAAACGCGCTACCCGACAATATTTTAACTGAGAGCGTTTTAGACCTAAAAGACATTCATCTGCCGGAGCAAATCTCCAACTTCCCTGTTGCCTACGGTTGGTGGTTATTAATGGCATTAATTATTCTTATTGTTGTGGTTGTTATTATAAAAATGAGAAAAATCATCAAACGCCAACAAGTGAAAAAACAAGCGCTAGAGCAGTTAAAGAGCAATAAAGAGATGACAACCAGCGATATCATCGCCCTACTCAAATGGGCAGCCATGCATTATTTTTCACGCGCTGAATTGGCCAAACTTTTTGGTGACTCACTACAACAATTTTTATATTCAAAATTACCGGTTAAATATCAACAAAATTTCACTGATTTAAGTCAACAAGCTTTTGAAAATCAATACAGTGCCCGCAGCACAACCTCAATAGACAGCAAGCTAAACCAAGCGGCAATACTGTGGTTAAGGCATGCCTTACCCCCTAAAACATTACCACCAGAAAACAAAAACCAAGTGGTGAGCGCATGATAAGCTTTGCTTGGCCTTGGCTGTTATTATTATTGCCCTTACCCTTTATTGTTTATTGGTTGCCCAAAAAAAATCAAAGTCACACTAGTGCTGCGTTAATCATGCCGCAATTAATTGCCAGTACCAATGTTGCCACTAACCGTGAGTCAAACAAAAAAATACCGTTAGTTATTTTATCCCTATGTTGGTTATTAACCGTGTTAGCGCTAAGCCAACCGCAATGGTTAGGTGATGCCATCGATATTCCCACTGAAGGTCGTGAAATGATGATTGCCGTTGATTTATCTGGCAGCATGCAAATTGAAGACATGAGCTTACGTGGTAGTACAGTAAATCGCCTTGATATGTTAAAAGTGGTGTTAGGTGATTTTATAGAGCGCCGCGTTGGTGATAGGTTAGGTTTAATATTGTTTGCTGACGATGCTTATATGCAAACACCAATGACATTTGACCGGAAAACCGTTAAACAAATGCTTGATGAAAGCGTGTTAGGTCTGGTTGGCAGAAAAACCGCCATTGGTGATGCTATTGCTCTAGCGGTAAAACGCTTTGACGCCAAACAAAAATCCAACAAGGTATTATTACTCTTAACTGATGGGCAAAATACCGCCGGAAAAATATCACCAGAGCAAGCACTTGAGTTAGCGGTGGCTAAAGATATCACTATTTATTCCATTGGTATTGGCGCTGACGTAATGCTGCAACAATCTTTGTTTGGCACGCGCCGCGTTAATCCTTCAAGTGAATTAGACGAAGAAACTTTAACTAAACTAGCTGAGCAAACCGGTGGGCAATATTTTCGCGCCCGAGACAGCCAAAGCATGAGTCAAATTTACCAATTGCTTGATCAACTTGAACCAGTAGAGCAAGATCAACAGCAAATGCGGCCATTAACCGCCTTATTCTATTGGCCATTAGCGTTAGCCTTACTTATAAGCATGTTATATTTACTTGCCCTTAATATCCCTAGTTTTAGCCGTAAAACAAGCTCAGGTTTGTAAGAGAACAATGACTTCATTTAATTTATTTTTAAACAATTTTCACTTTGTTAGACCTTATTGGTTACTGGCAATTATTGGCTTGTTTTTTGTGCTGTGGTTATTAAAAAAACATCGTTTTTACCAATCACCTTGGCAGCAGTTTTTACCAAAACATTTAAGCCAAGTATTAGTTGAAGGAAACTCAAGTACTCAAAAAACGACTACTGAAAAAGGGTTTTTGCAACAAGGGGGTTTAATTAAACCCTTTCTTATTGGTCTATTAGCTATCATCGCCCTCGCTGGCCCTGCATGGCAAAAACTACCGCAACCCGTTTATCAAACCGAGCGCGGCTCAGTACTGATTATGGATATGTCGTATTCTATGTACGCCACCGATATAAAACCTAACCGGTTAACTCGTGCGCGTTTTAAAGCCATTGACTTGCTCAATAAAATTAATGAAGGTGATACCGGTTTAATCGCTTATGCTGGTGATGCTTTTATTATTAGCCCGCTGACACAAGACATTAAAAACATCGAATTATTATTACCCTCATTAACCCCTGAAATTATGCCTGAGTTGGGCGCTAACCCGTTAGCAGCGTTAACACTTGCTCATGAGATGTTACTAAACGCTGGTCACTTAAATGGCGATATTTACTGGTTCACTGACGATGTCGATAATGACGAGATCACCGATATTTATGATTGGTCTAATGAATTTGGCCATCAATTAAATATTTTAGGTATTGGCAGTGACCGTGGCGCGCCAATCACACTGCCTAGTGGTGAATTATTAAAAGATCATAGTGGCGCTATTGTAGTGCCCCGCCTACCTAGTCAAAAACTTAGCTCGCTAGCAGCACGTGGGCACGGCTATTATCAAACCATTAGTAACGATGATAGCGATATAGATAACTTGGTATTAAAAGATAAGTTTCTTAATAAAAATGAGCAAAAAAATAACAGTAAAAAACAACAAAGTCAGCAAATGGGCGACCAATGGCAAGAGCAAGGTGCTTGGTTATTGTTATTGGTATTACCCTTAATGCTGAGCTACTTTCGCCGTGGTGGTGCGGTATTAATGTTGCCATTAACTTGCTTGCCGTTATTATTTTTACTGACTTTTCCTTTGCTCAGCCCTGCCAGTTTTGCCGCTGAAAATGACGGGAAATTAGCGATTCAACCCAATAAGCAAATCAGCACTACGCAAAACTTGTGGAACAACCTTTGGCAAACAAGTGATCAGCAAGCACAGCAGCAATACAACCAAGAGAACTACCAAGCAGCCGCGGGGCAATTTGAAAGTGCGCAATGGCAAGGTAGTGCTCATTATAAAGACGGTAACTATCAAGCCGCCTTAGCATCTTTTAAACAAGGTGAACAAGCTGGTAGTGCCAATTCATTGTACAACCAAGGCAATGCCTTAGCGCAAATGCAGCAATATGAACAAGCCATAGAGAGTTACGAGCAAGCATTGACAAAAAATCCTGACTTGCAAGACGCTAAAGACAATATAGAAAAAATCAAACAACAACAAAAACAAGAACAGCAGCAGCAAGAGCAGCAACAGGGTGATCAATCTCAAGATGATCAGTCCAAAGAAAAGCAGCCTACCGACAAGCAATCTCAAGACGGTCAGCAACAAGATAAAAATGAGCAAGCAGAAGATCAACAACAAGGGGATCAGGAGCAAGAATCGCCACAGCAGCAAAATGATCCCTCAAGTGAGTCTGAAGAACAACCACAACAAAACGAAACTCAAGAGTCAGACAAAGCGCAGCAAGATAAAGAAGCTAAAGAAAAGCAACAAGAGCAGCAACAAAAGGCAGAACACTCTGAACAACAAGATAAACAAAACGAGCAAAAAACAGCCGCGCAAATAGCCGCCGAGCAACAAGCAAAAGAAACCGAACAAAAACATCAACAGTTATTAAACAAAGTAACCGATGATCCTTACCTGTTACTGCGTAATAAAATGCAATTAGAGTATCAAAAGCGTAAACAAGATGGTGCTAGTCGAGGAGTTAAGAAAAAGTGGTAAAAATTATCTTTAAGTTATTAGCCTTATTAACCCTAATTACCAGCCAAGGCGTTTTTGCCTTGAGCAATGTCACCGCTAGCATAGACAGCAACCCTGTGATGAGTAATGAGTCAATTGTGCTAACCGTTATTGCTGATGATAGTGTCAGTCGTGATGCCCTTGATACCTCACCACTATTAGCCGATTTTATTATCGCGCGCACGGAAGTCAGCTCACAAACTAGTATGGTTAACTTCAAAACGACTAGAACCACGCGTTGGCAAATCGTGTTAATTCCAAGGAAAAGGGGCAATTTAATTATTCCAGCCTTAACGATTAATGGTTACCAATCTCAAGTCATTAATGTGCAAGTTATCGAACAAGGCAGCACCGGCTCAGCCCAACAACAAGATATATTTATTTCCGCTGAATTATCTGCAAACGATGTTTACGTTCAACAGTTAGTTACTTTAACGATAAAATTACACATTGGCGTACAACTACAGCGAGGCAGTTTAACCGAGCCAAGCCTAACCGGTGCCGCCATTGAGCAAATAGGTAAAGATCAAGAAAATGAAGGCATAGTCAACGGCAAGCGTTATCGAATAATTGAACGTACCTATGCCATAACCCCTGAGCAAAGTGGTGAATTCATACTAAATACGCCAATGTTTTCCGGTGATGTTTTGAAACAGTCACAACGTCGCTCTGGTTTTTTAAGCTTTGGGGAAACCAAACCCGTCAATGTATTAGGGGATAAATTAAAGCTTAACGTGCGCCCTATTCCCCCAAGCTACCCTGTTGATGCCAACAATAGCTGGTTACCAAGCGAATTGCTAACCTTGCACCAAGAGTGGCAACCTGTCTCTGCACAAGGCAAGAGTGAGTTTACCGTAGGTGAGCCCATTACTCGTACCATTACCTTAACCGCAGCGGGTCTTGGCAAAGCGCAATTGCCTAAAATTATCATGAATGCCCCTGCTGGTTTAAAAGTATATCCAGATCAAGCACAATTACATGCAAACTTAACTAAAGAGCGCTTAATCAGTCAAAAAAGACAAAACTTTGCCCTTGTTGCTAGTCATGCTGGTGATTATGTTCTCCCTAAAATAAGCATTGCTTGGTGGAATACCGTCACCAACAAATATCAGCAAGCGGTATTGCCAGAGCAAACTATTACCGTTAAAGCTAATGCCGATGCTCCACTGCTCCCGATAGAAAACACCACAAATGCACCTTTAGCTTTACCTCAAAATACAGTGACACCATTAACAGCCCCTATCATCATTGAAAAACACAGTTCCTTGCAATGGCTATTTTTAGCACTCTGGCTACTTACCTGTGTTGCGTGGGCTTTGCATGTAATAAATTTAAAACGTTCAGGCACAGCAAAGGTTAGCAAAACCAAGATGAAAAGCGTAAGCAATCACTACCTTGCTCTTATGGCCGCTTGCAAGCAGAACAACGCAGAGCAAGCGTTAAATTTAGTTTTGCCTTGGCTAAATAATTTAGTGCCTCAAGGAAATGTAGAAATTTCGACGTTGTCAGAGGCGATAATGCAAATAAATAATACTGCATTTACTGGTGCTATTGATGAGGTTCAACAACACTTATACGGTAAAGAATCAACAAATGGCTCATGGCAAGGGAAAAGTTTATTAATCGTTATCCAGCAAATGAATGCTTCCGGAATTAAAAGTGATCACAGCTCACAATTCACTCTAAACCCAAGCTAAATAATTTTAAGTTCACACTGAATTGACAAAAATGAAAATATTTGGGAATAAAAAAACACCTGTTCAGGTCTCTAGTAACATGGCGACAAAACAAGTTAGATATGAAGCACTAGTAAAGGCTCTGCACGGCGATTTATACCGATATGGTTATTGGTTAACTCACGACAAGCAGGTAGCCGAAGACTTGGTGCAAGAAACCTTTTTAAGGGCATGGCGGGCGCTTGATTCATTAAAAGATGAAAAGGCGGCAAAGTCATGGTTAATTACCATTTTAAGACGCGAGAATGCTCGGCGTTTCGAACGTAAACGCTTTGACATGAGCGAGTATGAAGAAGCCAATATTATGGATACCCAAGCCACAAGTGCCGAGCAAGAAATAGAAAACCATTGGTTAAGAGATAAAATAGCGCAATTAGCACCGGAGTACTCTGAGCCACTAATCTTGCAAGTGTTGGGTGGCTATAGCGGGGAAGATATTGCTAATATGTTGAACTTAAACAAAAACACCGTAATGACGCGTTTATTTAGAGCCCGTCACCAGTTAAAAGATGCTTTAGAAAAAGAGCCAGAAAAGATGAGGCTTATCCATGAATGATAATAACACCAGCAATGACATGAACAATAACATAATGGATGATTTGCAATATAGGCGTCGTATATACGCAGAGCCAAGCAGCCAAGATAAAGACCTTATTGCGGCACAAAATGCCGATCCCACTAAAAAACAATTAGCGCAAACCCTTTGTCAGTTTGATGAAAAACTAAAACAAGCAATGAAAATTCCAGTGCCTGATGATTTATGCCATAAATTATTATTGCGCCAAACATTGGCAAGTCATCAACAAGAAAAACGCAAATCACGCATTCATTTAGCGTTAGCCGCATCCGTTGCTATTACTGCCGGCTTAATAGTGCATTATTTCCAATTTTCTAATAGCCACACCAACTTAGGCGATTATGCGCTTGCTCATATTTACTATGAGCAAGGTACCTTTTCTAATGACGATAATAACCGGGTTAGCTTAACGGCATTAAACAAAAAAATGACCTCCTTTAATGGCAGTTTTAATGACTCAATGGGCGAACTGATTTCAGCTGACTACTGTCGTTTTGACGGCATGAAAAGTCTGCATTTAGTGTTTAAAGGCTTAACAGATACCGTTACTGTGTTTATTGTACCGAAAAAAGAGCACCTTGCTTTCACTGATAAATTTAATGACAACAAACTACAAGGAAGATCATTTGCTTTTAAAGAAAACAATATTCTTGTGGTCGCGGATAAAAACGAGTCATTAGATAATTGGCAACGCACCATTAATAATAATATTTCTTGGTCAATTTAGTCACCACAACATATATAGGTATATTTAGTGTTGCAAAGCAATAACACACAAAAAACCAATCGTTTATAAAAATCTATTGGTTTTTTTATTTAAAGTACTTTAACTACGTGCCACAAAAGGTTTGATAACAACTATTTCCATCTGCGGGTGCATCTTGATATTTTTCAGTGCCATCAAGCTCATGATAAGGAGAATGTAAGACTCTAAGAAACTCGCCAACAATGCTGTTAATAGTGTCGAAAGGCGATAATTGTTGTACATCAGTAGCTATCGCTTCTTCACAACGGGTGAGTATCGCCTCAACATGATGATTTCTTGGAATGACTACAGGGTTATTCTTAGCCATTAAAGCTTGCGCTATTTGAATAGTATTTTGTTTAGGTTTAACATCTACCTGCTTAAGTGCCGATAACCATGTCGCATACCACCCACCTAGTACACTTTTTAACTGTTCAGCTTGCTCACTATCAGTTAACGACTGCGTTAACTGATGAAAGGTATGGGTATAATCTAAGCTTTGCTTTTGCATGATGGCTAACAAACCATCAACCAAAGTTTTACTAACTGAACAGCTTTCATTCATGCCTATTTTATTGGCGTACATAACATAATAAGCTTCATCAAACTTAGTCGTGTATTGATGAATCAATTCTTCAATTTTTGTTAGCGCTTGCTGCTCTAACGCTTGTTCACTATCGTTTTCATCATTATCATTTTCTTTCGTTGTATCTTTAATAAAACCAATAAGTAAAGGTAATAAACAATCAGCTAAACGAGCCATATTCCATTGAGCAATTTTACCCTGATTAGAAAAAGCATAACGGCCATATTCGTCAATAGAGCTAAACACCGCATTTTCATCATAATCACCCATCATGGCACACGGGCCAAAATCAATGGTTTCACCGCAAATAGCGGTATTATCTGTGTTCATGACACCGTGAATAAAACCGACGCGTAACCACTCAATAATTAAGATGATTTGCTTTGCCATAACTTTTTCTAAAAAGCTTAATAAACGTTGTTCATCAGATGATTTTTCGTTATTTAGCTGTGGAAAATGACGTTCAATACTGTAATTCAGTAATTTTTTTAATGAAAGCAGATCACCACGGGCAGCAAAGTACTGGAAAGTACCAACTCGAATATGACTCGCTGCTACACGCGTAACCACTGCTCCTGCTTTAGCCAGACCACGATTAATCTTTTCACCCGTACTCACCACCGCTAAACAACGACTAGTTGGCACACCCAGTGCATAAAGTGCTTCACTCATAATATACTCACGCAGCGCAGGAGCTAAAGCACATTTGCCGTCACCTCGTCTGGAAAAAGCCGTTTGACCTGAGCCTTTAAGCTGAACATCACGGCGAATATTGCTCTTATCTAACACTTCACCCAGTAAATGTGCTCGCCCATCGCCTAATTGAGGATTGAAGTGACCAAATTGATGACCCGAGTATGCCAAAGCGATAGACTCAGCGCCATTAGGCAAGTTATTGCCAGAGAAATACTGAGACAATAACTGAGCATCGCTTTGCCATTTATTGGCAATAAACAAACTGTTTGCCAGCTCAACATTCCATAACAAAAGCTGCGGCGCTGGCACTTTCTGCGGTAATACTCGCTGAAAAAAGTGTTCGCCCAAGCCAATATAAGTATTAGAAAATTTCAATCATTCTGCCTCTTTCTGTTGTACTTTTACTATTCGCCACTAATTTACTAATATACTGATTACTCGCTAACGTTACTTCAAGAATGCAACGTTAACATTTCATCATGTTTAGCTAAAATGTCACTATCATCTTGAGGTGCCATAACACTCACCACATAAATAGCTAAAGTACATAAAATAAAGCCTGGCACTATTTCATACATCACTGAACTTAACGATTGACCATCAATAGTAATAGGCGCGTAAATCCAGAATAATACCGTGGCCGCACCGGTAATCATACCTGCTAGTGCGCCATTCCTAGTCATTTTCTGCCAATACAAGCAACCAATAATCACCGGACCAAACGCAGCACCAAAACCAGCCCAAGCATTACTTACTAACGATAAAATGGAAGAGTTACGATCATAGGCTAAATATATCGCCAACAAAGCAACAATAAAAACGGCAATACGACCCACTAATACTTGTTGTTTATCGCTAGCGTCTTGGTGTAAAAATGTCTTATAGAAATCTTCGGTTAATGAGCTTGAAGTCACCAGTAATTGCGAAGATATCGTACTCATAATAGCCGCCAAAATAGCTGCTAATAAAAAACCGGCAATCAAAGGGCTAAATAATATTTGCGATAACACAATAAAAATAGTTTCCGCATCATCAATTTTTAATCCGGTTTTAGCCACATAAGCAATACCAGCAAAACCGGTTGCCATGGCGCCAATAATAGCGACTATCATCCAGCTCATGCCAATACGTCGCGCTGTCGGCATATCTTTAACACTACGTATTGCCATAAACCTAACAATAATATGAGGTTGACCAAAATACCCTAACCCCCAAGCCATAGCTGAAATAATACCAATAAAACTGACACCACTAAAAACATCTAATAACTGAGGGTCTACATGACTAATACTCGCGTGCATTGCACTTAAACCACCAACTTCATTAATAGTCACTACCGGCACTAATACCAAGGCGATAAACATAATACAACCTTGAACAAAGTCAGTTAAGCTCACCGCTAAAAAACCGCCAAAGAGCGTATACGCTACCACTACCCCAGCGGTAACATATAAACCGACCTCATAATTTAATCCAAATGAGCTTTCAAATAACTTACCGCCAGCAACAAGCCCACTTGACGTATAAAGCGTAAAAAACACCACAATAACAACAGAAGAAACCACTCTTAATAAACGCGAGTTATCTTTGAAGCGATTTTCAAAAAAATCCGGTAAGGTAATTGAATCATTCGCCAATTCGGTATAAGTTCTCAAGCGAGGCGCGACAATAAGGTAATTTAAAAAAGCGCCAATAACCAAACCAATAGCAATCCACAAACTGCTCAACCCTGAAAGGTACATGGCACCGGGCAAGCCCATTAACATCCAACCACTCATGTCTGATGCACCCGCAGAAAGCGCGGCTACGCTGGGACTCAAGCTGCGTCCACCTAACATATAACCTGAAACATCACTGGTCGATTTTTTATAGGCATATAAACCAATAGCTAACATAAGCATGAAATATAATGCCAGTGAAATTAACGTACCAAACTCCAAACGTTTCCCCTTAAATTGTTATTATTTGAATAAAAAAATGCCCTGTTACGCTAGCAAGAAAGCCACTAAAAATAAAGCTTAGTCGAAAAATCTTTAGCCCAGTAGTACACACACTTAATAACTATAATAAATGCATACTCAATCTTGCATCTTCAAGCAGAAAGGTTATATTTATTAATAACTGTTTTTATTAACAAGATCTTGCTCAAACTATGTACTTTTACGCTGCCAGACAACCTATTTTAGATATTAATAAAAACCTCTATGCTTATGAATTACTTTTTCGCGACAGTATTGATAATGTTTTTCCTGATATAGATGGCGATGAAGCCACCAGTAAAATGATTGAAGCCAGTAAGTTCAATATGGGCATAAGTGAATTTACCAACAATAAACCCGCCTTTATCAACTTTACCCTAGAAACCTTAAGCCAAGGTTATCCAGAAATGTTAACCAATGAAGAAGTGGTAGTGGAAGTTTTAGAAACCGTTAAACCGGGTAAAAAATTACTCGGTTTATGTAAAGACTTACACAGCAAAGGTTATACCATTGCACTTGATGATTACGAGCACCAAAGTGTTTGGGCGCATTTTTATCCTTTTATTCAAATTCTTAAAATAGACATTCAAAAAACCAATGCTGATACAATGCAAAAAATTATTCATGCAATTAAAAATCACCCCCATATTGATCTGTTAGCAGAAAAAGTAGAAACTTATCAGGAATACGATCAAGCACAGCAACTAGGTTTTAAATATTTTCAAGGTTTCTTTTTTGCTAAACCTGAAATGGTAAAAACAAAAAACTTATCTCCATCACAGCTTGCTATGGCTGAACTTTTGTATGAAACATCAAAACCAGAGTTAGATCTTGCCAGCATTACCAGTGTGTTTGAGCGTGATGTTTCCTTGTCATATAAATTACTGCGTTATGCCAACTCTGCCATTTTCAAACGTCGCAGTGAAGTATCAACTATCAAACAAGCGTTAGTTATATTAGGCTCAGGCGAACTTAAACGTTTTCTTGGTTTAATGTTTGCTGTCACTGCCAATCCTGATAAACCAACTGAATTAATTAAACTCGCGATGACTCGTGCTAAATTTTGTGAGCTTGTTGTTCATGATATGAAATCTCAATTAGACGATTCTATTGCTTTTTTAATCGGTTTGTTATCTATGATAGATGCCATTTTAGATGAAGAGCTGGAAGTAGTGCTGAATAAACTTCCCTTAGCAAGCGACATAAAAGACCCATTACTAACCCGAAAAGGCGTGATGGCCGCTATTATCAAGTTAGTTGAATTTATTGAACATGCCCAATGGGATAAAACTAATGTCGTTATGGAAAAACTTAAACTGGATAAAGAACAAGCCGTTCAACATTATAATGAAGCGTTAGCTTGGGCTGATGAACAAAGCCTGTTAACCTGATAAAAATCAGCAAACCGATAAACAAAAAAAACGAAACCTTGTTATACCAACCAGACTAACTAAGTGATCTTTTTAAATGGCTAAAATACCCAATAACATTGTTGCTTTCAATCCTAATAGCTAGCTCTTATTCAATCAAGCGCCTTGTTCTTGAAAATTTACCCTCATTAAAATTTGAACCATTAATTAATCTGATTGGTATAACAAGGCTTCGTTTTTTATTTCAACTTTTGTATGTAACGTTTAAAACCCTTGCGGATTTTTCGACTGCCAACGCCATGTATCTTCAATCATAGTATGTAAATCCCTAGTCGCTTGCCAGCCAAGCAGTTCATTCGCTAAATCAGCATTGGCATATACCGTTGCTAAATCTCCTGCACGTCTAGGTACTATTTTATAAGGTATCTCTTGACCACTAATTTCTTTGAAAGTGTTGACTATTTCAAGTACCGAAGTACCGTTACCTGTACCTAAATTAATCGCTTTACAGCCTGATATTTTATCTAGGTTTTGCAACGCTTTAACATGACCTTGCGCTAGGTCAACTACGTGAATATAGTCACGAACACCGGTACCATCTACGGTATCATAATCATCACCAAACACTTGTAATTGCGCCAACCGACCAACCGCAACCTGTGCAACATAGGGCAATAAGTTATTAGGAATGCCATTTGGGTTTTCACCAATTAAACCAGAATGATGAGCGCCTATAGGATTAAAATAACGTAAACAGGCTATTGACCAATCACTATCACTTTTGGCTAGGTCAAATAAAATATGTTCAACCATCAGCTTAGTTTGCCCATAAGGATTAGTCGCCGATGTTGGCATAGTTTCATTTAACGGTGACTCATTATCACCATAAACAGTAGCGGAAGAACTAAAAACTAATTTTTTAACATTATGCTCAGCCATTACGCGTAACAAAATTACTGTGCCTGAAACATTGTTATAATAATAGCTAAGCGGTTTCTCATTCGACTCGCCAACCGCTTTATGCCCGGCAAAGTGTATTACCGCGTCAATATCATGCTGTTCAAACACCGCATTCATCGCATCATAATCACAGATATCGNCCTTGATAAAGGTAACGGTTTTATTGGTGATTTGCTTAATTCTATCGAGAACTTTAGTAGAAGAGTTGGACAAATCATCAACAATGACAATATCTTGGCTTGCTGTTTCATTAGCAGCTAAAGCTTGTAGCTCAACGACAGTATGACTGCCAATATATCCTGTACCGCCAGTTATTAATAAACTCATAAGATTTCCTTTATTTCTTGCTACTTGTAACTTGTAACTTGTAACTTGTAACTTGTAACTTTATTTATAATATTCTGCCACGCGCGCGAAGAAATCGCCAAGCATTTCTGCGGGTAAAGCATTTATTCCCGCAGCCGCGGCTCTACCACCGCCAGTAGGGAAACTAGTACATAATTCCGCTGCGCCTTGTTTGTTATTTAATGGCGCTCTAAGACTGATGGTATAAGTTTCTTCTGAATTGTCAGCGCTCTTGTTTATAGTCACAACCACATGCGCTTTATCTGGCGAAGCATTAGCAAGCTCGTTACCAAAAACACCACTGACTCGCCTAGCCCATGACTCATCAGCTAATTGCACCGCAGTTAATTGTTTATTCTCAACTAACACAACAGCGTTTTTAGCTTTTGCCATATCAGCCAAATAAGCCGCCTTAAGTTGATGAAAAATCGAATCTGTGTCATCAATCAAATCAAAGGGGTCAGAGTAACTTGATAGTTTTTCTAATAATTGCGCCGGATGAAAATGTAAATCTTCAACACTACGACCGTAACCATTGTAATTAATATAAATACCTAGCTCTTTTAACAGTCCCTGCTGAGCCGTGGATAAGTTTTCTCTCTCCGCTAATGTTTGTGCCGACACGTTCATATTATCGCCAAAGGCAGCGGCAATAGCCCAATAAACCAACTCACCATTAAGGTACTTATTAACCAACAAACTAGTACAAATATTAGCGTCAGTATCAATTAAACTAGTTAAAAAATCAGATTGTGGAATATCATCCGCTCGGTGGTGATCAACATAAAAAACCTGCACTTCTTTTTCTAGCAAGTTAACCAAGGCTTCATTATTTTTATCTAGGGATATATCTAATACCGTAACCGAAGTGGCTTGATTAACATCAACATTTTTAAGTAAACTAATATCACGCTTAACGCCAGTAATTAAGATTGAATCTTGAGGGTAAGGTTTTGCCTGTGATAAGCGCAGCTGTAATAAAGCAATAATGCCATCGGCGTCGCCATTAAATACATCGTAATGCATAGTCCCTCCTTAGATGTTGTTACTGTTAGTAGTTTCTATAGAGATAAATCCTTGTTCAGCCAGATAACTTACAATTTGCTCGGCGCATGCCTGAATTGATTGCTCTGCTGTTTTGACATGAATTTCAGGGTTATTTGGCACATCATAAGTAGAATCAATGCCGGTAAAGTCTTTAATTTCACCTGCACGGGCTTTTTTATATAAGCCTTTGGGGTCGCGCTGCTCACAAACATTGATCGGTGTATCAATGTAAACTTCGATAAACTCACCTGACTCAAG
This sequence comes from Colwellia sp., assembly GCA_016765685.1. Taxonomy (GTDB): domain Bacteria; phylum Pseudomonadota; class Gammaproteobacteria; order Enterobacterales; family Alteromonadaceae; genus Colwellia. The sequence goes on along the minus strand of JAESPR010000057.1, from coordinate 827 downwards.
CTTAGCTCGTGCACTGGCTCTATCTTGTGCAAACGGTGAAATAAACGCGGTGGAAACGATTAAACCTGCATCAAGAAACAATTTAGATACTTCACTAATGCGGCGAATATTTTCAATACGTGCCTCATCACTAAAGCCTAAATCACCATTCAGACCATGACGGACGTTATCGCCATCAAGTAAGTAACTATGACAACCTAGTTTAAATAATAAAGCATCAACCGCGTTGGCTACTGTTGATTTTCCTGAGCCACTTAAGCCGGTATACCAAAGCAAACAGGGCTGTTGTTTTTTCAAACTAGCCCGCTGTTCTTTAGAGATATGTTGTTCATGCCAAACAGTATTTTCGGTTTTCATGTAGTACTCTTTTGTTTTTAAAGTATTATTTTAAACATTGTTAATATAAGAGGTGTAAAGCTATAAATTTATTTAAAAGGAAAAACTAAAGGGATCATCACCAATACCGTTATGCTATAAATAATCGAAATAGGCAAACCAAATTTAACAAAGTCGGTTAGTTGATAATTTCCCGCGTTATACACCATTACATTAGTTTGATAACCATAAGGGCTAATAAATGAACCGCTTGCGGCAAAAGCTACCGCCATTACAAAAGGAATGGGGTCTACCCCTAAACCTAAAGCGATGTTATAAGCGATTGGAAACGTTAACGCTGCTGCTGCGCTATTAGTGATTAATTCGGTCATTAACAAGGTTATAATAAATATTGCCACCAGCGCTAAATAGACACTTCGACCATCAAGCAGTTGTTCAATACCACTCGCTATCATAGCGGCTAAGCCAGTATTTTCAACGGCACTGGCAAG